>CAYLQD010000106.1:0-11473 GCA_964385685.1 uncultured Planctomycetota bacterium | reverse complement strand
GGGCATCGGATATTCATTCGACATTCGTTACTCGTCATTTGTCACTTCTTCTTTCTTCTCGGGTTCCTTGTCCGTCAGCACGAGTTGCTTGATGTAGACAAGCGGCTTGAGTTCATCCTCCGCGACCGGCTTCGGGCTCTTGGCGCGTTTGGACAGCTCGAGCCGATGGAGCGTCTTCCCGGCCTTCACGTAGATCGGCGCGACGACGTCGCCGACGATCCGCTCGCCGCTCTTGAGCGTGATGATCGTGTGATACTTCGCGGCAGCGTAGGCGCGGCCGGTATAGACTTTCTCGTCGTTCCCGCCCTCGAGCCACCGCCATTCCCGCTCGGTCCATTGCTCGTCGGGCACCTGCGCGAGCCGCTCGATCTTCTTCCACTTGATGTCGCGATAGACGTTCTTCTTCCGGTCGAGGATGCGGACCGGCTTGCCGGCCGTGGTCGAGATGAGGCCGTCGATGCGGGTCTTGTCGGAGAGGACGACAGTGCCCCAGCGCTGATGCTCGGCCTTCGGGGATTCCCGCTTGACGGGCGGCGGGGGCGGCTCGTCTTCGCAGGCCCGGACGCCGCCCGCGCGGATCGCGACGAGAAAGACGGCCGCGGCGAGTAGGCCCCTCATCGTCGCCTCCTGCCGGACTGGAACTTGCCGCACCAGTACATGCGCCGCTGGACGGCGACCAGCTCCGCCGTCACCCGCTTGTGATGGTACTTGGTCATCTTCCCCTTGAGCGTCTCCTGGTAGTATCTCTGGGCGATCTTGAGGTACTTGAGCGTCTCGCGGTTCGCGGCCGCGCGGCCGCGGGGATCGGCCTTCGGGCTTGCCTTGACGTAGTACTTCATAGCCACGTCGCGGGCGGCTCGCGCCTTCGCAAGGAGCTGCGCCGTCTTGACGCTCATGCCGGGCGGGACCTTGAGCCCGGGCGGCTTGGGTTCCGGTTTCGGCCCGGGCCTTGGCTCGGGCCTCGGTCCCGCCTTGGGCTCGGGCTTGGGCTCGGGCCTGGGCGCCGGCGGCGGTCCGGGCTCGGGCGGGATCGGCTTCGGATACTCCTTCAGCAGATCGAGCGGGTCGACGGGCTCTTTCGGATTCTCCGGGTCGTTCGGCGGCGAGCCGACGCCGTCGCGCCGCCTGGTAATCGGCTCCTCGGGCCCGAGCGAATCCTGCAGCCAGCCCTGAAACGCCCCCATGACCCGCCCGGCGCGAATGGACCAGTGTTCGGGGTCGGCATAGTCGCCGACGAGTTCGCGGCCCACGTACCTCTCGCGCGCGACTGCGACCTCCTCCCACATGCCGAAAACGAACCCGGCGAGAGCGGCCAGCAGGGCGAAGCCGAAGACGGCCCGCAACGTGGACCAGACCGATGGTGCTGACTGATCGCCCGACACAGCGAACCCTTCCTTTGAAAGCACGTAAACAATAATAGTATACTGGTCCGCGGCGGAATTGCCTCTGAAAAACGCGTTCGAGGTGGCCGATGGTCCTCGTCGAGTATCCCGGGCTGCTCGTTCTCGCCGTCCTGGCGGGGCTCGCGGCATGGTTCCTGGCGAGACGGGGCCGCCGCGGCATCCTCGTCGCGCTCGGGGCCGCGCTCTCCGCCGCCATAATCGTCGTCGCGCTCGCCGGCGTCGTACGGACCGAGGGCTCGGCGCTCCGCGTCTATCTCGTCGACGTGTCGGCGAGCGCGCGCGGCGCACCGGCCGCCCTGCTGCCCGCGATCCGGGCCGATGCGGCGGCGGAACTGCGGCCGACCGACCGCGTCGCCATCATCGCCTTCGGCCGGAACGCGAGCGTGCTCATCCCGCCGACCGCCGCCCGCGACCTGCCCGCCGAACTGCCCCCACCCGCCGGGATCGACCAGGACGGCACGTCCTTCGAGGCCGCGCTCGAGACCGCCGCCGCGCTCTTCGCCGACGGCGCCGCCGGCGACCTCGTCTTCGTCACCGACGGGCGCGCGACAACGGGCGACGCAGCCACACGGGCCGCCGCCCTCGACCGCCCGATCCATTCGCTCACCCTTCCGACCGCGCCCGAGAACGACGCGTGGATCGAGTCCGTCCGCGCGCCGGCCGCCGCGGCCGAGGGCCAGGACTTCGCGTTCGAGATCGTCGCCGGCGCGACGGCTCCGATGCGGGGCAAGCTCATCCTGCTCGTCGACGGCCGCCAGCTCGCCCGGCCCGAGACCGTCGACCTCATCGAGCGGCAGACCGTGCTCGTCCGGCGCGTCCGCATCGCCGGGCCGTGGCTCCACACGCTGACCGCGCAACTTCGGTGCGAGGGCGACACCACGTCAGAGAACGACGCCGCCTCGGCCGCGGTACGCGTTCGCGGCAAGCTGACCGTGCTCTGCGTGTCCGACGGGAAGCCGGCCGCGCTCGCCGACCTGCTGGAGAAGAACGAGTCGATCGTCGTCCGCCGCACGCGACCGGAGGCGCTGATCGCGACGAACGAGGCGATGCTCTCGGCCGATGTGGTCGTGCTTGACGATGTCGCCGCGGACAAGCTCGGGGACGCGCGGTTGAAGTGGCTGCGGCGGTTCGTGTCCGACGCCGGCCGCGGGCTGGTCGTGTTCGGCGGGCGCCGTTCGCTGGGGCCCGGCGGCTATGCCGAGACGCCGCTTGCCGCGCTGCTGCCCGTCGACGTCGATCCCGAGCGCCGGGCGGGCAAGCCGACGTCGGTCGCCATCGTGGCCGACCGCTCGGGCAGCATGGCCGCGCCGCTCGGTGGGCGGAAGAAGATCGACTTCGTCCGCGAGGCCGTGCTTCGCGCCGGCGTCGAGTTCGGCGGCCGCCCCGGCAAGCGGTCCGACGAGCTGAGCGTCATTGCGTTCAACGAAAGCCCGACCGTCCTGCTCGACCGGCAGCAGCCGCGGACGGCGGACGGCCTGGAGCGCCTGCGGGCCGCGGCCGGCGCCCTGTTTCCGTCGGGCCGCACGCGGATACGCCCGGCGCTCGAGACTGCCGAGGCCATCCTGCAAAAGTCCGACCTCAAGCGGCACATCATCCTCGTGTCCGACGGCCGCAGCCAGGACGAGTTGGCCGGGGCGGCGCTCGCCGCGCGGATGAAGACGTCGGGCATCGTGCTGTCGGTGCTGGCGACCGAGGCGACGATGAACGACGGGCTCACGGCGCTCGAGGCCGCGGCCGAGGCGACCGGCGGGCGGTTCGTCGCGCTCAAGACCGTCGCCGACCTGCCGGCCGCGATGGCGCGCGAGACGCGGCGCATCACCGACTCGCTCATCCGCGAGGGCGAGTTCGCCATTCAGGCGGGCCCCGGCGCGAACTGGCTGGGCGAGCTTCCGCTGGCGAGCCCGATCACGGGCTACGTGCTGACGGGCGCGCGGGCCGAGGCGCCGCCGCTGCTCGTGGCCGACGGCGCGCCCATCCTCGTGCGATGGCGGCGCGGGCTCGGGCGCGTGGTCACGTGCACGACGTCGCTCGACGGCTGGGCGGCGGCGTGGAAGCCGGAAGGCGCCGCGTTCCTCGAACAACTCGTCCTGTCGGCGGGCGGAGGCGACCGGCAAACGGCGCTCGCGGTGACGCTCGAGCCGGCCGCGGGGCGCCTTCGGATCATCGCCGGGGCGGCGAAGCCGCTCGAGAACGTGGAGCTGGCGGCCGCCGTGTTCCCGCCGGGCGGCGAGGCCCGCGAGATCGAGCTGCGGCAGACGGGCCGGCTGCGATACGAGGGATCCGCGGCCGCCGACAGGCAGGGCACGTACGTCGCGAAGGTCATGGACCGGAAGGCGGGCGAGACCCTCGGCGAGGGACACGTGACGATCGGCTACAGCCCCGAATGGCGGCCGGACGGCGACGCGTCGGCCGCGAGAAGATTGTCGAACCTGACCGGGGGCGTCGCTCTCAAGAACCTGCGGGCCCTGCCGCCGCTTCAGGAGACAGGTCGCGGCGGCTCGCGGGTCCCGCTCGCCCACATTCTCCTCTGCGCCGCGGCAGCCATCTTCCTCGCTGCGTCGCTCCGGTGACGCCGAACTCATTGAGGCATGCGCTGATGATGAGCGGCGCATACTCTCAGAAGAGATTCTTCGCTAACGCTCAGAATGACAAAGAGTGAGTAGCCTTATCATGTCATCCTGAGCGTTAGCGAAGCATCTCTCTGTTGTGGGCGCACCGTCCGCCATCATCGTAGGACTAACGGGAGCCAGGCGACTCGATCGCTGCGTCGAGGGCCGGCGCGCGATTGTCCCACAAGAAACGTGAAGCCGCCCGGACGCCGCGCCGCGCGTCATCCCTCCGGAGGTCGTCGCGCTCGACGCGGCCGGCAAGCTCGGCCAGCGTCTCGGCGAGCCCGGCCGCGCCGCCTTCGTAGAACGGCGACTCGCCGCCCCCCTCCTCCAACTCGGCGAAGACTTCGGGGTACGCGAGCCGACGCGGCAACACCGGCCGGCATCCCGCCGCGACCGCCTCGACGACGCTGAGCCCGAAGAACTCATGCTGAGCCGTGGACACAACGACGTCCGCCTCGGCCAGCGCGGCCTCATAGTCTTCGCGGCGCGCCTGGTAGCCCCAGCGGTCGATGTGATCGGCGAACGTCTCGCGGGCGGCGGCGAAACACGTGGGCGCGTCGCGAAACTGCTCGCCGACGACGCTCACGCGGAAGTCGATGCCGCGCTCCCGAAGCAGCCCGAGCGCCTCGAAGAACGCATCGGGATCTTTGTCGTGCTCCCACCGCGCGGCCCAGAGGATCCGGATCGGGCCGGGCGCCCGGGGCCCGCGTGCCGGCGGCTCGGCGATCCCCGGCGGCTCGACGCGCGACTTCGCCCGAATCCGCGCGACGATGTCCCACGGCTGATGGTCGGGCATCTTCCTGAGGAACCCGGGGATCGCGCCGAGAAACTGGTCGCGGTGAAAAGCCGAGTTGAACCACACTTCCGCCGCGGCGAGGGCCGTCGCCATATTGGAGAAGCAGTACTGGTAGTCGCGCTCGTCCTCGAACCGCACCGGATACGTGAGCTGGTTCTCGTGGAAGTAGGCGACGGCCGGCAGCCGCCGGACCGATTCGGGCGCGAGCCCGAGGAACTCGGGCAGGTTAAGCATGTCGGAGCAGAGCATGGCGTCCCACGTCTCGCCCGCGTCGACGCGCGCGGCGGCCCCGTCGGCGAGCGTGATGGGCGCGTGCCGCATCCGCCACTTCCACTTGAACGCGGGCAGCCCGAGCGCCGTCCACGCGTGCCGGCTGTGCGCCGTCCAGCCGTCGAGGAACGCCTGGTGGCTTCCGCCCAGGTAGGGTTCGAGCGCCAGAATCTTCATCGCATCATTCTACCGGGCGGACGCGCCGGGGCAATGATCTTGGCTGGGGAATTTCCGGCGTCGAAAGGTTGCGAAATCGCGCGACCGACCCCAATAATTAGAGGTGGCTGCGGACCGAAGCCCCGAGCCGGCCCGAGGGAGACACAAGTGAACGGCTGCGACCGAGCCCGACGTCTTCTCGAAGAAGTCCCGACCGCGCCCGCCCTGCTCTTGTCTGCAATATTCAGTCCGCGGCACGGGTATGAACACGTGGAGACGCAGGACCTTTCAGAGCTTCAAGTCGACCTCAGCAAGGAGGGAGTACCATGGTCAGGACAGGGTACGTCTTGAGTTTCGGGCTGGCCGTTTGTGTCGCGGCCTCGGTCGCATCGGCGCAGAACACGTCGCCCGTCATGCAGATGTTCACAGTCGCGGGCCGGGAGCGGCTCGATCACGACGTGAAGCCGGAGCGGGAACTCCTCCGGTGTGGCGACGGGCGCTATGGGTGGCGCGTGCGGATCGCGCCGAGGCTGGCGCTTCTGGCGCCGCCGGCCGTCGTCGACGGCGTGATCTACGTCGGCGGCGGATACGACAGCCGGCGGTTCTGGGCGCTCGACTCCAAGTCCGGGCGGGCCCTGTGGACCTACACCACGGTCTACCCCGACCCCGGCATCCCTGTTGTCGCGGACGGCGCCGTCGCCTACATCGCCGAAGGGACGCGCCTCTACGTTCGCGACGCCAAGACGGGGAGCTTTCTGTGGGGGCGGGAGTGCCGTGGCCGGCTGACGACGCACGTCGCCGCCGCGGACGGCCGGCTGTTCATCTGCTATCCGTACGACAAGAACCACTACCTGGCTGCATACAACATCTTGAACGGCAGGACGTTATGGACGAAGCGAATCACGGCGGCCGCGATCACAACGCCCGTCGTGCACGAGGGAGCGGTCTATCTCGCCACCGTCGACGGCGCCCTGACGCGGTTCGATCCCGCAACGGGGAGTAGAGCTTGGATTGCGAACCAGTACGTCACAACCGCTCCGCGCATCGTGGCCAGCATGATCTTTGTCGGCCAGCGGATGCCGCGGACCGTCGAGGCCACACTCGGCACGGGGAGCAGCCAGCGGACGCTGTCCTGCCGCTGGATCGCGGAGGGGACGACCATCCTCGATTCAGCGACGGGCGGCCCGCTGGTGGCCGAGCCGCTCGCGAGTTCGCATGCGCCGCACCTCGAGACCGCGTCGGACAATGCGAAGGCGATGGCCGAGTCCCGGAAGACGGCCCTCGAGGCGCTCTTCCTGTTCCGCGAACTCGAGGGCGCCCACCTCCGCAAGCTGGTCGCCGCGTACGGCGGCCCCGAGTACCATCGCCGGAACATGATTCTGGATGCACTCGCTTCGTTCGCCAGGGAGAAACCGTACAGAAAACTCAAGGCCGCGAACCGGGACGCGCGAAAGGCGCTCGCCATCGCGCGCGCCGCCCGCAAGCTGGCGAAGGCGAACGATTCGAAGCCGCTGGCGGAGGCCGCCGGCCGGCTGGCGGCGACGGCCAGCGTGGTCCGCCACGCCGTCGCCCTCTGCCGCAATAACCACCGCGTCGTCAAGGCGGTCGACCGCGAACGGAGGGGCGCCGCGGTGCACGCGGGCGGGATCGGTGTCACGAACGCGCGGGAACTGTGGGCCTACCAGGGTTCGCGCCCGCTCATCATCGGACCACGAGCCATCGTCACCAGCCGCGGCCGGTTGAAGTGCTTCGACTGGACGTCGGGCGAGGCGAAGTGGCTGCTGAACTTCCGCACGAAATACCAGGCCGTGCGCCCCATCACGCCGCCCGCCATCGCCGGCCGCAACCTCTACCTGGGAACCGTCGACGGGCACGTCGTGTGCATCGATGCGATCAAGGGGAAGGTGCGCTGGCGCGAGTACGTCGGCGCCGGCATCTTCGGCGAGCCGATCGTGACCGAAGGCCGCGTGGTCGTCGTCTCGCGCACCGGCCATGTCGCGTCGATCCGGACGGGCGATCCCTCGGCGACCGGGTGGCCGATGTGGGGCGGTTCGGCGGGCCACAACGGCGGGCCGAGTCCGTGGGCCGCGTCGCTGACCGAGAAGTACGCTCGCCCGCCAGCCGAGCCCGAGCCTATCGAGCGGATCCGCGCCCTCGTCGAGTTGACAGCGACCGAGTAGGGCCTCGCCGCCGAGCGCGGGCAGACCCCGGCTCGGGTGGCCCGGACTCCGTCCGGGTCCGCGACCTGTCCGCCGAAGCTTGCTCGCCCCCGTGGGCACTGAGCTTGTCGAAGGGCGAAGGCGGGAGCGGACAAGAGGCCGAAGCGATTTCCTCCTGTCGCCTTCGGCGACCCCGACACAGTCGGGGCCACCCCGAAAGAAGAGTTCTTCAACAGAGCGGCATCCACTCAATCGCACCGGTCCCCAGTCGCCGGGCGCCTGCCAATTCGGGGGGCGGCCCTGAGCCCGCCTGCCATTGTGACAGCAAAATGCCGCGCCGGGCCCGCTTCCTCAAGAGCCAGCCGTTCGCGTAACACACTCCACCATAATCACTTATGATATTCCTCGCGGCTTGGCCGCGCCGTGGCACGGGCTTTGCTTCATGCACCTCCGAGGAATTGTACGCAACGCGAGGTGCGCGATGTCCGACCGACGGCTCTCGATCCTGATCGCCGATGAGAACCCGCGATGCGTCCGCGCGATCCGCGAGACGCTCGAGCCGGAGGGCTATGAGACCGTCGGGGCGCAGTCGGGCCGCGAGGCCGTCCGCATCGTCCGCCGCGAACGGATCCACGTCGTCGTGATGGACGTCCGCCTGCCCGACTACTCCGGCCTCGAGATCATCCACGCGATCCGCGACATCATCGGCGCCGCGCTCCCCTGCATCTTCACCGCCGTCGAGGTCAACACGCGCTCGATTCAGGGCGCTCTGAACGAAGACGCGGTCACCATATTGCCCAAGCCGGTCGACATGCCGCGGCTCGTCCACGCCGTCGACTGGTCGATCGAGAGGTATTACCCGAGCGGACGGCGCTCGCCGGGGTTTGATCCGGATCGCTTCGGTTCGGGATGAGTTGTTCATTGGAGCCCATGTTAGTAATGGGATTTCGGGGCCAGAGCAGGAGATTCTTCGCTGACGCTCAGAATGACATGTCTCACACACTGGGATGTAGTTATGTCATCCTGAGCGAAGCGAAGGATCTCTGCCGTTTCTGGGCGCTGTTCCATTCCCAACATGGACTTCAATAGGAGGTCTCTTTTCGTCTCCGCGGAGGCGCGGGGACAGTGGTGTTCCCTTTTGTGAGGAGAGGAGAAGCATGGCAAAGAAGAAAAAGATCGGACTGAAGCCCCTCGGGGATCGGATCGTCGTCAAGCGGCTCGAGGCGGAGCAGACGACGAAGGGCGGGATCGTGCTGCCCGACAGCGCGAAAGAGAAGCCGAAGGAAGGCGAGATCGTCGCGCTCGGCACGGGCAAGGTGCTCGACAGCGGCGAGACGCAGGACTTCCAGGTCAAGGTCGGCGACCGCGTGATTTTCAGCTCCTACGCCGGGACCGAGGTGACGGTCGGCGGCGAGGAGGTTCTCATCATGTCGGAGTCGGATGTCCTGGCCGTCGTGGCATAGCCGCGAAATGACGAGTGACCAATGACGAATGTGGTCAGTCATCCGTTATCCCGGCTTCGCCATTCGTCGTTGTCCCGAAGCCCAGACCGCATTCAGAGAGCCCGATAGGAGAAGAGGAACATGGCACCGAAAAAGATCGCATTTGACCAGGAGGCACGCGAGGCGATTCGCGACGGCGTCGGCCAGCTCGCGAAGGCCGTGAAGATCACGCTCGGGCCCCGCGGCCGCAATGTCGTCATCGAGAAGAGCTTCGGCGCTCCGACCGTCACGAAGGACGGCGTCACGGTGGCGAAGGAGATCGAACTCGAGGACAAGTACGAGAACATGGGCGCCCAGATGGTCAAGGAGGTCGCGAGCAAGACGTCCGACGCCGCGGGCGACGGCACGACGACGGCGACCATTCTGGCCGAGTCGATCTACCACGAGGGCCTGAAGAACGTCGCCGCGGGCGCGGCCCCGATGGGCCTGAAGCGCGGCGTCGAGAAGGCCGTCGCGGCCATCGTCGGCCGGCTCGAGAAGATGTCGAAGCCGGTCAAGGGAAAGAAGGAGATCGCGCAGGTCGCGGCGATCGCCGGCAACAACGACCCCGAGATCGGCAAGATCATCGCTGAGGCGATGGACAAGGTCGGCAAGGACGGCGTCATCACGGTCGAGGAAGGCAAGTCGCTCGACACGACCGTCGACTGGGTCGAGGGGATGCAGTTCGACAAGGGCTACATCTCGCCGCACTTCATCAACGACATGGAGAGCATGGAGGTCGTTCTCGAGAAGCCCTACATCTTCATCCACGAGAAGAAGCTCTCGAACATCAAGGACATCATCCCGCTGCTCGAGTCCGTTGCGAAGGCCGGGCGGCCGCTGCTCATCATCGCCGAGGACATCGAGGGCGAGGCGCTCGCGACCCTCGTCGTCAACAAGCTCCGCGGCACGTTCCAGTGCTGCGCCGTCAAGGCCCCGGGCTTCGGCGACCGCCGCAAGGCCATGATGGCCGACATCGGCATCCTCACCGGCGGCGAGCCCGTCATGGAGGATCTCGGCATCGACCTCGCGACCATCACGCTCGACCAGCTCGGGCAGGCGAAGAAGGTCGTCGTCGACAAAGACAACACGACCATCATCGAAGGAGCCGCCAGCGAGGCCGACATCACCGGACGCATCAACCAGATCAAGCGCGAGATCGAGACGACGACGAGCGACTACGACCGCGAGAAGCTCGAAGAGCGGCTCGCGAAGCTCTCCGGCGGCGTCGCGCAGATCAACGTCGGTGCGGCGACCGAGGTCGAGATGAAGGAGCGGGAGGCGCGCGTCGAGGACGCGCTCCACGCGACCCGCGCGGCCGTCGACGAAGGCATCCTGCCCGGCGGCGGCGTCGCCCTCATCCGCGCGCTCAAGGCCCTCGACGGGCTCAAGGCGAGCGGCGACGAGAAGGTCGGCATCGACATCGTCCGGCGCGCCCTTGTTGCTCCGTGTGCGCAGATCGCGGAGAACGCGGGCGTCAACGGCGCCATCGTCGTGCAGAAGATCACCGAGACCGACGAGGCGAACTACGGCTACGAGGCGCTCGAGGGCAAGTATTGCGATCTCGTCGCTGCGGGCGTCATCGACCCGACGAAGGTTGTCCGGTCGGCGCTGCAGAACGCGGCCAGCATCGCCGCCCTCCTGCTGACGACCGACGCGATCGTCAGCGAGATCCCGGAAGAGAAGCCCGCGATGCCGGCCGGCGCCCCCGGCGGCATGGGCGGCGGGATGTACTGAGCCACTGTTGTTGTCGTAATCGCCGTTGCCGTTGCCGTAATCGTAATCCTAATCGTAATCGCCGTTCTAAAGGCGACCGCGAGAAAGGAACTGCTGAGCACAACCGGGGGAAGGTCGGTCGGGTGGCCCGGACTCCGTCCGGGTCGCCGAAGGCGACAAGAGGATAGCGATTCCCTCTTGTCCGCTCCCGCCTTCGCGCTTCGACAAGCTCAGGGCTTCGGCGGACAGGTCGCGGACCCGGACAAAGTCCGGGCCACCCGAGTCACAACCGTCCTTTGCGCAGCCGGGTCAGCAAGTTCCTTCAGCCCATCCCGGGCGCTATACTATGCTGGTTCTCCGGGAGCGGGACACCATGACCAAGCGCGAAGTGATCGCCGCCGTCCTCAAGGGCGAGCGGCCGCCCTACGTCCCCTGGTGCCTCCACTTCACGAAGGAGGCGTGGGAGGCGATCAGATCGCACTACGGCCTCGACCATTTTGAGGACGCGCTCCAGAACCACATCATCGACTTCGGCGAGTGCATCAACTTCTGCGAAGACCTGCCCGACGACCGCGTCCGCGACATCTTCGGCGTCGTCTGGGATCGGAGCGTCGACAAGGACATCGGCAACGTCGAAGGGCTCGTCCTGCCCGAGCCGACGCTCGAGAACTACACGTTCCCCGACCCGTGCGACGGCCGGTTCTTCGATCACATCCCCGCGACCATCGCCCGCCGCCCCGACTGCTTCCGCGTCTTCCGCATCGGCTTCTCGCTCTACGAACGCGCCTGGACGATGCGGGGGATGGAAAACCTGCTGATGGACCTCTACCCCGCATTTCTCACCGGGCTCTGAACGGGCAGGTCGCAGGGCGATGTGACC
>CAYLQD010000105.1:0-11482 GCA_964385685.1 uncultured Planctomycetota bacterium | reverse complement strand
GTCACATCGCCCTGCGACCTGCCCGTTCAGAGCCCGGTGAGAAATGCGGGTTAGGTCTCCCGTATCATAGGCACTGAATGCGGTCAGTTGTATTGTCCCGGGTTCTACACCACGTGCCACTTCCTTGGCGGCGCGCACGGCGGGACCTGTAAGAGCGTCCCTGCTTTCTTCCCTGCCACAACCGGGCGCAAGGAAGACTGTTGCGCCGAAGGAGAGGATAATGATCTGCCTTGCTAACATTTCCATCTCCCAGAGCGAACCATGTTCATACCGGTCTGCATACTACTGCTTGTTCGCCTTGCGGACACCCCGGCAAGCCACTCCTTTCGCGCCATTGTAGCATGACGGCAGTGGTCCGTCGAAAAGCTTTTCCTTCAGGGTGGCCCCGACTGTGTCGGGGTCGCCGACAGGCGACAAGAGGAAATGGTTTCGTCCTCTTGTCCGCTTCGCGGACCCGGACGGAGTCCGGGCCACCCAACGACACACGGCTCCGAGCGAACGGTTTTCGGCGCAGCATGACGGACGCCGAAAAGGGAAGCCCGAACCCTGTCCGTCATCGTCCCGAGCAACGTGTGGCCTGCGTGGAGGCACGCTCGGCTGAGCGGTCCCCGGTTTTCTTGGTGGGTGAGGCCCGTTCACGGGCCTTTGCGAGGAGCTTCAGCTCCGAGTCCAGGCCCGGTCTTTGAGGCCGGGTGACGCGGGCATCGTGTTCTCTGTGGCTGAAGCCCCGTTCACGGGGCTTCTCCGACATCAGAGGGCGTGGCTTGAGCCGCCAGGGGAAGCCCCGTGAACGGGGCTACACTTGGCAAGGAGCGGCCGGCGCGTGACCCCCGCTCAAAGCGGGGGCCTAGACTCGGCCCTGAAGGGCCTCGCGAAGCGGCGTGAACGCCGCTCGGACAAAGCATTAGAAAACTGGGGATAACTCGGCACGCTCGAAACTTGACGAACCGCCAAACGTGAGGTAGTCTGCGTATGGCGAGGTACGAAACCAGTGATCAGCGCGCGAGCAATCGCGCGCGGGCACGCAGGTCGGCATCGAGTGCCGCCGTTTCGCACCTCGCGTCTTCGTTTGGCACCTACCGGTTCAGCTCCGACCGCTGAAACAGCCCGTCCGCTCACAGAGCGGGCCTACAAGCGGCCCCGGAACACCGTCAGGCGATCCTTCCTGTAGGCCGACTCTGTGAGTCGGCGGTTTCTGATTCTTTCAACGACCTCACCTATACGGCGCCCAGCAATTCCGCCGATCGGTCTTCATTCTGTACCAGCGTGCGAGGGGGAGCGGGTCCTGCGCGCGGAGCGGCCACGCGAGAGAGCCGCCGAGCAACCCACGTTCGACGCCGGCGACGTCCGCCCGCGGCGTGACCCATTCGGCGTTGCCGGCCCCGGCCAAAACCTTCTTGCTCCGATCGCGAATTGAGGTATCCTGACGCGATGGAAGGGACCGACGGCTCCGGCGGCCGGCTGCGCGACAAGGCGGAACGGCTGCTTCGCGAGGCGTTCAAGACCAGCTTCGACCTCTTCAAGATCGTCATTCCCGTCAGCATCTTGACGCGCGTGCTCCAGCAGGTGGGCGTCGTCGATTGGCTCGGCAGCCTGCTCGGCCCGGTCATGCGGTGCGTCGGCCTGCCGGGTGAAATGGGGCTGGTCTGGGCGACGGCGATGGTGACGAACATCTACGCGGGGATGGTCGTCTTTGTCTCGCTCGCGCCCGGTCTGGGACTGACGGCGGCGCAGGCGAGCGTGCTCGGGGCGATGATGCTCGTCGCCCACAGCCTGCCGGTCGAGCTGCGGATCGCGCAGAAGGCCGGGCCGCGGTTCCGCGTGATGGTCGTCCTGCGGATCGCCGGGGCGCTCGCGCTCGGCCTGATCCTCCACGGAATCTACAGTTGGGGCGGGTTCCTGCAGACGCCGTGCAGGATCCTGTGGGATCCGGGCCCGCAGGACCCCGGCTTGGCGGCCTGGGCGCTCGGCCAGGCGAGGACGCTGGGCGCCATCTTCATCATCATCCTCGGCCTGCTCCTTCTGATGAAGCTGCTCAAGCGGCTGGGCATCACCGGCCTGCTCACGCGGCTGCTCGAGCCGGCCCTGATGGCGCTGGGCGTAAGCCGCGCGGCGGCGCCGGTCACCATCATCGGCATGACGCTCGGCCTCAGCTACGGCGGCGGCCTTATCATTCAGGAATCGCGGTCGGGCCGGCTCAGCAAACGCGACGTCTTCTTCTCGCTTGCGCTGATGGGGCTGTGCCACAGCCTGATCGAAGATACGCTCCTGATGATGGCGATCGGTTCGCACCACTCGGCCGTGCTGTGGGGCCGGCTCGTCTTCGCGCTCGCCGCCGTCTTCCTGCTCGTCCGGCTGCTTCGTCGCGTGCCCGACCGCGCGTTCGACCGGTACTTCTTCCGGGCCACGGGCCCACGTTGACGGACACGATTCGCCCCGTCATCCCGCCTCGCCTCGCCGCTCGTCCTCCGGGCCGCACTCGCCATTTGGGAGCGTGATGAGGCGGTCGACCATCGGCCGCAGGCCGTTGAGGTCGTGGGCCGCGATGACGATCGTCCGGCCGTCGTCGCGGAGGCGCCGGACCGCCGCGACGATCAACTCCTGGTGGTCGGCGTCGACGTGCGACAGCGGCTCGTCGAGCAGGACGACGGGTGTCTCGAGCGCGAGCGCGCGGGCGATCGAGACCCGCTGCGTCTCGCCGCCCGAGAGCCGGCGGGCGTCGCGATCGGCCAGGCCGAGCAGCCCGAGCGCCGCGAGATAGCGCTCGGCCCGGTGCCGGGCCTCTCGGCGGGGGAGGTGCCGCCCGCGCAGGCCGTACGCGACGTTGTGCCGCACCGTGCCCCGGAACATATACGGGTGCTGGAGCGCGAGCGTGACCTCGCCGGCCAGCCGGGCGGCGGCCCCGTTCCGGGGACACGCGCGGCCGCGGTAGGTGAGCGTGCCCGACGTCGGCGCCGTCAGGCCCGCGAGGATTTCGAGCAGCGTCGACTTCCCGGCGCCGTTCGGCCCGACGAGCGCGGAGCACGTCCCCTCCCCCAGGCGGAGGTCGCGAATGCTCAGGACGGTCTGGCCCGCGTAGACCTTGGTCAGGTCGCGGGCCTCGTAGAGCGTCGCCACAGGGGGCTCCTCTGCTGGAACGCCTGCACGGCCAGGTTGACACCGAGCGCGATGATCATCAGCACGATGCCGAGCGCGATCCCGAGCGCGATCTCGCCCTTGCTCGTCTCGAGCGCGATCGCGGTCGTCAGGTTGCGCGTGTAGTGGCGGATGTTCCCGCCGACCATCATCGAGATGCCGACCTCGCCGACGACGCGGCCAAACGCGGCGGCCGCGGCGGCGAACAACGCGAGCCGCGTCTCCGAGGCGAGCGTGAGCCACGTCCGAAGCCGGCCGGCGCCCAGCGTACGGGCCGACTTGATAACGCGGGGGTCCGCCCCTTGGACCGCGGCCGCGGAGAGCGCGGCGACGATGGGAATGGCCAGGATGAACTGGCCGAGCACCATCGCCCACGGCGTGTAGAGCAGGCCCAACGCACCCGCGGGCCCGCGGCGCGACAGCATCACGTAGAGCAGGAGTCCGATCAGCACGGTCGGCAGGGCCATCAGGGTGTTGAGGATCGCCAGGATGAGCGGTCGCAGGCGGAAGTGGCTGCCGCCCGCCGCGACGCCGAGGGGCACGCCGACCAGCGAGGCCAGGCCGACGGCCGCCAGCGACACGCCGAGCGAGAGCGCGGCCGCTCCGTAGACCTCGGCGTCGGCGGCGCCGATCAGCCGGAACGCTTCCTCCAACGCTGACCACAGAGTGTCCATCGCGCTCACTCGGTCTCCGGAACGGCGTCGGGCACGAAGAGCCGCTCGCCCCCGAGCCGGAAGTCCCCGATGATTGTCTGCCCCTCGGGCGACGTGACCCATCCGATGAGGAGCATCGCATCGAGGTCGTTCACGTGTTGCCATCGCGCCGGGTTGACCGCGATGATGGCGTACGGGTTCCTCAGCGCGGGGTCACCCTGGTGCAGCGGGACGAGTTCGATCTTGTCCTTGAAGGCGAGGTACGTCCCGCGATCGGAGAGCACGTACGCCTGCTTCTCGTCGGCCATCATGAGGGTCGCGCCCATTCCCTGGCCGGCCTCGAGGTACCAGCTCCCGGCGGGCCCGACGCCCGCCGCTTTCCAGAGCGCCCGCTCTTTGCGGTGCGTGCCGGAGTCGTCACCGCGCGAGACGAACGACTTCCTCGCAGCCGCGACCGCGGCGAGCGCCGCGCCAACGCCGCGCGCGTTTCGGACCCCGGCCGGGTCTCCGTCCGGTCCCAGGATGAGGAAGTCATTGTACATGAACGGGCGGCGGTCGACGCCGAACCCCGCGGCAACAAACTCCGCCTCGCCCTCGGGATGGTGCACGATCAGGACGTCCACGTCGCCGTTCCTGCCGAGCTGGAGAGCCCGGCCGGTCCCGACGGCGATGACGTCGACGCGAACGCCGTGCCGCTCCTCGAACGGCGGAAGCAGCACGCTCGTCAGGCCGGAGTTGTCGAGACTGGTCGTCGTGGCAAGACGGAGCCGGCGGGGTGTGCCGGGCGCCGCCCGGTCCGCGTCGCTCCCGTCGCCGCACCCGGCCAACAGGACGAGGAGGAGACACAGGGGTCGCTTCAATTCATCGCTCCTTCGCCTGTCCCGCGCGCGTGATTGCCGCCCACTCCTCGGGCGTGTTGACGTTCGCGAAGGATCGCGCGTCCGACGGGTCCGGCTCCCAGAACCGGACGCGGACCGACTCGAACAGCGTCCGAACGCAGTGGTCGCCGCGGCCGATCTGGTCTTCGATGGCGGTCAGGCATCGCGCCGCGTAGATCGCGTGGAGCGGCTCCGGCCGGCCGCCGGCGACGGGCACGAGCGCGTCGGCGTCGGTCTCTTGCCAGAGGGCGATCTGCTTCGCGATCACGCCGGCGTCAAGGAGCGGCATGTCGCACGCGACGACGAAGGCCGCAGCGCGGTCCGTCGCCTCGAGTCCGGCGTGGATCCCGCCGAGCGGGCCGATGCCGGGGAAGATGTCCCGCACGGCGCGAGCGCCGCCCGGAGCGTCGCCGCCCGCGACGAGCACCTCGTCGAAGACCTCGGCGAGCGTCGCGACCGCGCGCTCGAGCAGCGTCGCGCCGTCGAGCCGCAGGCGCGACTTGTCGCGCCCCATGCGGCGGCTCGCCCCGCCCGCGACAACGATGCCCGCGGGAAGCTCCGGTTCGGTCGTCATTGGATTCGCCATTCGGCCGTGTAGATGTTCATGCGGTCGCCGCGCACGAAGCCGGCGAGCGTGAGGTTGGCGAGTCGCGCCAGTTCGACCGCGGCGTCGGTCGGCGCCGAGCGCGACGCCAGGAGCGGCGCACCGGCCCGGACGGCCTTCGCCGCGACGTCCAGACTCAGCCGGCCCGTGCTCAGCAGAATCTTGTCCTGCATCGGCGTGCCCGCGCGGACGCAGCAGCCGATGACCTTGTCGATCGCGTTGTGCCGGCCGACGTCTTCCGCGAATGCGATGAGCCGCCCGCCGGCCGCCACTCCCGCGCTGTGCACGCCGCCAGTGTCGCGGTAGGCGCCCGACTCCTTCTGAAACGCCCGGACCGACTCGGCCAGCTCGGCCGCGTCGATGCGGAACGACATGTCGATCTTCCGCCCGCAGTCGAGCGGGTCGAATCCCTTCACCGAGAACAGGCCCATGCCGCATCCGGTGCCCGCCGTCAGACCCTCGCGGAACCGCGCGATGTCGTCGTCGGACACGTCGATGCCAACGTCGACGAGCGTCTCCCGCTCCTGTTCGGTCGTCTGGATGGGCGGCAGGCCGTCGCGGGGCAGCAGGCCCATCGTGAGCAGGAATCCGAGGGCGAGTTCTTCGAGCTGCGTCGGGCTGCACTGGAGGCGGCAGAGCGGCCGCCCGCCGAGCAGGAGGACGAGCGAATACTCCCGGGCCACGGGATCAGATATCCGCGACGACTCGGCGCCGCGCCGGCGCGTGATCGGGACGCGGGCGGTCAGGCCCGGGCGCCCGTTCGCTGCTTCGTCCGCCGCGTCCGGCGAGGCGCCGCCTTGAGCTTCTCTACCTTGACCGCACATACCTTCAGCTCGGGGATCATGGCAACGGGGTCGAGCGCGTCGTTCGTCAGCACGTTCGCGGGCGACTCGTGATAGTGGAACGGCATGAAGACCATGCCCTCGCGGACACGCGGCGTCACGAATGCCCTGGCCTCGATCTCGCCGCGGCGAGACGCGACGCGCACCGGCTCGGCGTGCTCGATGCCGAGCCGGGCCGCGTCGGCGGGGTTCATCTCGATGTTGCCCGGCGGCGCGATCTCGTCGAGCCCGCTGGTCCGGCGCGAGAGCGTGCCGGTATGGAACTGGAACAGGAGCCGGCCCGTCGAGAAGATGAGCGGGTACTTCTTGTCGGGAAGCTCGGCGGGCTCGCGGAACGGCGTCGCGTGGAACTTGCCGAGCCCGCGCGAGAACGTGCCCTTGTGCAGGTAGGGCGTGCCGGGATGGCCGGCGTCCTTGCACGGCCACTGGAGCGATACCTTCCGGAGCCGCGCGTGCGAGATGCCGCCGTAGATGGGCGTCACGCTCGCGATCTCATCCATGATATCGGCCGGGCTCTCGTACGTCATCGGGCAGCCGAGGCGGGTCGCGACGTCGCACAGAATCTCCCAGTCCTGCCGCGTCTCGCCCGGCGGCTCGAGCGCGCGGCGGACGAGCTGCACGCGCCGCTCGGTGTTCGTGAACGTGCCGTCCTTCTCGGCGAAGCACACGCCCGGCAGCACGACGTCGGCGAACTCGGCCGTCTCCGTCAGGAAGATGTCCTGCACGACGAGGAAGTCGAGCGTGTCGAGCGCCTTCCGCGCGCGGTTGGCGTTCGGATCGGAGAGCGCGGGGTTCTCGCCCATGATGACCATCGCGCGGACCCTGCGCTCCTCGGCGGCGTGGACCATTTCGACGACCGTCAGGCCGGTCTCGCCGGAGAGCGGCACGCCCCAGGCCTTCTCGAACTTCGCGCGGAGCTCGGCCTCGCCCACCTTCTGGTAGCCGGGGAAGACGTTGGGCAGCGCGGCGAGGTCGCAGGCGCCCTGCACGTTGTTCTGGCCGCGAAGCGGGTTGACGCCGGTCGACTCGCGGCCGATGTTGCCGGTCAGCATCGCGAGGTTCGCGAGCGCGAGCACGTTGTCGGTCCCGGTCGTGTGCTGCGTGATGCCCATGCTGTAGATGATGGAGCCGCGCTCGGCGCTCGCGAAGAGCCGCGCGGCCTCGCGGATCGCGTCGGCGGGCACGCCGGTCACGATCGCGGCGGCCTCCGGGGTGCAGGGCTCGATGGCGGGCCACGCCTCCTCGAACCCCTCCGTGCGCGACGCGATGAAGTCCTTGTCCTCGAGCCCCTCGCCGATGATGACGCTCATCATCGCGTTGAAGAGCATGACGTCGGTCCCGCAGCGCTGGCGGATGTGGAGCGTGGCGAAGCGGACGAGGTCGATCCGGCGCGGGTCGGCGACGATCAGCCTGGCGCCGTGCTTCGCGACGGCGTCCTTGATGCGCAACCCGATGATGGGGTGCGCCTCCGTCGTGTTCGAGCCGGTGACCAGAATGCAGTCGGCGAACTCGAGTTCGTCCATCGAGTTCGTCATCGCGCCGCTGCCGAACGCGCGGGCGAGGCCGGCGACCGTCGACGCGTGGCAGAGCCGCGCGCAGTGGTCGACGTTGTTCGTGCCGATCGCGGCCCGCATGAACTTCTGGAAGATGTAGTTCTCTTCGTTCGTGCACTTGGCCGACGACAGGCCGGCGATGGCGTCGGGCCCGTGCTTGCTCTTGATCTCCTGGAGCTTCGAGGCGACGAGGTCGAGCGCCTCGTCCCACGTCGCCGGTTCGAGCTTGCCGTTCCGCTTGATGAGCGGCGTCGTGAGCCGGTCGGCCGCGCTGACGAAGTCGAGCCCGAACCGCCCCTTGACGCAGAGCCGGCCGTGGCTGGCGGGGTTGCGGACCTCGCCGACGACGTTCGCGATGTGGTTCTGGCGGATGCCGAGCACGAGCCCGCAGCCGCAGCCGCAGTAGGGGCAGGTCGTCGTGACGCGCCGCGAGGGCGGCATCGCTTCCCCCTTCGGCGAGAGCGCGCCGACGGGGCAGGCGGCGATACACTCGCCGCACGACTCGCAGGTCGAGTCGATAATCAGGCCGTCGGCCGGGCGGACCTGGGTGTCGTAGCCGCGGTGCGCGAAGTCGATGGCGCCGACGCCGCGAATCTTGTGGCAGGCGCTCACGCATCGGCCGCAGAGGACGCACTTGGCGTGGTCCATCGTGTAGAACGGATTCGAGTCGTCGATCTCGGGCGGCCGCGCCTCGCGGCGCATCCGGGTCTCGGTGACGCCCAGCTCGGCGGCGATCCGCTGGAGCATGCACTGCTGGTTCGACGAGCACGTGAGGCAGTCGGTCGGGTGGTCGGCGATGAGCAGCTCGACCGTGTCGCGGCGGATGGCGTTCAGCTCGTCGGTGTCGCTCTCGACGGCCATGCCGCCGGCGGCGAGCGTCGTGCAGGCGGTCGGGAGGCCCCGCATCCCTTCGATCTTGACGACGCACAGGCGGCAGGCCGCGTGCGGCTCGACGCCGGGCATGTAGCAGAGGTGCGGGACGTGGACGTTCGCGCTGAGGGCGGCCTGCAGGACCGTCTTGCCCTCGGTCGTCCGCACCGTCTGCCCGTCGATGGTGAACTCGATGTCCGTCTTCTTCGTCGCCATGCTGGCTGTCACCTCACCTCGACCGCGTCGAACTTGCAGGCGTCGACACAAACGCCGCATCGGACGCATTTCGAGTCATCAATGACGTGTGGCTCTTTCCGCTCTCCGGAGACGGCGTCGGCCGGGCATCGCCGCAGGCACGCCCCGCAGCCCGTACACTTGTCGGCGAGGATCGCATACGTGACGAGGTCGCTGCACACGCCCGCCGGGCACGTCTTGTCGCGAACGTGCGCGACGTATTCGTCGCGGAAGTAATTGAGTGTCGAGAGCACGGGATTGGGCGCGGTCTGGCCGAGGCCGCAGAGCGAGGCCTGCTTGATCGACGAGCCGAGCGTTTCGAGCAGGTCGAGGTCGGCCGTCGTGCCGCGGCCCGAGCAGATGTCGTCGAGGATTCGGCAGAGCTGCGTCGTCCCGAGCCGGCAGGGGGCGCACTTGCCGCACGACTCGCTGCGCGTGAACCGCATGAAGTAGAGCGCGACCTCGGGCACGCACGTGGTCTCGTCCATCACGATCATCCCGCCCGAGCCCATGATCGAGCCGGCCTTTGCGAGCGCGTCGTACTCGACGGGCAGGTCGAGCAGCGCCGCGGGCAGGCATCCGCCCGAGGGGCCGCCGGTCTGGACCGCTTTGAACTCCCGCCCGTCCGGCACGCCGCCGCCGATCCCGAAGATGATGTCGCGCAGCTTCGTGCCCATCGGCACTTCGATCAGGCCGGTCCGCTCGATGGTGCCGGCGAGCGCGAACGTCTTCGTCCCACGGCTCGACTCCGTCCCGATGGCGGCGTAGGCTTCGGCGCCACGCGCCACGATCGCGGGAATGTTCGCGAACGTCTCGACGTTGTTGATGTTCGTCGGCTTGCCGAACAGGCCGGACGCCGCGGGGAACGGCGGCCGCGGGCGCGGCATGCCGCGCAGGCCCTCGATCGAGGCCATCAGCGCCGTTTCCTCGCCGCAGACGAACGCGCCGGCGCCCTCCTGCACGTGCACGTCGAGCGAGAAGCCGGACCCGAGGATGTCCTCGCCCATCAGGCCGTTCGCCCTCATCTGCTCGAGGGCGTGCTCCAGCCGTTTGACGGCCAGCGGATACTCGGCGCGGCAGTAGATGGTTGCCTCGTGCGCGCCGATGGCATAGGCCCCGATGACCATGCCTTCGAGCACGGCGTGCGGATCGCTCTCGAGCAGCGCCCGGTCCATGAACGCTCCGGGGTCGCCCTCGTCGGCGTTGCAGATGAGGTATTTCGTGTCGCCCGGCGCGTCTCGGCAGAAGGCCCACTTTCGGCCGGTCGGGAAGCCGGCTCCGCCGCGGCCGCGCAGGCCGGACCGCTCGACCTCGGCGATGATGTCGTCGGGCGGCATCGAGACCGCTTTGGCGAGGCCTTCGTAGCCGCCGTTCGCGATGTAGTGCTCGATGTCGTCGGGCGCGATGCGGCCGCAGTTGCGGGCGACGATCCGGACCTGCCCGCGCATCATCGGCAGGTCCTCGAACCGCGGCACGCCGTCGATCGGCTCGCCGCTCATGACCGCGAGTGCCAGGTCGGCGGACGGCGTGCGCTCGACGATGTGCGACCGGACAAGCTGCCGCGCGATGTCGGGCGTGACGTTGCCGTAGAGCACGGACGGGCCGCCGGGCAGGGCGATCTCGATCATGGGCTCGGCGTAGCACATGCCGAGGCATCCGACGCTCGCCACGCGGGCGCGCTTGCCCGCCGCCCGCAGCTCGGAGCGGATCGCGTCGATCACGTCGGCCGAGCCCGCGGCGCGGCCGCAGGTCACGTCGCCCACGAGCACGAGCGCGCCGCGCGGGTTCCGGAACTTCTCCCACACCTCCTGCGAGCGCTGCTGGACCTCGGCGAACGTCATGCCAGCTCCTCGATCAGTTTCAGGACCTTCGCCGGCGTCATCCTCCCCGATATCTTCCCGTCGATCATGACGGCCGGCGAGAGCGCGCACGCGCCGAAACACGCGACCCGCTCGAGGGTGAACTTGTAGTCGGGCGTCGTCTCGCCCGCCTGAATGCCGAGCTTCCGGTACAACGCTTCGGCGAGCCGGGCGCTGCCCTGAATGTGGCAGCCGGTCCCCTCGCAGACCTTGATCTTGTGCTTACCCTGCCGCGTCAGGTGGAACTGCTCGTAGAACGAGGCGACGCCGTAGACGGTGCTTTCCGGGACGCCGAAGAACTCGGCGACGCGGCGGAGCGCCTCGGGGGGCAAATAGCCGACGCGATTCTGAACCGCCTGGAGCGCGGGGATCACCTCCGACGGCTGGCCTTTGAATCTCGCGAGCACGGTGTCGACTCTTGCGGACACGGTTATTCTTCCTGCTTGATCCCCGGCGGTCGCCCGCCCGGACCTCCCCCTCGACTGCCGTTCTGGAATTGTACCACGTTGGATGGAAGAATCAACCGGGGAGGCGCCTGAGTCATCCCCAGCTTTGCGGAGGGTTCTGTGGAGGCCCGTTTACGGGCCTTTCCGAGTCCGCCAACGGCGGACGAGAATAGGCTTGCCCGCCACAGCTCCAGCGGCGGCGGGCCCCGGCTTTAGCCGGGGTAGCTCGTCGGCGTAAACGCCGGTCAGCCCCGTTCACGGGGCTTCCCCTGCCATCTGCTGGCGCGGCTTGAGCCGTTGGGTAAGCCCGGTGAACCGGGCTCGAACAACACAACAGGCCTCCCGCCGGGTTACCCCCGCTCAAAGCGGGGGCCTGGACTCGGCCCTGAAGGGCCTCGCGAAGCGGCG
>CAYLQD010000104.1:0-11752 GCA_964385685.1 uncultured Planctomycetota bacterium | reverse complement strand
CACATCGCCCTGCGACCTGCCCGTTCAGAGCCCGGTGAGAAATGCGGGTTAGTCCCCGGAACATCAATTGCGGAAGGAATTCTTCAAGTATCGTGTTGTCGAGCTTAAGCTGTCCCTTCTGTCGGTAAAGGAAGTCTGCCGGGCTGTCGAATATCAGTTCAAGTTCGACAAACATCTTGTACCGATTCGTCGCGTCGACGAGTTCCCGGACGGAGCCTTTGCGTCCGGCTCTGACCGCCTCCATCTCTTCAATCCACTTCCGGTGACGGCCAATAGCTTCGTTGACTCGCGGTTTGTCAGCCGCTGGAAGCCTGGCATTACTGAGCAGGGCGTTGAGCTTCGCTAGGTGCGGGGTGGGAAGAGCCGTGACGTTGTCATTCACAGGGTATCCCTCCTTTTCTTCCTTGACCATCATAACGCACTCGCGTGTCTGGTACTCGCCGTATGAAGCACTGTCAAACGTGGGTGTTCCGTCCGTTCTATTCACACGACATAGGGCTTCTGTCAGCAGACCCCGGTTCTTCGAGGAGACTATGGTGGTCACGGACTTGAGAGCAGCCGCCGCCACACTGCGCCCCACGGTCGTGGCCAGTTCACGTCCATTGCTGTAGGCCTTTCTGGACAGATTCAGGATGTCCTCACGGATTCGCTGACCAAAACGATTCCTGAAAACACGCTGTTGACGCAGAACAAGGTCGAACATCCCCAAGTCACCGGCGACTCGCTCAACAATGTCTGCATTGAGGAACGGAACCCCAAGCACCTTTGATTCGTATCCCACAATGAAGACTGCTCTTCCTCCCGGCCTCAGAACGCGAGCCAATTCCTGGAACACGGCGGCCATGTCAATGCAGTACTGAACGACAGTGCGGAACCTGTTGCTGCGGTTCGCTCGGTTGGATCCGATCTCCGACCGTGCAACACGAAGGACATCCCAACCCAGAATCTCAACCGAGCGTCGGTAATTCTGATGGTAGTTGAACACATTGATGTAGGGAGGCGACGTTATCACGAAGTCGACCGACCGGCTCTCAAGTGGCAGGCAACGCGCATCCTGGAGATCAGCCTTTATCAGCCCCTCGGAATGGGGCAAGCGGCGAAGCATCTCCGCCAGGGCGGCGAACTTGCCGTGAACCAGATCGTTGGAGATGCGGTTGTGGAAGACGTCAAGAAGCACCACCAATGCGTTGCACAGGATCTTAGCCTTGTCACTGATCGACTCGCCTACCCGAATGATGCGCTCCTCGACCTGCTCGACGGGCAACTCCTCCTCAGAGAAGATGACAATTGGGAACTCTGTCTCAATCTTCCCGCGCAATTCAAGGATGGCTTGCTCGCGCACGTCCCGCGAAGCGTTGGCAAACTCGTATAGCTTGCCGAAACTCCAGGCTGAGGGATTGATCTCGAACCCGAAAGCGGGCAACCCGATGCTTGCCGCCTCGAACAAGACCGTGCCGCTTCCGGCGAAAGGGTCGAGGACAATCGATCCTGGCGGACAATATGCTTCTAGGAGGCACTCGATCAACTGAGGAGAGAACTGACCGCGCCAGGCAAACAGGTTCGAACGGTTCTTGTCCTCGATGTTCAGGAGATCCTGCGAGATCGACCTTCCGAAATCTCTCAAGCGTGCATGCCCTTCCTCATGCCCACCATGCTCGCAGCGGTCTCTCCAGACGCCACGAACAACGCTGATTGAGCCATCCAAGACAGCAGCGCATCATGAGCAGAATGGCCGTTAGGCCGTTCGTCACCAATGAGTTCCACGCCGTTTGCGGAG
This sequence comes from uncultured Planctomycetota bacterium, assembly GCA_964385685.1. Classification (GTDB taxonomy): domain Bacteria; phylum Planctomycetota; class PUPC01; order PUPC01; family PUPC01; genus CAYLQD01. The sequence goes on along the minus strand of CAYLQD010000104.1, from coordinate 9,975 downwards.
AACGCATGCGTGTACGTATCCGCGCTTCCGGCACCCCTGTCCGCGAGGTTGATTATGCGCAGTTCTCGCATAGTGTCAAATGCTTTCCGGGTCACGTCTCAAGCCCCACTTAGCTCGGCTTGCGTGTACCGTGGCCGGGCGCGACGACCGTGCGGTTGCCGCGGCGGCAATGGGGTTGGTCATCTGATCTCTGGGTGCGGAAGCGCGCGATCTCGCGTTTCTCGTGGCACGGGCGTCCCCTTCGACAGGCTCAGGGCCCGTGAGCACCGTCGAACGGTCGCCCGTGTGTCTCACGGGCATCCTGCCCGTGTGTACACCGAGGGTGGGCGTCTGACGCACGGCCAAGATGGCCGGGCGACCCACGGCCAGGATGGCCGTGCCACGAGAGGCGCCGCCCGATGCGGCAGACGGGGCCACCACGAGATTCCCCGGGTTCAGAGTATCGACTCGGCCGAAATGCCCTTGCTTGACACCGTTCCCGAACAGGGATACGATGCCGCCGACACCAAAACCATCCTCAACCACGCGCAGGGAGGCAGGACGATGAGCCAGGCCATCGACCAGATCCAGTCCGAACTCGACGAGATGAAGGCGGCCGGGAAGTTCAAGACAACGCCCGTTATCGCGGGGTCGATGGGGCCGACGGTGACCCTCGACGACGGCCGCGAGGTCGTCAACCTGTGCAGCAACAACTATCTCGGCCTGGCGGACCATCCGGACGTGGTCGCGGGGGCCCGGGCCGAGATGGACCGGCACGGGAACGGAACGGCGTCGGTCCGCTTCATCTGCGGCACCTTCGCCGGACACCTCGACCTCGAGCGGGCCATCGCGGACTTCCTCGGCATGGAGGCGGCGACGACGTACGTCTCGTGCTGGAATGCGAACGAGGCGCTCGTGCCGACCCTCGTCCGCGAGGGCGACGCCGTCGTCAGCGACGAACTCAATCACGCGAGCATTATCGACGCCTGCCGCCTTTGCAGCCGCAAAGCGACGCGCGTCGTCTACAAGCACAGCGACATGGACGACCTCGCCGCGAAGCTCGAGGAGGTGAAGGGCGCCCGCCGCATCCTCATCATCACCGACGGCGTGTTCAGCATGGAGGGCGACCTGGCCGACCTGCCTGGGATCGTCGGGCTGGCGAAGAAGGTTGGCGCCCTAGTCGCGGTCGACGATTCGCACGCGCACGGGGTCTTGGGCGCGACGGGCCGCGGCACGCCGGAGCACTTCGGAGTCGAGGTCGACATCGTGACGGGCACGGTCGGCAAGGCGTTGGGCGGCGCGGCCGGCGGGTTCATCGCGGGGCCCCGGGCCGTCATCGAGTTGATGGTGCAGAACTCGCGGCCGCAGCTCTTCAGCAACGCCCTCCCCCCGGCCGTGGTCGGCGGGGCGAAGGCCGCTCTCGAACTGGTCGACCGCGAGCCCGAGCGGCTCGAACGGCTCCGCGAGAACGTCGCCCACCTGCGGAGCGGCGTCCGGGCGCTCGGCTACAGCCCGATCGAGTCGCCGACGGCCATCATTCCCGTCATCGTGGGCGAGACAGCGAAGGCCATCCGGCTCGCGCGGGAGATGCTCGAGCACGACGTGCTCATCACCGGCTTCGGTTTTCCCGTCGTGCCCGAGGGGACGGCGCGGCTGCGGGCGCAGGTGTCGGCGGCCCACGAGCGGGAGCATCTCGACAAGGCTCTCGGGGCCTTCGAAGCGCTGAGGGAAGCCGCTCTGGGGGACGCCTGACGGCCCTGCCCTGAGGCGGGGCGGTTGCGCCGTGAGGTGCGCGTCCCGGCCGCCGAGCCCCGGTGCCGCATGCCGGCAAGCGCGACCGCCGATCCCACGGAGGCCTGCGCGATCCCGTAAGCCGCGCGCACGAAGCTGCGCCGCAGCCGTGTCGCGGGCTCGCATTTGTCGGCGGCAGGGTGTTCGCCTGCACGTGCAGGCGAACACCCTGCGCATAGCGGATGCTATGTCGTCAACGCGGCGGGGCCCACCGTCTCGCCGCGGCTCTCCGTCGCAGCGCCCCACCCGCGCCAGGCAACGTTCGCGCGTCCCCCTCGCTCAGGACCAAAATGGGTTGACTTGGCCGCAACGGGCGGCTATCATTGCCCTTAAGGCACAGGAACCAGCATATGGACGTATCGAAGCTCTATGAGCGCGGCTCGCAGGCGTTCGAGCGCGGGAACTGGGAGCTTGCCGTCATGGTATGGCAGCAACTCCTGGCGATCGAGCCCGGCCACACGGACGCGCGAAAGCTGCTCCGCGAGGCCGAGAACCGCAAGTGGACCCAGGACGGCTCCGGGGTCGTCACAAAGGCAATGGCCCTCATCAAGGGACTCCCGAGCATCGTCGCCTACGGCATCCACGCGCTCACCAAGAGCTACGACAAGGCAATGATGGACTGCGAAAAGGTCCTCGCCATCGACCCGAACTGCACGTCGATGCTCTGGGCTTTGTCCCGGGCCGCCGTCAAGGCCGGGCATCCGGGGGTCGGCGTCGTCACCGTCGAGTACATCCGCGACAAGAACCCCAAGAACAAGTCGGCCCTCCGGCAGCTTGCCCGCCTGTACGAAGAGGTGGAGGACATCGGCCGGGCGATCGACACGTGGCAGAAGCTTCGACAGCTCGCGCCCGCCGACCGCGAGGCGCAGACGCAATTGCGCGACCTCGCGGCCCGGAAGACGATGATCGACGGGAAGTACGAAACGGCGACCGACAAGGGCTCGGACTTCACAGAGTCGCTCAAAGACAAAGACCAGGCAAAGCGCCTCGAAGACAGTCAGCGGATCATCCGCACGGATGACGACCTTCAGGGCGCCATCGAACGGGTTAAGAAGGACATCGAAGGCCAGCCCGACAACAAGCGATTTGTTCTGCAGCTCGGCGACCTGTACCGGCGCGCGAAGAACTACGAAGAGGCCCGCAACTGCTACGCCCGGGCCCGCGAGATTGATGAGATGGATGTCAGCATCCTCGAACGCCTGGGCGAGACGCGCATCGACGAGTATTCGGATCAGGAGAAGGCGCTGCAGGAGCAGCTCAAGGCCGCGCCCGACGACGCCGCGCTGCAGGCGAAGCTGGCGGCCGTCCAGAAAGAGAAGTTCGACTACTCCCTGGAGGAGTTCACGCGGCAGGTCCACGCGCGACCGACCGACTCCGGCCTCCGCGAGAAGCTCGGCCACCTGCTCTTCGCCGCCAAGAAGTTCGACGACGCCGCGGTCGAGTATCAGAAGGCCTCGGCGGACCCGCGGATGCGTCGCCGGTGCCTCATGCGGCTGGGGCTGTGCCTGTACAACACGGGCAAGCACCAGCTCGCCGCGAGCCAGTTCGAGCAGGCGGCCGAAGGCGGCACCGCGAACAACGCCGAGATTCGGGATGTTCTGTATTACCAGGCCGTGACATATGAGAAGCTCGGCGACATCCCGCGCGCGATCAAGGTGCTGCGCGATATTTTCAACGTGAAGATGGACTACAAAGACGTCAAAGACCGCCTCGAGCGGCTGATGCAGGCAAGCGAACCCGCCACATCCAATGACGACGGAGGCCCCGCCTAGCATGCCACACAGTAAATCGGCACAGAAACGCGCGAAACAGTCCGTGACACGCCGCGCGGTGAACCGGTCGCGCCGGAGCGCGCTCCGGTCGCAGTTGAAGAAGGTCATCTCCGCCGTGGAAGCGGGAGACAACGCAGCGGCGCAGGTGGAGCTGAAGAAGGCCGCGGTGGCGCTCGACAAGGCCGCCCAGAAGGGACTGATTCACAAGAACGAGGCTGCGCGCCGCAAGTCTCGCCTGTCGGCGCGTGTCTCAAAGGCCCCGGCCACACGGGCCGAATCGTAGGTCCGGCGGCGGCATCCCGGCCCCTGCCGCTTTCCTTTGAATCCAGCGCCCCTCCTGCCTATAATAGTGCTAAGGTATTCGTTCGCCGCAACGGGGCCGGCGCGCTGTGCGCCTCGACAGGTGGCCTCCCGCGCACGGGTATGCTCCGCGCGAGGCCCGTGCGGCACAACTTGACTGAAAGGGAATATCGTGTTTTCCGCCCGTACTCGCAACATCGTCCTGCTGTCGATCCTGGCCCTGACCGCCGCCGCGGGCTGCGGCAAACACGAAGATCCGGTCGGCGCGGCGAAGCTGGACCTGAAACACAGGAAATACAAGCAGGCCGTCGAGCGTCTGATCGCGGCCCCGCCCGAGGTGCGCGGCACGTACGACGCCCAGCTTCTCCTGGGCCAGGCCTACAGCGGCGCGAACGAGTTTGAGAAGAGCGCGACGGCATTCAAGCGTGCCGCGGGGCTCGACAAGACGCGTGCCGAGCCCTACCTGGGCCTCGCAGAAGCCGAGCGGCGACGGGCCGGCAAGACGGCCGTCCGCGCGGACGCGGCACGGTACGAAGTGCGAGCGCTCGACTATTGCCGAGCCGCGATCGAGATCGACGACAAGAGCGCCAAGGCGTACACGATTATGGCCGCCATCTACGAGGGCCGCGAGGACAACGAACGGGCGATCGAAGCGTACAAGAAGGCGATCGAGCGCGAGCCGGACGTCGCGGATCACAGGCTGGCTGTCGGCAAGGCGTTTCTGCGGAGCGAAATGGCCGATGAAGCCGTCCAGGCGTTCGACCAGGCCCTCGAACAGGATCCGTCGCTCGCGATGGCGAGATTCCTGAAGGCCAATATCATCATGTTCCGCAACAAGCCGGGCGCGCTCGAAGAGGCGAAGAAGGAATACGCGCTTGCGGCCGCCGAGCAGAAGGCGCCGGCCGGCGTGAGGGGCCAGGCCCTGGCACAGCTCGCGCGGATCGCGCTGTCCGAGAAGAAAGTCGGCGAGGCCAGGAAGCACGTCGACGCGCTCGGGAAATACCCGGAACTCCGCGGCTACCGCATCTGGCTGGAAGGCATGCTCTACGTCGCGGAGGAGAACTGGCCGAAGGCCTACGAGTCGCTCAAGCAGCTGGATAGCGAGGATAACAAGAACATCCAGTTCTTGATGCAGATCGCCCAGGTCGAGCGTCAGTTGAAGATGAACGTGCAGGCGACCGGACACTATCAGAAGGTCGTTGAGCTTCGTCCGCACTACGCGGGCGCCCACGTGTCGCTGGCGCAGGTGCTCTTCGTGCGCGGCCTCCTCGGGGAGGCGGACAAACACGTGAGCGCCGCCCTCCGCGAAGAACCGGGCAACGTCCTCGCGCTGCGGCTCTTGGCGCGCATCCGCCGCTCCCGGCGGGATTTCACCAGCGCCGAGGTCTACTACCGGCGGATCCTGGCCTACACACGGGACGATCCCGACGTCAACCTCGACCTGGCCGAGCTGCTCATCGAGATGGTCAAGCCCGATCGGGCCATCTACTACGCGAAGGCGGCCGGCGACCGGGGCAATCCCGCGCGGACCAACCTGACGCTGGGCCAGGCCTATCTACTGAAACGCTCGATGGTGCCCGAGGGTGACGCGCGGAAGGAGTACACCAGGCTCGCCCTCGAGCATCTGACCAAGGCGCAGGAGCAGGCGCCCACGAGTGCGCTGGTGGTCGTGTCGCTGGCACGCGCCTACGCCGCCATCGGGAGCGCCGACAAGGCCGTCGGCCTGCTCGGGCCTTTCACGAGCCGGAATCCAAGGCAGGGCATGGCCTATGACCTTCTGGCCGCGGTACACGAACAGAAGGGGGAGATCAAGAAGGCGGTCACGGTGCTCGAGCGGGCCGCGGCCGTCCCGGGCATCATCGGATTCGATCCGGGCCGGCTCGGCCGGGCGTACTTCCTGGCCGGCCAGTACAAGAAGGCGATCACGATCTGGGAACCGATGGCGCATGAATCGACCGCCCGGAAGATGCCGCTCCAGTACCAAGTGGGCCTGGCGGCGGCTTTTGCCAGCGAGGGCCGATACGCGAAGGCGCTGCCGCGCGCGAGAGTCATCTCCGAGGTGGCGACGCAGCGCGCCGGCGGCGGAGCGCTCCTGGCCGCCGTCATCGCGGTCCAAGCGGGCGAATTCGAGCAGGCGACCGAGCTGCTCGACAAGCGGTCGTACCCGTCGCCAAAGGTAAAGACGTCCTATCAGGCGTTTGTGGACCTGCTTAAGAAGGCCGGGGCAGACGGCAAGAAGACCGCTCGCCTCATCTCCGAAGCGACGGTCCACGCGGAGTTCGGCAGCTACGACGGCGCCCTCCGCCGGTTCAGACAGGCGAAAAAGCTCATTCCCGATTCCCCGATTCCCTCGTACCTGATCGTGTCGACTCTGACACGTGCCCGGCGGTTCCGCGACGTCGGCGGCGTGCTCAAGGAGGTCATCAAGGCGTTCCCCGCGGAAGGATTCCCCCACTATCAGGCCGGCATGCTCGCGCCGCTGCTTCTCAAGCTTCCCGAGCCCTTCAAGCGGCGCGACGAGCTGGAATTCGCCCTCGATCTGGACCCGGGCCTGGCGGTCGCCCACGTTGCCCTGGCCGACGCGATGCTGAAAGACCACGCCCGCACGCCCAATCCCCGGCTGCTCGAGCAGGCGGCCGCACACGCGGCCGAGGCGGTCGAGCTGGACGGCGGAACACGGGCGTCGCTCGAGGTCGCCGCCCGCGCCTACTACGCCCTGACAAGATACCGCCGCGCCGAACTGTTCAGGGAAGAGGACCCCAACGGCATACCGGCCAAGCGGGCGCTCGCCGTGGAGAGCGCGAGGAAGACGCGGGCCGCCCTCGGAGCACAGCTACAGAAGTTCCCCGACTCTGTGGCTGCGGTCCGGACCAGCGTTCAGTTCGAGATAAGCGAACGACATTTCCGGCGGGCCGAATCGCTCGCCAGCCAGTTCATCGCCAGCTACAAGTCGGACGACCGCGACCTTCTCCTGCTCCTGGCCGTCGCCGTCACCAACGGCGCGACCGAAGAACCGAACGAGGACGTCCGCCTTGAGAAGCTCCGGCGGGCGGCCCTGATCCTCGAAGACCTGATCCGCAGGAACCCGCGCGATCACGCCGCCTACCGCCAGCTGGCCAATGTCTACGAGGTGAGGAAGCGGGCCGACCTGATTCTCCGAACGCTCGAGCGCATGCGGCGGACCGACCCGGCCAACCCGCAGCTTGCGCTCCAACTGGCACTGGCATACCAGACCTACAACGCCCCCGAGAGGGCCAAAGCCCTCTACGAAACCCTGCTGGCCGGGCTGGCCAACGTCCCCGACAACCCGGTCGTGCGGGCCGTCCGAGCCCAAGCCATCATGGGCGTGGCCAAGAGCTTGATGCTGCTTCCGGCTCAGACACCGGAAGACCGGACGAAGAACATCACCAAGGCGCTCGATGCCCTCGGGCCGCTGACGCGGCCCGCCGACCCGAAACCACACCTGGGCGCCCTCCTCCTCAAGGGTGAACTGACCGAACGGCTCGGCAAACCGAATGAAGCCCTGGCGATCTACGAGCGCTGCGCGGAACTCGCTCCCAACAGCGACGCCCCCCGCCACGCCATCGCCCTCCTCCACTTCAAGCAGGGCGAACACGCCAAGACCGTGGACATCATCATCAACAAGATCATGCCGCGTCGCGCGCACCAGCCGTTCGCCCATTCACGGCTCGCGCTCGCCTACCTCCTGAGAAACACACCGGGCGATATCGGCCGCGCCGCGCAGGCCGCCAAGCGGGCCGAGGCCCTGCTCGCCCGTCGAGCCGACCCCGGCCGGGCTCTGCCGAAACAAGTCGCGAGCTTCTACTACGACACGAACATCGTCGTGGCCCTCGCGAATCGCAAGCCCGCCACGGCCCGGACCGAGATCAAGAAGATCCCCGATCTGGACGAGATGACGCGGGACACGTTCGCCCGCCTGATCGAGACCTGCGCCGGAAACACCCTCAAGCGAGAGCAGTTCGTCCGGCTCTACACCGCTCATCTGCTCTTCCTTTCCTCACGCGCCTCCAACGACGCAACGGCCGCGCTGGAAAGGGTCGTGACGCGGTTCCCCGGCAACCTGTATCTCCTCACGCGACTCACCGGACTCTACAAGGCCTCCAACCAGATGGGCAAGTTCGTCGGGGGGACCGAACTGCAGATCCGCGCGGCCGAGGCGCCCGGGTCTGTCATCCAGCCCGCCCGGCTGCAGGCGCTCTATGTCGACCTGATCGACGCCTACATGATCCGCCTCTCGCAGCGCAGCGGCGTCGCTCTGACCAGGGCCGAACGTCTCTGCAAGCGGGGCGTCGCCAAATGGCCGAGGCACGTCGGCCTCCTGACCCGCATGGGCACGATCCACGCCCGCAAGGGCGAGCTGAAGGAGGCCGCCAGCCTCCTGACGCGCGCGGCCGCCCTCTCGAAGCGCGGCAGCGAACCGTGGCTCGACTCGCAGAAGACGCTCGCCCAGGTGTGCCACGCGATGAACGACTGGCCCAAGCTCCTGAGCATCTGCAAGCTGCTCGAGCCCCTGACCCAGACGGATCCCATGTGGACCAACAACTGCGCGTGGTACCACGCGACCGCCCCCCAGCCGAACTATCCCAAGGCCATCGAACTGGCGACGCAGGCGAAGACGCTCGACCCGACCAGCCCCGCCATCCGCGATACGCTCGGCTGGATCCTCTACCTCGCGGGCCGCCACCGGCTGGCCGAGACCGAACTCGCATACGCGGCGCAGCGACTGCCGCGCGACGCCAGCGTGGCCTACCACCTGGGCGCCAACTACATGAAACAGGGCAAGGCGAAGGAGGCGCTCCCCGAGCTGGAGAGAGCCCTCGACCTGGGCCGCCGGGGACAGGGGCTCGAGGAGGAAGAGCACTGCAAGAAACTGATCGAGGACGCCCGGGCCCAGTTGAAGACCGGCTCGTGACCACCTGCCACGGAGGGATGCGGATTTGAGCCGCAACGACCAGTCGCAGCCGGGCGGCGCCGCGGACGAGAGACACTCGCTCTGGCAGTTGGCGGAATCCGCCGCCGTCGTCGGGGCCGGCGCCTGGGGCACGACGATCGCCAATCACCTCGCCCGCAAGGGCATCCGGGTGTCGTTGTGGGTCTACGAGCGCGAACTCTGTGAAATCATGACCAGCATGCGGGAGAACGTTCTCTATCTCCCCGGCATCCATCTCCACGACAATCTCACCCCGTCGGCCGACCTCGACACCGTCGTGTCGGGGGCGCCGATGGTCGTGTTCGTGACCCCGTCGCAGGTGCTCCGCGAGGTCGCCGGACAGGCGGCGCCGGGCCTGGCCGAAGGGACCGTCGTCGTGTGCTGCTCGAAGGGCATCGAGAGCGGCTCGCTGATGCTGCTGCCCGACGTGCTGGATGACGTGCTCGGACGCCGTTTCACGCAGGACACGGCGTTCGTGTCGGGCCCGTCGTTCGCGAACGAAGTCGCCCGCGACCAGCCGACGTCGGTGGCGGTGGCCGCGCGGGACATGCGGGTCGCGCAGCACGTGCGGCAGACGTTCGAAACGGACACGTTCACCGTCTACGCGAACCCCGACGTCGTCGGCGTGGAGGTGTGTGGGGCGGTGAAGAACGTCATCGCGATCGCAATCGGGATTTCCGAGGGACTGGGCTACGGCCACAACACCCGGGCCGCTCTGATCACCCGCGGCCTGGGCGAAATGATGAAGTTGGGCACGGCCCTCGGGGCCAATCCGCTCACCTTCTCCGGGCTGGCCGGCATAGGCGATCTGGTGCTGACGTGCACGAGCGACCTCAGCCGGAACAGGACGCTGGGCAAGCGCCTGGGCGGGGGCGAAGAGCTGGCCGACATCCTCGCGGCCGTCCACACGGTCGCGGAGGGCTCCGACACGGCCAAATCAGTGAGAAACCTCGCTATGAATCACGGCCTGGACATGCCGATATGTAATCAGGTGTACGCCGTGTTGCACGAAGGGTCGGCCGCGCAGGACTTTGTGACCGAAGTCCTTGCGAACGACAAGCGGCACGACATAGGTCGTGTTCAGGTAACATGAGCGGCGCAGCGCGCCGCGGGAGGAGGTCTAAGGTCGGGGTCGACAGGTACATGGTCCCCCCCTTGAGGCGCGAGAAGTGTATCGACGTG
>CAYLQD010000103.1:0-11782 GCA_964385685.1 uncultured Planctomycetota bacterium | reverse complement strand
GACCTGCCCGTTCAGAGCCCGGTGAGAAATGCGGGCTAAGTGTGACAGGCACACTGCCACACAGGCACACTGCCACACAGGCGCACTACCCCGCACTACCCCGGCGCACTACCCCAGGCACACTGCCATGCACGCTGCCAGGCACGCTGCCACGGACGGCTCGGCCGTCGGCGGGGTCGACGGCATCAGCGGCGGCGAGGAGACCGACGACGCCGTCACGCTCGACATCGGCTCCGGCACCTACGCCTTCGAGCTAACCGGCCAAGCGTAGCAGCGTGCGCGGATGGTGCCGCGCGGCGGCGCTCGTGTCCCCAATTCGGGGACGACAGCCTCTCCGCTCCCTGAACCGAATCGAGTAAGGCGTCTCAAGATTACCTTACTTGTCCTCCGGAGCGGGCCTCGCACTCGTCTGTGCCGTGACGGAGTTCTCCCTGGGGGCAGCACCACGCGCGCTCACTCTTGACCGAGGAGAAGGATGTTCTCAGCACTTACTACCTCGTATGTGATTTCGTCTCCTTCCACGAGGAAACGAATCCTTTTGACTTGAGCGCGCCAGTCAGGGCTATGACCGGGCAACTCGTTACCTGACCCGTCGAGACAAGTGAACTCGTAGTCAGCTCGCCACCAGATCGTGTCGAATGCTCTCCTCTCATCGGCTTCAGTTCTGGCGGACGCGAGAGCATCTCTAACGTCCTCAGGGCCGTAGTGACAACCGGCCACGCACAGTAGGCCGGCGCACAGAGCCAGGCCGAACGTCATCATCTTGCGTGTCATTGCCCTCCTCCGATATCCGCAAGGCGCGCTCCACAGCATCAAGGATTCCGAAGTCGCTGGAGTTCCGCATGCGCTGACGGGAACTCCGGCCAGTTCCGTGTCTTTGTATCCAGACACTCCTGAAGGAGGGCCGCCGCCTTGGACGGTTGTGCGTTGAGCAGATAATACTCGGCTGCGTAGAACTTGACGCGACACAGACCTTCTACGGTGAGTTGAGAGGCCCCCTCCGAAGCCTTCGACAGGCATTCTTCGACCTCCATTCTTCCAGTGTAGAGGGCCGACGCCAGAGCGAGAGCTGTGCCCTGGTTTGCTGGCAGAGCTCGATCTTGATCGGTGCTCATCGGACGCCACTCTCCATCAGCGCGTGCCCTGGCCGTGTGGGCCATTAGATGCCACCCATTCTTCGGGAAGCACGACACGACGACCCCGAATGCTTTTCTGGCGGTGCGCCAGTCCCCTGTGTCGAACACCGCAAAGGCGCCTCCGACCAGCGCTTCGCTACTGCCCAAAAGAAGGGCTTCAGCGTAATCCTGCCGAGCCTTGTTAAAGGCAAACGTCCACCGGTGCGCGTCCCCTCGCATGGTATAGGCGATGTCGTTGTGAGGATCCCACCGGATGGCCAAGTCAAACTTCTCAATAGCGCCCTCAAAATCCCCTGTGGTCAGCTTGGCCCCGCCCTGCTTGCGATACGTGACTCCAATCTCTTGATTCTCTGACGGTCCCCTCGCGTTCTTGTTCGGCTTCGGGCCACCAGCGCCGCGATGACAGGTGCGGTATTGCCATTCCGGTGATGCGGCGTCAATCTCGCCCCAACTCGTTTCTTCAGTCACGCACACGGAGGTGCCTGCCGAAGGATACAGCCATCCAGATCCAGGATCGGAATATGACCACATGAAGGCGAACGGTCCGAATTGTATTGAAGATCGCCCCAGGTCTCGGAATTGGCGAACGCTCGGTTCGCCCAGTCGCCCGTTCCCGTCACTCCTCAAACACCATCTGTAGCTAACTGCCTCAGGTTCTTCGGTCTGCTTCAGGATCTCGAATACTCCATATGTGTCTCCCCGTTTCACCAACACGACCTTGCCCGTCGGGACAACAAGCGCGTCGTCCCAATCCGCGGCGCCATTCTCGCATCCAAGAACGGACGCCGCTGAGACGAAGGCGACCAGATGGAAACAGAAGCTGATCTCAGGCCGTCTTGTCCGTTGCATGCCTGATGTCTCCTATGTCGTTCGCTCCGGGTACCCACGCCTTCGAGCTGACCGGCCAGGCGAAGGCGCGCGGGGCTGCTCCGGCCACGTCAGTCCTCCTCGGTCAGGAGTTGGAGTACGCCTTCTTTCAGCTCGCAGAAGCCGCGGCCGGTGAGCGTGCCGAACGTAACCGCGGCCGCCTCGTCGCTGAAGGTCTGTTTGAACGCCGTCGTCAGCGGCACCTTCTGCGACACGAGCAGGCCGATGTGTTCGCGCGACCAGTTCCGCTTGAGTTGAAGGAGCCGCAGCAGTTCGGCGTCCTGCGCCCCACGTCGCAGCGCGTGCACGCGGAACGATGCGACCGCGTGGCCGTGCTTGCCCGCGTTGATGATGAGCGCGTTGCCCGAGCCGGGCTTGTCGCCGCGACGCAGCGCGTCGGGCCCGCCGAGCGACTGCCACGGCACCACCCCGTCGGCGTGATGCACGTACGCCTTCAGGCACCACGCGGCGGACTCCCAGTTGCTCCGGTCGGGCGAGTTGCACGACCCGTAGGTGACCATCAAGCTCGGCATCCGGGTCCGGGCGTTGCGGACGAGCCGCGGATGCCCGAAGATGTTTCCGCCGAGCACCATCAGGTTCATCTGTCCGTCCGACACGCTCCCCTGCCAGGGGAGGCGCGAGATGTCGCCGCGGAAGACGAACGTCGGCCGGTCGCGCTTCATCCCGGCGAGCCCCTTCTCGAACCAGTCGCGGTGCCAGCGGCGGGTGTAGACCTCCGGATCGTCGACGGCCTCCTTGTACATCCCGGCGAAGAAGTTGAGGGCCGCCCAGTCGAGGTACTTGGTCGGCTCGTCGAGCGTCCACATCGTGTAGCCGTACTTCGGCTTGTTGTTCAGGTAGCACTCGAAGAGCGTGCGGTTCCATCGCTTCGCCGTCGCGTGGCGGACGAAGTCGCGGGCGGAGTTTTTCCACGCGGTCTGGAACGCGTCGTCGAGCGCGTCGTCGATGGGTCTCGCGAGCACGTCGTGCCGGAGCTTCTGCACGCGGTCCTTGCTGTTCACAGGCACGCCGGGCCCGGGGGCATAGTGCTTTCGGAAGTCCTTCGGCCAGCCCTCGGAGAGCGGAAGGTAGAGCACGGGCACCGGCACGCCCGACCGGGGATTGTCCGTGAACCACGAGCCGTCGAGCAGCCCGCCGAGGTTGCGGTCGAACGCGGTCCAGTCGGTCACGCGGCCGGCGGCGTCGATTCTTGGGGCCCAGTCGTCGTGGACTCGCCCGCGCTGGTTGTACGGCACGCGGTTGATCGTGCAGCGGTGGTAGTGGGCGAGGCGGAAGCTGTCGATGAACTGCTCGCTGCCTGCGCGGCCCGGGCCGCCGTAGCAGTTCAGCTCGGGATTGAAGTGAATCTCGTCGGGGATGACGACGTCGTAGGCCTTGACCTTGAGCGGGAGACGGAGGGTCTTGCGGCCCGCGGCGAGCGTGACGGAGCCGCGGTACTCGCCCGCCTTCGCGTTCGGCGGGATAGGGTAGTCGACCGTGATCGCCTGGAGCGTCTGACCGGCGACGTCGTTGTCGGCCGCGGGGCAGTCGAACGCGCCCCGAAGCCGGATAGCATACTCGGGCCGGCCGTTCACGTACCAGTTGCGCCACAGGCGGACGCCGCGGTCGGGGATCCGGCCGGGGCCTTTGAGTGACGTGACGCGAATCGAGCAACCCTTCACGCGCCCCTCGACGGCGACCTGAAAGCTGACGATCTCGCCGCGGGCCGCCGCGAGCCGGATCGTGCCGGTCGCGCCATCCCAGACGGCGTTCGCGCGGCGGATGTCGCCGCGCATCTGTTCCGCGATCAGTGACCCGTCGACGGGGCTGACCTTCGTCACCTCGGGGAACGCCCAGACGCGCGCGGCGCCGAGCCGTTTCGTGTCGCCGCCGCGCGGCTTGAACGGATACGCGGGCAGTCTCGGCACGGTCAGCTTCGGGCTCGTGCGGCCGCGGGCCGAGACCCACGCCGATCGGTTGCCCGCGGCGTCGACGGCGACGACGTCGACCTTCACGTCGGCGCCGGGCGGGAGGTCGAGCACGGGGAACGCCTGCTGCTTGCCGGCCGCGGCGGCGAACGGGACCTGCCACCTTGCGAGCGGGCTGCCGTCGATGCGGATATCGTAGGCGAATGCGCCGCGCGGGGCGGTCAGCCTGACGCCGATGGCGCCGAGCGTGCGGGTCGCCCACCGCGGCGCGGGCACGACCTTGAGATTCGCCGGCGCGGCGGGCGGCGTCTTGTCGGCGCCGGCGAGCGTGACTTCGAGGAACGGCCCGGCCCGTGTTTCGCGGGTCGCGATGTATGAGTTGACGCCGACGTACGTCGTGCCGTCCATCAGGAAGAGGCCGTGCGACGCGTCGGCGACGAGGGCCCGCACGAGCTGCGGGTCGAGCTTGATGCGCAGCCGCCCGCGTGCCGGTTTCAATTCGCCGTCGAACCGCAGCGAGTTGCCGTTGCCGAGCACGACGTCCCACACGCGGGCCCCGTCCCAGCCCCAGTTGCGGCGCCGATACGACGACTCGAGGAACGTCGCTCCGTGGCCGGCCGTGTCGTGCGCGTACCGGCGCGACTTGCCCTCGACCCAGTCGTGGCTGACGGTCGAGACGCTGAGCCATCGGAGGTCGGACCCGGCATTGAGGCCGAGCTTGTGTCCGCCGGCGGGCTTCACGACGAGCCACGCCTCCTTGATGACGCGCCCCTTGAGAGCGGACACATCGAAATCGACGATGCCGAACTCCTGCCAGATCTTGAGCTTGATGCGCGGCGCGGCGCCCATGTTGCAGCTCTTCTCCTTTTCGATTGCGTTCGAGAGCCAAACGTCCCGCGTCGCGGGGCACCGCACCATCTGCGCAGCCGCGGGCGCGGCGCCAAGGAGCGCCAGGGTCGCAAGGACGCATGTTCGTCTGCTCATCATCGGACCTCCATCGCCGTTTCCCGCAGTCTAGCGCTCGGCCGGGCGCGGGGCAAGCGGCCGAACGGGCGCGCGCAGGCCGGGTTCGAGCGGCAATCCGGCCTCGGCGGAAGTAACACGGCGCCATGGACTTGCGCCAACGCTCCGGCCGCCGCGCGTATTGTTACTTGTTTTTACTCGGAATCGGTCGGTTTTTGCTATAATGTGTTCGGAAGGCCGGAACGGAGGTCGCACACATGGTGAAGAATCGAAAGCGGCTCACGCCGCTGGCTCTTGCTGCGTGGGTGCTGCTCATTGCCGCGCCCGTGCTGGCGTGCAGCGTGCCCGTGTTCCGTTACGCCCTCGAGCGGTGGGAGCCGAGCGCGTACGTGGTGTTCGTCTTTCACCGCGCGGACCTGGCCGGTGCCGACAAGCAGGCCGTCGAGATCATTCAGAAGGCGTCGTACGCGGTTCAGGATCCGATGGCTCCGGAGGCCGCGGGACCGAAGGCTAATCTCTTCGTTCAGGTCGTCGACGTCGACGACGAGATGGACGAGTTTACGAGCGCGATCTGGGAAGGGCAGGGCAACCCCGATCTGCCGTGGACGATCGTCCTGTATCCGGCGAAGACGATGCAGCCGCCGGGCCCGGTCGCGTGGGCCGGCCGGCTGACGCCTGCGAACGCGAAGGAGCTGCTCGTGTCGCCGGCGCGGACGGAGATCGCCAAGCGGATCGTCAGCGGCCAGTCGGCGGTGTGGGTGTTCCTCGGGGACGAGAAGGGCGCCACGGCGCTCGAAGCCGAACTCAAGAAGGTGGAGAAGAAGGTCGAGCTGCCCCAGATGGACCCGGTCGACCCTCAATGGGGCGTCGGCGCCACGCCGATCGAGCAGCTTCAGAAAGACCTGCGGATCGAGTTCTCGGTCCTCCGCGTCGACCCGTCGGACCCCGCCGAGAAGACGCTCGTCAACCTGCTCATCGGGATGGAGCCGGACCTGAAGCTGAAGCAGGGCGACGAGGCGATCACGTTTCCGGTGTTCGGGCAGGGGCGTGCGCTCCACGCCTTCGTCGGCAAGGGCATCACGCCGGAAAACATCCTGGAGGCGGCCGCGTTCCTGACCGGGCCGTGCTCGTGCACGATCAAGGACCAGAACCCCGGCGTCGACCTGCTCATGACGGCCGACTGGGGGCAGGCGAAGGCGCAGGGATCGCGGCTCCAGATCGTCGATGTCCCGCCAGACCTGTCCGGCAACGTCTCACCGGCCAATGTCCTTTCCGCCCCGGGGACGGCGCCCGCGAAGGCCGGACCAACATCGCTGACCAACGCGCCCGCGAGCGGCCCGGCGGCGGCCACGAGTTCTCCAGCGGCCGAGGCCGGGCAGGAGAAGACGCTGACCCGCGACGCGCTCGTCGTCGCCGGCCTCGTCGCCATCGTCACGATCGTCCTGGCCGTGTACGTCCGCGGGCAATCTTCGGGAAGCTAACGTGAACACGTGGCGGTTGATCCAGAGGGAAATCGCGCACCGCACGCTCAGCTTCGCGACGGGCACGCTCCTCGTCGCCGTCGCGGCGGGCTCGCTCGTCGCACAGTTTACGCTGCTGCGCGCCCACGACCTCCGCACGGGCGAGATGCTCGACGAAGACGAGCGCATCGCCAGGAAGCGCCTGGCGGACGTCGAGAACGAAATGCGCAAGCTGACGCTCAAGCTCGGGTTCAACGTCCGCATCCTCCCGAAGGACCAGAACCTCGCCGACTTCTACGACAAGGGCTTCGCCGACAAGACGATGGGCGAGGACCTGGTGCACCGGCTTGCGAATTCGGAGCTGCTGACCAGCATCCGGCACCTATATCCGAAGCTCGAACGCAAGGTCGAGTGGCCCGAGCAGGGGCGACGGACCGTCATCCTCCTCGGCACGCACGGCGAGGTGCCGCTCAAGGAACGGCTCGACCGCAAGAAACCGATCATCACCCTCATCCCCGAGGGGCACGTCGACGTCGGCCACGAGTTGTCGAAGAGCATCGGCCTGAAACCGAAGGACAAGATCACGTTCATGGGCGAGGAGTTCATCGTCCGAAAATGCCGCCCCGAGCAGGGCACGCGAGCCGACATTACCGTCTGGATGGATCTCAGGAAGGTGCAGCAGCTCCTCAAGATGCCGGGCCGGATCAACGAGATCCAGGCGGTCGAGTGCAAGTGCGCGTTCGCAGACGTCGAGAAGGTGCGGGCGGAACTCCGCAAGATTCTGCCTGGGACCGATCCGCTCGTCACGATGCGCGACAAGCAGGCCTACGTGCGCAAACAGGCCCGGGTCGCGGCGGCGAAGAACCGCACGGACGAGCTGGCGGAGAAGCGCGCCTCGCGCGACCGCCAGCGCCGGGAGCGCAAGGCGTTCGGAGCCGTGCTCGTTCCGATGCTGATGATCGCGTCGGCCGTGTGGGTCGGGCTGCTGGCGTTCGGTAACGTGCGCGAGCGAAGTCCGGAGATCGGCATCCTCCGCGCCATCGGCCTGCGTTCGATGCAGAT
Organism: uncultured Planctomycetota bacterium; assembly: GCA_964385685.1. Lineage (GTDB taxonomy): Bacteria > Planctomycetota > PUPC01 > PUPC01 > PUPC01 > CAYLQD01. The sequence goes on along the minus strand of CAYLQD010000103.1, from coordinate 4,366 downwards.
CTTCGCGGTCTTCATGGGCCGGGCGCTCCTGATCGGCGCGGCCGGGGCGTGCATCGGCTACGTGGCCGGGTTTGTCATCGGCGCCGCCGGCGGCCGGATGGCGAACGTCAGCCGCGCGCCGGAGTTGTTCTCGTCGTGGCTGCTGGCCGTGGTTCTCGTTGCGGCGCCGTTGCTCGCCGTGCTGGCGACGTGGCTGCCCGCGCGGGCGGCCTCGCGGCAGGATCCCGCGCTCGTGCTTCGAGAGAAATAGGGGCTCCGATGCTTCGGATCGACCAGATCACGAAGACCTACACCAAGGCCGAAGGCCCCGTGCACGCGCTGAGCGACGTGTCGCTGCACGTGACCGAGGGCGAGTTCGTCTGCATCCAGGGATCGAGCGGGTCCGGCAAGACGACCCTCCTGCTCGCCGCGGGCGCGCTGCTCGAGCCGACGTCCGGGACGGTCGAACTCGACGGGCAGAACCTCTATCGCCTCGGCCCCGAACAGCGGGCGGCGGTCCGCGCGGCCGGGATCGGTTTCGTCTTCCAGCAGTTCCACCTCGTGCCGTATCTGAGCGTGCTCGACAACGTGCTGTCGCCGGCGCTCGCGATCGGCGGCGACGGGGCGCTCGACCGCGCGTCGGAGTTGATCCACACGTTCGGGCTCCGCGACCGGGCCCACCATCTGCCGTCGGAGCTGAGCGCGGGCGAATGCCAGCGGGTCGCGCTCGCGCGGGCGCTCCTGAACAGGCCGACGCTCGTGCTCGCCGACGAGCCGACGGGCAACCTCGACGAGTGCAACGCGAACATCGTGCTCCAGTCGCTGACGAAGTTCGCGGAGGACGGCGGCGCCGTTCTGCTCGTCACCCACAGTACCCGGGTCGCGCGTCGAGGGAACCGGATCATTCGGCTCGAGGCGGGGTCCGTCCTGGCTGCATAGCCCTTCCACCAATCTTGACCCTACTCGTAATCCGCGTCCTGTGTGCGTGCCGATTACGATTAGGATTATGACTACGATTAGGACCAGGAACCGAAACGCCTACGTCGTGCCGATGTACCCTTCCTTCTCGAGGTGCAGGATGACGTCCTGCACGCACTCCTCCGGGCTGCTATCCGTCGTGTCGAAGGCAAGGTCGGCGTCTTCGGGCACCTCGTACGGATCCGAAATCCCCGTGAACTCCTTGATGATCCCGGCCCGGGCCTTCGCGTAGAGGCCCTTGCGGTCGCGCTGCTCGCACACCTCGACGGGCGTCGACACGTGCACGAGCACGAACCCGCCGCCGGCCTCGACCATCTCGCGCACGTCCTGCCGAACCGACGCGTACGGCGCGATGGGCGCGCAGACCGCGATCCCGCCGTTCTTCGTGATCTCCGACGCGACGAACCCGATCCGGCGGATGTTGATGTCGCGGTGCTCCTTCGAGAACCCAAGCTCCGACGACAGATGCGTGCGGACGATGTCGCCGTCGAGGATCGTTATCGGCCGTCCGCCGATCTCGAGCAGCTTGACGAGCAGCACGTTCGCGAGAGTCGACTTGCCCGAGCTCGGCAGCCCGGTGAAGAAGACCGTGAAGCCCTGCTCGCTGCGCGGCGGATGCGTCCGCCGCAGTTCCTGGATAACCTCGGGGAACGAGAACCACGGCGGGATGTCGCGGCCGTCGCTCAGTCGCTGCCGAAGCTCCGTGCCGGAGAGCGATTTCGTCTTCGCGCCCTCGGGCACCTCGTCGACCGGGATGTACTCGTCGCGCTCTTCGAGATAAACCATCATCTTGAACGGAACCATCTGAATGCCCAGCTCGCCCTGGTGCTGCGTCATCAATTCCTGCGCGTCGTAGGGGCCGTAGAACGGCGTGCCCGACGAGTCGGACCCCGGCCCGGCGTGGTCGCGCCCGACGATCAGGTGCGTACAGCCGTGGTTCTTGCGGATGATGGCGTGCAGCACCGCCTCGCGCGGCCCGCCCATCCGCATCGCGAGCGGCAGCAGACTCAGCATCGCCGTGTGCCGCGGGTAGTGCTTCATCACCGCCTGATAGCAGCGGACGCGGGTGTAGTGGTCGACGTCGCCCGGCTTCGTCATCCCGACGACGGGGTGGATGAGCAAGCTCGCCTCGAGCTGGCTGGCCGCGCGGAACGTCAGTTCGAGGTGCGCGCGGTGCAGCGGGTTGCGCGTCTGAAACGCAACGACCTTCCGCCAGCCGAGTCCGGCGAACTGCTCCCGCAGCTCGGCCGGCGTCCGCCGGAGCGGCACGAAATCGTAGTGGACCGGGGGCTGCAGCCCTTCGAGTTCCCCGCCGACGTACCATGCGTTGCTCCTCTGCTGCAGGTAGGCGACGGCCGGGTGCTCGGGGTTCTTTGTGCCGAAGACCAGCTCCGCCTCGCGGTCGCGGTCCGGCTGCCAGACCTCCTCGACGTTGAGCGCGGCCAGCGGCACGCCCTCGATGTCGCGGAGGTAGAGAGTCGAGCCGGCGTCGAGCCCCTTCGCCGTCTCCTCATCGACGTCGAGCGTGATGGGGATCGGCCAGATCGTTCCGTCGGCCAGCCGCATGTTCTCGCAGATGCTGTCGTAATCTTTCTGCGCCACGAAGCCGGTGAACGGCGAGAAGCCGCCGTTCAGGAGCAGTTCGAGGTCGCACGTCTGCCGCGGCGTCAGCGTCCACGACGGAGCTTCGCGGGCCAGGGCCTTCAGTTCGGCCGTGCGATCGGCGTCGGCCATGAGATCGACGAGTGCTCCGCCGTGCGGCTCGATGAGATGCGAAGGCATAGATCGGCTCCTGTTTGTCGCGGCAATCGGATCACCCAAAAACACATACAGACGCGAGGGATTATAGCGAGCCGCCGCCGGGTGTCAAGCTTGGCCCGGCGTCGGCCGCGCGGCGGGCGGCTTGACATCTCGCGGCGGGTCGCGTAACCTATGCTCGCTGCGAAGTTGCCCGCGCGGTTGGGCCGCGCAGTCGTGTATACCCGGTAGGAAAGGAAGGCGATGTCGAAGGACAAGAGGCGAGACAAGGTTTCCTGGCGCAGCAAGAAGGCCAATCATGGGCGGAAGCCGCGTACGGGCAAACGAACCGGCAAGAAGAAGAACTGGTAGCTCAGACGCCGGATCCGACCGGGAGGAGCCGAAGATGAGGCATTGGGTCGCCGCTCTTGTGTGTGCGGGCGCCGTGTTTGCCGCTGGCTCGGCCCTCGCGGCGCAGGCGGGAGTCACGACCGCGGAGCGCGCCGAGGCGCTCGAACTCCACAAGCGGATGACCGCGAACAAGGTGTCGAAGCCCCTCGCCCGCGCCATCACCCGCGCCTACCTGACCCGCGCGTACGCCATCGAGGTCGAGCCCGCGCAGGCGCTCGCGAAGACCCTCCGCCGCAGGAAACTGCGGCTCGACGAGAAGAACCAGGTCAAGTATTTCGGCGCCGGCCTCGACGCCCTCATCCGCGGGGCCAAGCTCAAAGACATCCAGACGACCGTCCGAACCGTCATCAAGGGCTCCTACAGCAAGACCGACACCGCCCTCTTCATCGAGTCGTTCCTCGGCGCCGGCTCGCGACAGGCGTCGCCCGCGGCGCTCGCCAAGCTGACCGCGATGGTCGACAAGAACGGAATGGTCGGCCGGCGGCGGCGGGAGTTCGTCGCCTGGGTCATCGAGCAGGTCGACCGCGGCGAAGACCCCGACCACATCCTTCGCATCTACGACGCGATCGACCGGATCGTGCCGACGACGGGCGGGCAGCGCAAGTATCTGGAGAAGTGCTACGGCTTCGTGCGGCGCGGCCTGCCCCCGCTCGAGTGGACCGTGGTCGTCGAGCGCATCGCCGGACAACTGGAGACCGAGAAACAGCTCAACGACCGGACCGACCGGATCATCCGGTTGTGGCGTCGCGGGGAGTCGGTCACGGAGGCCAGCGACTTCGTCGTCCCGCCCATCAAGAAGGCGGCCGACGACGACGAGGATGAGGACGAAGACTAGCGCTGCTACGCGGTCTCGTCTCACCGCAGCTTGCCCGCCGTAGCTTCAGCGACGGCGGGAGCACGCAGGGGCCGCAGAGAACGGCGGACCAGGGTCTCGGCGGATTTAAAGGGAAAGAAAAACGCCCACCGGCGCGCCCGGTGCCCCTGAGCTTGTTGGTGAGGGGAGCGGAGAACGAAGCCCAAGGATGAGAAACCCACGGATTGGAATCCGTGGGCTTCGGGGGGGCTGTTGTGAACAAAACGTCAACGATTCAGATGTCGTAATACATCACGAATTCATACGGGTGCGGGCGCAGGCGCAGGGCGTCGACTTCGTTTTCCATTTTGTAATCGATCCAGGTGTCGATCACGTCCGGGGTGAACACGTCGCCCTTGAGCAGGAACTCGTGATCGTCGCGCAAGGCGGTCAGTGACTCCTCGAGCG
>CAYLQD010000102.1:0-11981 GCA_964385685.1 uncultured Planctomycetota bacterium | reverse complement strand
GCCGGCAGCGAGGGACACCTCGACGAGGATTGACGGCTCCCCAGCCCCAATCTCAATCCCGATCGTAATCCTATTGAAGCTCATGTTGAGAATGAAACAACACCGAGGAACAGCAGAGGTCCTTCGCTTCGCTCAGGATGACACAACTACAGCCCGTTGCACGGGATATGTCATTCTGAGCGAAGCGAAGAATCTCCTGGCCTGGTCCCGCAATCCCATTACTAACATGGGCTTCAATAATCGTAATCCCTTGGCAGAATAACGATTACGATTATCTCTCCCCGCGCATCCAACGACCGGCGCGGACGGACATCCGCCTTCGCGCGAGCGACGAAGCCGCTTTGGCGAAGTCGCTTCCCGTCCACCCACCCCCCGTCAACTTCGCGCAAGCGCCAGCTTCGTCGCCTCTTCGCCGCCGTTCAGGAGATACAAGAGCGGGAGCGGCCGGTCGACCCCCTCGATGAACTTCGGCCGCGCCTGCCACGGCGTCACGCTGAGCACGTTCGTCAGGTCCATCCAGTGCTCGAGCCGACGCGGCGCCAGGTCCCACGTCATGTGGAAGTGGTTCGCGGGAGCGTACTGCTTGTACTCGGCCATCGACGCGTACTTCGGCACGACCCACGTGTGCGGCCAGGTCGGCGTGCTCGTGTTCGCGACGGCCTGCGCCAACTCCGCCGGCATCTCGTCCGTCACCGCCTCGTCCCAGATCAGACTGAAGAGCCCGCTCAGGCCGCTGAACGCGAGCCGGCCCGCGATCCCCGCGATCCCGCCCGGGGTGAAAAACATCACGCTGTTGCCGCAACCGGGGAAGTAGAACTCGTCGGCCTGCGGCATCCCCACCCGCTTCATGATCTCGGCCGGCTTCTCGCCCGGCCTCCCCGCCCAGTCCAAGCTCGCGGACCCGGAGTTGTCGCCGTCAACGAATCCCTGCTGCGCCCACCGGTCCGCCTTCGTGAACTTGATCTTCATCTCCTTCGCGAGCGCCTGAATCTCCCACGGCTCCCACACCTTGCGGAAGTCCATGAAGAGCGGCGGGTTCCCGCCCGACAGCCACGTCGTGAACAGCATCGTCAGCAGCCCCTGCACGTCGGCCTCGGTCGCGAACGGCGTCGCCTGCTTGCGGCCGTTGTGGTCGAACGTCGAATTGAAAAGCGACTCGGCCGCGTCGCAGATCGGGAGCGGGATGCCGCGCAGGTCGCTCCCCCACTCGAGCTGGTTCATGAATCCGCCGCCGACCGCGTTCAGGTCGGCGAGCAGGTCCCGCATGATGAGATAGAGCGCGAGCCCCTTGTCGAACCGCTCGCTCTGCACGGCGCCGTTCACGTCCAGCCGGTCGCCGAGGGTACGGTCGACCCAGCGCCGCAGCTTCCGCAGCTCCTTCTCGTCGTACGACTTCTTGGCCAGCATGTCGGCCAGCAGCTTCATGTCGAGCCGCGTGATCTCGATCCCGAACGTCCGCCGCGTCGGGAGCACGTGCGCCAGCGCCGTCTCCATCCCCATCGAGTCGTGCCCGAAGACGACCACCCGCCGCCCCTTGAGCCCCGCCGCCGTCAGCGCCGCGTAGCACCAGTCGATCAGCGCCGCCGCCGTCGACTCCGTCATCTGCGGCTTCATCCCCGTGTCCGGCCACGTGCCCACGTTCAGGGCCGTCATCCGGCCCGACTGCGCGAGCGCTCCGTTGACCGCGTGAGCATACACGACGCCCGGCTTCGGGCCCGAGTTGCCGCACGTGATGTTGATCGGCATGTTGGCTGGAAGCTGCGACAGTAAGCTGATGAGCGTGAGCTGCGGAAACGCCCACGTGTCCGGCGCGCACACGACCGCGTCGACGCCCGCGTCCCGAAACTGCCGCGCGACCACGTCCGCCTGCTTCTCGCCGTCGATGAGGACCGGCGTCCACACGACCTCGACCGGCGAGCCGTCGGGCATCTTCACGCCCTTCGCGATCACCTCCGCGACTATCCCGGCGATGTTGCGCGCGCGATCGCGCGACTCCTTGTCGACCCGCGGGTCCGCCGTCGCGCACACGCCGAACGTCACCGCCGCCGCCTTCGCCTGGGCCTTTTCCGAGAGCATCTTCGCCTTCGCCACGGTCAGTCTCCTCTCATTATTCGAATCATTGGAGGCGCACCAGTACATATCCTGGCGAGTCGCGTTAGCATCGCAAAGCGCCGCGCCAACGTCAAGGAGAAAACACGCGCGCAGGGCGGGCCGCGCTTTGGATACGCCAAACTCGGGGAATCTCCGTCAGGCGCCGGACGGGGACATGTACCGGAAGCCCCTTCCGCCTCCGGCGGAAGGGGACCGGTACGTGTCCCCAGACCGAGAGATCAGAATATCAACTCCACCTCCTCCGACAGGCCGGCCTTTGCATTCGCGCCAAAATCGCTACAATGTCGCACAGCCCGGGTCCCGAGTCAACTGGAGGGGCGATGAGCGCCGCGAACATCCTGACACTCTCACGGCTCGTCCTCGCGTTCCCCATCGCCGTCCTGATCTACCGGTACCAGCCGTGGGCGGCGTGGACGGCCTTCGGCCTGTTCATCGCGGCGATGTTGACCGACGTGTTCGACGGCATGCTGGCCAAGCGCGAGCCGAACCGCTCGCCGCTCGGCAACTACCTCGACCCGGTCGCGGACAAAGTCTTGCTGATGACGGCCTTCATCTGCCTCGCGCACCTCGACATTCTCCCGGTGTGGATGGTCGTCGTCGTCGTCGCCCGCGAGTTCATCGTCAACGGGGTCCGCGCGGCCGGCGCCGTGCAGGGCCGGCTCGTCGGCGCGAACTGGATGGGCAAAGTGAAGACGGTTCTCCAGACGGTTGCGATCTCCTTCGCGCTCGGCGGCCGCGCGCTCGCCATCACGGAGGGCCCGTCCGACGGACTGGTCGTGTCGGAGTTGGCGCAGCTTTGCTCCGACATCGCGTGGTGGGTGATGCTGGCCGCGACCATCGCCGCCGTGGCCTTCGCCGGCGTGTTCCTCTATTGGAATCGTTCGCTCTGGCGCGCAGGCGCCGCAGACCGACTCACTGACAGGGGGACACCGCAATGAAGTGGCTCAGGCAGGAAGGTGGACGCGGCTTCGGGCTGGTCAAGTTTCTCCTCATCCTCGCGCTCGTCGCGCTCGTCGTCGCAGCGGTCTGGATCTTCCGTCCGGACCTCTTCCGCATCCAGGGCGTGCAGACGCCCGTCAGCGTGACGGTCCGCGAGTCGCTCGTCGGCCGGGGCAAAGTCCTCCAGATCCGCAACGTATCCGAGGAACCGCTCGAGGGCGTTGTCGTGAGGGCCATCAAGCCGAGCACGAACGAGCAGGCGCGGCTCGAGATCAACCGGCTCAAGCCCGACGAGGCCACGGACATCGGCTGGGTCGAATGGAACTGGAAACTCGAACCGGGCCAGCGCATCGAGGTCGACGCCAGGGGCTACGCGCCCATCGTCTTCTCGTCGAAACAACTCGGAATCGAATGAACCGCCGCTCAAGGAAAAGGAGAACACCATGCTCCGCATCGCCCCGCTCATGACACTCGTCGCCCTCTTCGTATCCCCCCTGCTCCACGCGGAAGACTGGCCCGCCTACCGGCACGACAACGGCCGCACGGGCGCCACGTCGGAGACCCTCGACGCGAAGGACCTCCAGCCCGACTGGACGCTCCGCTCGCCCGTGCCGCCGCAACAGGCGTGGCACGGCCCGGCCAAGTGGGACGCCTACCACGGCAAGGCGCCGCTCTCCGAAATGCGCAACTACGATCCCGTCTTCTTCCCGATCGTCGTCGGCAAGGACCTCTTCTACGGATCGTCCGCCGACGACGCCGTCCACTGCCTCGACACGCGCACGGGCCGCGAACAATGGCGCTTCACGACAAGCGGCCCGATCCGCATCGCGCCCATGCACCACGACGGCAAGCTCTACTTCGGGTCGGACGACGGCTTCGCCTACTGCATCGCGGCCGACACGGGCAAGCTCGTCTGGAAGTACAGCCCGACGGCCGGGCGGCGGCTCCTCATCAACAACGGCCGGCTCATCTCGTTCTGGCCGATCCGGACCGGCGTCACGGTCGACCGCGGCACGGCCTACTTCGCCGCGTCGATGCTGCCGTGGAAGGAATCGTACCTGTGCGCCGTCGACGCCAAGACCGGCAAGCCCGAGGGCCCGGGCCGGTTCGTCGAGGTTCTCGACGGCCTCACGTTCGAGGGCGCGTTCGCCATCTCCCGGCAGTTCCTCTTCACGCCGCAGGGGCGGCTCTGGGGCCTCGTCTACGACCGGAGCGACGGCCGGCGGCGCGCCGACATCCCCGGCGGCGGGGGCGGATGCTTCGTCATGGTGACCGACGACGGGCACGTCGCGGGCGGCCCGGCCAGCCGCGGGCTCGCCGTCGGCGAGGCCAACTTCCAGAATCCCAAGGAGAAGGCCTATTCGCACGGCGGCGCGAAGGCGATGGTCGTCCGCGGCGGAGCCGCGTACCTCATCACCGACACCGCGCTCTACGCGATCGACCGCGCGTCGAAGAAGCGCACGTGGAGCGTCAACCCCGGGCCGTGCCACGGCCTGATCGCCGCCGGCGACACCGTGTTCCTCGGCAGCCGCGACAAGGTGCTCGGCTACCGCGCGACCGACGGCCAGCTCGTCTGGCAGGCGCCCGTTCGCGGAAAGGCATACGGGATGGCGGTCGCCGACGGCGCGTTGTTCGTCAGCACGCACGAAGGCGCCATCCACTGCTTCCGTCCCGGCGCCGCGCCCGAGCCCGAGAAGCCGGCTGAGAAAAAGGAAGTGCCGGCCAAGAAGAAAGAGCCGGCCAAGGTCCGCCTCGCCGCCGGGCCGTATGCCCGGTTCACGTCTTCGGACACAGCGATCGTGCGCTGGTGGACCGAGAAGCCGTCGCCCACCATCCTCGTGCTCGACGATGCGAAGCGGTTCGAAGACAAGACACCGAAGACCGTTCACCAGGTGCGGATCGATCAGCTCAGGCCGGGCCGCGACTACACATATGAGATTCACACTCTCGTCGATGGAAAGCCGGCCGTCGCGCCGAAACGGACGCTCGAGACGTTCTTCAACTACAACGTGCCGCCCGTCGCCGCCGCGCTCAGGCCCTATCGGCCCGACACGCTGACGCCCGTCTACAAGCGGGCCGCCAAGCGCATTCTGGCGTCGGCAGGAACCGACCGCGGGCTGTGTCTCGTTCTCGGCTCGGGCGAGGGCCGGCTCGCGTTCGAGATCGCGAGGCGAAGCCGGATGCGCGTCATCTGCCTCGACACCGACGGGGCAGCGGTCGACGCCGCCCGGGCCACGCTGCAACGGACGGGCGTGTACGGCTCTCGAATCGCCGTGCTGAAGGTCGATTCGTACAGCGACCTCCCGCTGCCGCCCTACGCCGCGAACGTCATCGCGTCGGAATCGGTCCTCGCGGGCGGGGCATGCCCCATCGCCCCGGCCGAGCTGGCGCGCGTCCTGCGGCCGAACGGCGGCGTGGCCTGCCTGGGCCAGCCGGCGGGCGCCCCGAAGCCGCTCGACCGCGCGAAGCTGGCGGCGTGGCTCGCGGACGTGCCGCTCAAGGGCAAGCGGCTCGCCTCCGGAGACGACGGCATCTGGGCCGTCATCCGGCGCGACAGGCCGCTCCCCGGCGCCGGCGAATGGTCGCACCAATACGCCCGCCCCGATAACAGCACGTCGAGCGGCGAGACGCTCGGCGGCGCGAAGAAGACGACCGACCTCGAGGTCCTCTGGCTCGGCCGACCGGGACCCCGCTACCAGGCCGACCGGCAGGTCCGCAAGCCCGCCCCGCTCGCCATCAACGGCCGGCTCTTCATGCAGGGGCTCGAACGGCTCATCGCCGTCGACTCGTTCAACGGCTCCGTCCTCTGGGCGCTCGAGGTCCCCGAACTCAAGCGATTCAACATGCCCCGCGACGCCTCGAACTACTGCGCCGACCGAGATCACGTCTATGTCGCCGCCCGCGACAAGTGCTGGCGGATCGACGCCCGGACGGGCCAGGTCGTGAAGATGCTCGACGTCGTGCCCGCGCCGAACAAGGACTGGCCGTTCGCGTGGGGCTACGTCGCCAGCGTCGGCGACCGGTTGATCGGGACGTCGACGAAGGAGGGCACCGGCTTCACCGGCTTCTGGGGCAGCGGCTCATGGTTCGACAGCCGCGGCGGCTGGGACACCGCGAAGGTGTGCAGCGACAACATCTTCGCGATCGACAAGAACTCCGGCTCGACCAAGTGGGCGTACTCGAAGGGCGTCATCATCAACACCGCCATCGCGATCGGCGGCGGCCGCGTCTACCTCGTCGAGTCGCGCAACAAGAAGATCAAGGACCTCGACAAGCGCGTCATCGGCGAGGGCGAACTGTGGCAGGAGATGGTCCTTGTCGCGCTCGATCTGAAGAGCGGGAAGAAACTGTGGGAGAAGCCGATTCAGCCGGCGGCCGGGGTCGTCATGTTCAGCTTGTCGTACGGGGCCGAGAAGCTGGTGCTCCTGTCATCGGGCGGCGGCCGCTACAATGCATACACCTTCGATGCCCCCGACGGCAAGCCGACCTGGAAGGCCGCGTTCGGCTGGTCGGGCGGCGACCACGGCGCGCACATGGCCCGGCCCGTCATCGTCGGCAACAAGCTCTACGTCCCGCCCGCCGGCTTCAACCTCAAGACGGGCGAGCGGATGAAGGACGGCATCCCCGGCGGACGATGCGGGACGGTCAGCGCCGGAGCCGACGCCCTTTTCTTCCGCGGCGGCGGGAGCGTCACGATGTGGGCGCCGTCGACGAAGGACTGGACCTCGTGGGGCCGCCTCCGGCCCGACTGCTGGCTGAGCACGATCCCGGCGAACGGGATGGTCCTCTCGCCCGAGGGTGGCGGCGGATGCTGGTGCAGCGTCTGGATGGAGACCTCCGTCGGGTTCGTGCGACCGACGCGCCCGCGGCCCGAGTTCGCCGCGGGAGAACGGCAGTTCATCGGCTCGCTCGCCGTCGAACTCAAGAGCCCCGCGCCGGCCGCGACGACACGCTACACCCTCGACGGCTCCGAGCCGACCATCCGCTCACCGGAGTACACGAAGCCCATCACGCTGCGGAAGCAGACGATCATCAAGGCCCGCACCTTTTGGGACCGGCCCGGCGCCTACGGGCCCGCCTCCGGCCACACGCTCGTCGGACGGTTCGAGCGGCTCTACCCCGCGCCCGAGTTCGTCTCGCAGGCGAAGCTGTTCGCGGACTCGAAGAAGATCCGGCTCCGCAAGGAGGATCCAGAGGGCGATATCCGCTACACCCTCGACGGCAAACAGCCGACGAAGGAGTCGACCCAGTACACCGAGCCGTTCGAGATCACCAAGACCACGACCGTCATCGCCGGCATCTTCTATCCCACGGGCAAGGTGAGCAGCATCGCACAGATCACCTACTCGAAGGCGAAGACCATCCGCCACGAGGGCAAGAAGCTGATCCCCGGCCTGAGGTACACCTACTCCGAGGGCTGGTGCTCCAAGTTTGACGACCCCAACAAGAAGTTCGAGAAGATCAAGACCGGCGAGGTCGGCAACTTCGACATCAGCCCCCGGAAACGGAACGACGGCTTTGCGTTCAACTACTCGGGCTACATCGACATCCCGAAAGACGGCACCTACACCTTCCATCTCCAGTCGGACGACGGGAGCCGGCTCCACATCAACGGCAAGCTGGTCGCCGACAACGACGGCGTCCACGACGCCCGCGGCATTCGGAGCGGAAAGGTCGAACTCAAGGCCGGGGCGCACCCGATTGTTGTCGAGTTTTTCGAGTGCGTCGGCGGCGAGGTCCTGAAGGTGCTCTGGGAAGGCCCCGACCTCAAGCGGCAGCCCGTGCCCGACACCGCCCTCTACATGGAAGAGGAAAAGGGGAAGTAGCGACGCCGGCTCGGGGCGCCGCTCTCGCGATACCTGGGTCGTCCCTGGCGCCGGCAGCGGCGTCGAGGCCCAGTGCCCGCGCACGTTTGCCTTGCCGCCCGCAATTCCATACAATGCCCGCGTATCGGTGGAAAGCAGCCGCCATTTCGAACGCTCGCAGGAGAACAACCGTGGCGAAGTGGATGGGCATCACGGGCGCCGCGCTGGCGCTGGCGATCCTCAGCGGCTGCGGCTGGATCGACGCCGTAACGGGGGCGACCGAGCACAAGCACGGGACGAAGATCCCGGAATCCACGAATGACCACGAGGTGTTCACCGAGGTCGACGGGCTCAACAACTTCGCGGTCAAATACAGCGACAAGTTCTACCGCGGCGGCACGATCGAGAACGAGGACGGCATCGCCCAATTGAAGAAGTGGGGCGTCGGCACGATCATCTCGGTCACGCCGACGGACGAAGAGCGCAAGCTTGCCCGCGAGGCCGGCCTGCGGCTCGTCGAACTCTCGTTCGCGAAGCAAGAGGCCTTGCCACGCGAGGAACTCGACAAGTTCGCGGCCGCCGTCCGGGCCGAGAAGGGGGCCGTCTACGCCCACTGCCTCGGCGGCATGCATCGCGGCGGGGCGCTCGGGCTCTATTACCGCGTGGCCATTGACGGCTGGACCTACGAGAAGGCCCTCGCCGAGTTCATCCAACTGGGCGGCGACCTCGAAGCCGACGCAGCCATGATCGAGAGCGTCAAGCCGGCGGGCAAGTAGCCCCGCCGATCGGTCTACGTATGACACCCCGAACCCGAACACAGCCCCGGAAGGGACCCCACATGAGCGAAACACCAGCGACGGCCCTCAAGCCCGGCGACGAACTCCGCGGCTTCAGGGTCAAGGCCGTCACCCCCGTCGAGAAGCTCCGCCTCGTCGCGTGCGAACTCGAGCACCCCGGCAGCGGCGCCCGCATCCTCCACCTCGCCTGCGACGACGCCGAAAACCTCTTCTCGATCAGCTTCCCGACGCCGCCGCCCGACGACACCGGCGTCCCCCACATCCTCGAACACGCCGTCCTCAGCGGGTCCGAGCGGTTCCCCGTCCGCGACCCCTTCTTCGAGATGGTCAAGATGAGCCCCGCCACGTTCATCAACGCGATGACGGGCTTCGACCGCACGTACTATCCCGTGGCGAGCAATGTCCAGCAGGACCTCCTCAACCTCGCCGAGGTCTACTTCGACGCCGTCTTCCATCCGCTGCTCACGGAGGAGACGTTTCAGCGCGAGGCCCATCACCTCGCGCCCGCGAGCCCCGACGATCCGGCCGGCAAGCTGACCGTCAACGGGATCGTCTATAACGAGATGAAGGCGTACTTCTCGCGGCCCGAGGGCCGGGTCGCGCGCCTCATCACGCGCGGGCTCTTCCCCGACACCGCCTACGGGCACGAGTCGGGCGGCGACCCCGAGTACATCCCCGACCTCACCTATGACGAACTCCGCCGCTTCCACGCGTCGTGGTACCATCCGGGTAACGCGCTCTTCGTCTTCTACGGAAACATCCCGACGCCCGACTACCTGGCGTTCCTCGAAGAGCGGCTCGCCCCGTTCTCGCGGGGCGACGCGGGCCCCGAGGTCAAACACCAGACGCGCTGGACCGAGCCCCGGTCGCTCGTCGACACCTACGCCATCGGCGCCGACGAGAGCGCCGCCGAGAAGACATTCCTCGTGACGAACTGGCTCGCGGGCGACGGACTCGACCCCGAGGACCGCGTGCTGATGCAGATCCTGAGCACGATCCTCGTCGGCGACGACGCCGCACCGCTCAAGAAAGCCGTCATCGACTCGAAGCTCGGACACGACATCCTCTTTGCGGGCGCCAGCAGCATCGGGCTCGAAACCACGTTCGCCGTCGGCGTCCGCGGCAGCGAGCCGGAGCGGATGGACGCCTTCCTCGACGTCGTCACGAAGACGCTCACGACGCTGGCCGACGAGGGCGTCGAGCCCGAGCTGGTCGAGGCCGCGTTCAACCAATACGCCTATCAGTGCCGCGAGATCAGCCGGATGCGCCCGCTCCAGATGATGCAGCACGTGCTCGAGTCGTGGGTCTACGGCGGCGATCCCCTCCTCTTCCTCCGCGAAGACGAAACGCTCGAGGCCTGCCGCGAAAGCTATGCCGCCGAGCCCGACCTCTTCGCCCGCCTGACGCGCGAACGGCTCCTCGATAACGCGCACCGGCTCGACCTCGTGATGACACCGGACACCGCGTGGCAGGTCCGGACCGACGCCGCGTTCGCCGAGCGGATGAAGGGCGTCCGCGCGGAGCTTTCGGACGACGACGCCCGGGGGCTCGCGGCTCAGGCCGAGGAGCTTCAGAAGAATGCCGGCACGCCCAACCCGCCGGAGGCGCTTGCGACGCTGCCGCAGCTCAAGCTCGGCGACCTGCCCCCGAAGCCGGTCCACATCCCGACGGCCGCCGAGGAGCTTCCCGGCGGAGCGACCCTGCTCCGAAACGACGTCTTCGCGAACGGCGTCAACTACCTCGCCCTGAACGTCGACCTCCGCGGCCTCCCGGCCGAGCTGTGGCCGTGGCTCCCGCGCTACATCGAGACGATCAACCAGCTCGGCGCGGCCGGAATGAACTACGAGCAAATGGCGCGCCGCAAGACGGCCCACACCGGCGGCGTCGGCTGCCATGCGAACTTCGGCGTGCACGCCACGGACCCCGAGGCGGCCGTCTGGGGGCTGCGTTTCGCGCTCAAGGCGCTCGACGAGCAGCTCGGACCCGCCCTCGACGTCCTCCGCGACCTGCTCCTCGAGCCCGACCCGCGCGACCACGAGCGGTTCCGCGACGTCATCGTCCAGCGGCTCGCCGGCCTCCGCATGCACCTCGTCAACGAGGGGCCCGGGACCGCGCAGCGGCACGCGAAACGCGTCCTCACCCCCGAGGGCCATCTCGACGAGATCGTCCACGGCCTGCCGCAGCTCGAGCGGCTCGGCGCGCTCAACGGCCGGTTCGACGACCTCGCCGACGAGATGATGGCGAAGATCGACGCGGTCGCCGCGTTCATTCGGAACAGCGCCCGCGTGACGGCGAGCTTCACCGGGGCGGACCCCGCAGCCGCGTCCACGCGGCAGGCCCTGACCGCATGGCTCGAGCTGATGCCGGCCGCGCCGATTGAAGACGGGCCGACGGGGTTTTCCCCGGCCGCCGAGCCGCCGCGCGAGGGGCTGGCCGCGCCGATGCAGGTCGCCCACTGCACGCAGATCATCCCCGCACCGCATCCCTCGCACCCCGACGCGCCGCTCCTCTTCCTCGGCATGCAGCTCCTACGCGTCGACTACATGATCAGCGAGCTTCGGTTCAAGGGCAACGCCTACGGCGCCTCGTGCTCCTACCACGGCCCGGCCATCGTGCTCTCGACCTACGCCGACCCGCACGTCGCCCGGACGCTCGGTGTCTTTGCCGCGCTGCCCGAGTACGTCCACACGGTCGACTGGGGCGATGCCGAGCTGCACCGTGCCATCATCAGCGGCGCGAAGGTCGCCCTGCAGCCCATCCGGCCGGAGAACGCGACACATGCCGCGCTCGCGCGACACGTGATGGGCGAGACGCCGGCCGTCCGCGAGGAGCGCTATGCCCGCGCTCTGGGCGCCACCGTCGACGGGGTCCGGCGGGCGCTCCTCGACGTGTTCGACGCCAACATGAGACGCGCACCGGTCGCTGTCGTGTCGAGCCGCGAGAAGCTCGAGCAGGCAAACCGTGACATGCCCGACGCCCCCCTCTCGGTGCAGGACATCCTGCCGGCGGAGGGCGGCGGCACAGACTGAGAAGGGCTGAATCATTCCAGGTTCCGCGGACCGTTCTCTGGAGGCCCGTTTACGGGCCTTCCCTGAACTGGTAATCTGAGCGTTCACCTGAACGCTCAGAATCCGAATTTCAGCCTCGGCGGATTACACACCGCGGCTGGAGCGGGTCGCGTGCGGCTTGAGCCGCTGGGTAAGCCCGGTAAACCGGGCTGGAAGAACATAAGGGGCCTCCCGCCGGGTCGCCCCCGCTCACGGTTTACCCGCCAGGTGGGTATCCCCTTGACTCAACCGCATACCACATGTAGTATTCTGGTTGATGG
>CAYLQD010000101.1:0-11993 GCA_964385685.1 uncultured Planctomycetota bacterium | reverse complement strand
ACCTGAGCTTGCGCAGAGGTCGACCCTAATTGCACACTTCTCTTGACGCTATCCACGCGCCCCGGCGCTTGAACGACCCCGCCCCCTCTGATAAGATGCCCGGCGAACTTCCTGCGTCCATTTCACATACGGAGCGGCAGCGTGGCCAAGGCGATCACGAAGCGAAGCGACGACTACTCGAAATGGTACACCGACATCTGCCTGCGGGCGGAGTTGGCCGACTACGCGCCCGTCAAGGGCTGCATGGTCATCCGGCCCAACGGCTATGCCATCTGGGAGAACATGCGCGGCGCCCTCGACGCGATGTTCAAAGAGACGGGCCACAAGAACTGCTACTTCCCGATGTTCATCCCCGAGAGCTTCATGAAGAAGGAGGCCGAGCACGTCGAGGGGTTCGCGCCCGAGTGCGCCGTCGTCACCCACGGAGGCGGCAAGCCGCTCGAGGAAAAACTCTACATCCGCCCGACCTCCGAGACCATCATCTGGCACATGTACAAGAACTGGATCGAGTCGTACCGCGACCTGCCCCTCCTCTACAACCAGTGGTGCAACATCTGCCGGTGGGAGATGCGCACCCGCCTCTTCCTCCGAACGACCGAGTTCCTCTGGCAGGAGGGCCACACCGCCCACGCGACCGAGACCGAGGCGCGCGACGAGACGATGCAGATGCTCGACGTCTACCGCCGCTTCGCCGAGGAGTGGATGGCGATGCCCGTCGTCTGCGGCCGCAAGACGGAGAACGAGAAGTTCGCCGGCGCCGTCGACACCTTCTCCATCGAGGGGATGATGCAGGACAAGCGGGCGCTGCAGGCCGGCACGTCGCACTTCCTCGGGCAGAACTTCGCCAGGGCCTTCGACGTCCAGTTCCAGAACGAGAAGGGCGAACTCGAATACGCCTGGGCGACGAGCTGGGGCGTCAGCACGCGCCTCATCGGCGGGCTCATCATGATGCACAGCGACGACAACGGACTGGTCGTGCCACCGAAGCTCGCGCCGACGCAGGTCGTCGTCGTCCCCATCTGGCGCGATGAGGGCCAGCGGGCCGCCGTGCTCGAGGCCGCGGACAAGGTCAAGGCGGCGCTGCCGGGGCTCCTGGTCGATGTCGACGCGCGCGACAACGTCTCACCCGGCTGGAAATTCAACGAGCACGAGGTCAAGGGCGTGCCGCTCCGGATCGAGATCGGCCCGAGGGACGTCGAGCAGGCATCCGTCGTCGTCGTCCGGCGCGACACCGGCGAGAAGGCACCGACACCGATGACGGACGTCGCGGCGCGCGTGCCGGCGCTCCTCGACGAGATTCAGGCGGCGCTGTTCGCGGCGGCGAAGCAACTGCTCGACGACAACTCCTATCCGGTCGACGGCGTCGACGAGTTCAAGCAGAAGCTCGAAGACCCCGGCGGGTTCCTCTACGCGCACTGGTGCGGCGACGGCGAGTGCGAGAAGCGGATCGCCGAGGAGACGAAGGCCACGATCCGCAACATCCCGCTCGACGCGCCCGAGGAGAGCGGCGCCTGCATCCTCTGCGGCAAGCACAGCGCGATGCGCGTCCCGTTCGCAAAGGCGTATTGAGCCGGCTGTGGAGGCACGGGCGCCGGCCTTGAATACTCGGGGAGCCACACGGAACGGTCAGGAGAGAGGGCTATGTATTGCTCGAAGTGCGGGGCCGAGAACGCTGATGATGCGGCGTTCTGCTCGAAATGCGGGGAAGCAATGGAGGCCGGCACGCAGACGGACGGAGGCGACGAGACGTTCAAGCTCGTCACAGACGTCGCCACCGGCCCGAACGTCCGACTCAAGGACAACCTCTACCAGGGCATCTTTGTCGTCTGCACGACCGTCGCCGGCGCCGCAATCGGGGCCCTGATCAGCAAGTTCGAGGGCGCGATGCTCGGCGCCCTGATCGGACTGCTGGGCGGCGTGCTCGTAAGCGGCGTCTTCATCATGATCTATCGGCTGTTCAAGCACTAGGACATGGGGATGGGGAGCGACGCTTCGCATTCGGGATCTCGCGATTGCCTGACGCGACGCGCCCACACCGTCGCGATGGAGATCTGGCAATCACTGGACCGTCATCGTTGGTGGTGGCGGGGCGCCCTGCTGCTGTGCCTGATCGTGTGCCTCCACTTGATGTGGGGCAGGGGCATTCTCGACACGCTGATAGGCGTCGCCGTGCTGGTCGCCGTGTTCGTCGCCTTCGAACTATCCCCGATCGCGTTCGGCCTGCCGATCATACTATGGTTCGTTTTGTCTTGGCTGGCGTTGACTGTCGCTGCGGTGCTCGACCTGTTCGTCTCCACACGACACCTGCGCCGCCGTGAGAATCGGATCGTTCTGATCGTGCTCGGGGCGGACGTATTGATCGTCATCGCCTACTTTGCGTGTGCGGCCTGGATCCGAAACACATAGCGGCCGCTCGGCGAGCGCTTATATTTCAGACGAGCCCGGACGGCGCGGAGCACAGACATGCGACACAGAGAGAAGACCCCCACGCCCGAAGAGGAATTCGGCCAGCTCGTTGTGAACGCGTGGACGTGGGCCTTCCTGAGTTCCTTCGCGTGCATGGCCCTGGCGATGGCGCTCTATTTCAACATCTCGTTCTTTCAGGACCCGCCCGACGACCTCGAGCCCCTGAAGGAGTTCTTCCCGCTGATCTTGGGGTGGTCGATCTGGCTGATGAGCTGTGTCGGCATCGTGTGGTACTGCGTCCGCCGCGCCCGCAGACGAGGGCTCAAGAAGCACGAGTTCCGGCACGTCGAACTCGCCGACAGGGGCTTCCTGCTGATCTCCGCCGTGCTTGCGCTCATCATGGAGCAAGACGCGACGCGCATCATCGCGACCTTCATCCTGTCGTGGCTGCTGGTCTTCACGCTGCTGCACCTGGCCATCGCGGTGGGCGCCGGCGTCAAGCTCCCCTGGCGGGCGTGGCTCTATCCCGTCGGCATCATCTTCTTCATCGCTCTCACGTGGATACTGTAGCCGGGCAACGGAGGCCAGAGACGGTTCGGGCCCAGATGCGATGCGCAGGAAGTCACCCAGGGCGGCCGAGGAAACGCGCAAGAGATTCCGCCAGGCTGCCGAGCGCGGATTCGTCGGGAAGCGTCACGGTTAGTCTCGTCCGGCCCTGTTCGTCTCTTACGGCGCATTGGGCGAGGCGCTCCTTCAAGGCCGCGGCGGCTTGCCGAGACGCATCCGTTTCTTCGCGCGCGGGAATCATCTCGCCGAGGAAGGCAAGCGCCGCGCTGAACAATTGGCCGCCGGCCTCTGCAATCCGCTCCTGCCGCGCGAGCCGCTCGGCTTCCTGTGCCTGCCGCGCTTTCTCGCTCTCATCGACCGGCGCTTCGGGCTTCGCGCCGAGCAGCACCTCGAGCCGGCGCTTGAGTTCTTCCATGCCGCCGACAAGGTCCACGGCGTCTACGTCGGACTCGACATCGAGCGCGGCCAGGGCCAGCTCGTGCTTGGCCGCGAGCGTCTGAAGCAGGTTCTCCTCGATGGTCTGCTCGGTGATGAGGATGAAGACCTGGACCGGGTTCTTCTGGCCCATGCGGTGGGCGCGGCTGATCCGCTGCTCGAGTACGGCGGGGTTCCAGGGCAGGTCGACGTTGACGACGGTGTTGGCGGCCTGGAGGTTCAGCCCGGTCGCGCCGGCGTTTGTGGTGATGAAGAGCTTGCACTCCGGGTCGCGCCGGAAGGTCTGAACAAGTTGCTGCCGCTTCTTCTGGGGTACGGATCCGTCGAGGCGGACGTAGCGCGCGCCGTGCTTGTCCAGGAGCGGCTCGACCAGGCCCAGCATGGTCGTCCACTCGGAGAAGAGCAGGACCTTGCGGTCCGTCTCGCCGCACAGGTCGCCGAGCAGGTTGTCAAGTTCGTCCAGCTTGCTGGAGTATCCGGGCGGCTCCTTGTCGACGAGAAACGTGCTGTTCGCAACCATGCGGCACATGAGGAGAGCTTTTTGCAGGCGCAGGAGGTCCATCTCGGTCAGGTACTTCTTGCGGACAATCGACGAGACGATGCGCATGTGACCGCCGTGAACATCCAACTGCTCGGCCGTGGGCGTGATGCGGAGGACTTCGGTCATGCGCGGCGGCAGGTCTCGCGTGACCGCTTTGCGCGTGCGGCGGAGCAGGATGGGCGCGAGGTTCTTCCGCAGCGCGGCCAGGTTCTTGTAGCCCAACACCTTACCCTTTTCGTCCACGACCCGATGCCGGTTGAAGAAGCGGAACGCGGGGCCCAGACGCCGGTCGTCCACGAACTCCGCCACGCTGAACAGGTCGCCCAGGCGGTTCTCCAGCGGGGTGCCGGACAGGGCCAGTGCGAACGGCGACCGCAGCCCCTTGACGATGCGGCTCGTCTTGGCCTCCCAGTTCTTGATGCGCTGAGCTTCGTCCAGAATAATCAGGTCCCACTTCGTCCGCTCGATGGCGAGGATGTCGCGCAGGACCTGCTCGTAGTTGCAGACGGTGAAGAACGCGCCGTCGCCGTACTGCTGTGCGCGCTCCGCCGCCTTGCCGAGGACGAGCCGGCAGTCGCGGTTCGAGAAGCGCCGAATTTCGCCCCGCCACTGCGACTTGAGCGAGGCCGGGCAGATGATCAGCACCTTGCTGATGCCCGCCTCGTTTGCGAGCAGTTCGGCCACGCCGATCCCCTGAATCGTCTTACCCAGGCCCATGTCGTCGGCGAGGACGGCTCGCCCTGCACCCACGGCAAACGCGATGCCGTCCAACTGGTACGGCAGCAGCTCGGTCTTGAGCAGGTTCGTGCGCAGGGGATGCTCTGCCGGGTTCTTGCGGATTTCGGCGACTTTCGATTCGATGCGCTCCTGGAACAGGCGCCGGTTGATGCACTCCTCCGCGTCGGGGTAGACCGTCACGTCGTGGCCCGACCCTTCGAGCTGTCGGACGGCCCGGAGGAGGGCGTGAACGTCCCCGACGGCGCGGCCCTTGAAGGGGCGAATCGTCCTCTCCGCCGTCTTGTCGAGGCCGTCGGGGAGAAGCAGGCGCAGCTCCAGCTCCCTTCCGTGTTGCAGATGGACGGCGATGTCCGTTGGCTCGAACGCGCGGTCGCGCACGTCGGCCGGGAAACGACGCCTCACCTTTCGCATCACGTTCAGGATGTGCTTGCACGTGCCGAGCGTGTTCTTTCGGAAGTCCGGGCACGAGCAATAGGACTCGCCGCGTTCCCACCCGCGGAGCGCCACCCGATAGGTCTTGCCCGACGCGGCGTTCGTCACCAGGTAGTCGGTCCAGAGCTCCGCCGGACTCACGGCCCGGACCGTCATGCGTTCGGTGCGTGCCCGCTCGTCACGCTCCTCGATGGCGCGGCGCACCAGTTCCCCTTCGCCCAGACTTTCGACCGGGGCTCGCTCGGGCGGCGGCGCGGCCAGACCGAGCGCCATCTTCTCCTCGAGGACGAACGAGAACGCCGCGCCCACGTGTTCGCAGGCCCCGTGGCACCGGGAACAATCCCAGCGCAGTCGGCCGCGTGCGCCGGCCGCGAGCGTAATCGTCACGGTCGCCTCGCCCAGATTCACACGGAAGAGGTCGTCGTCCAGACACACGTCCCCATCGATCTGAACCTCGTACTTCCCGCCCTCGCGGATCAGCTTTTCGCCCTCGCCGCCGAGGAGCTTACCGGCCTGGCGCAGGGTGAGGTGTGACAGCCGGTCCTTGAGGGTGAGTCCGTTCCCGTTCTGCGGTTCTGCTGCAGCTTTCTGTTGCACCATGGAATTGAACCTCGCTCCTTCCTGGTAGAAATGTGGACGACGCGCACAAAGGATACGGACTGCGCGGCTGTTTGGCAAGAACCTGCCACCGACCTTGTTGCCTCCCTTCTCCAAGAGCCGTCTTCAGTCCCTCGTCGATCCTCCCGGGCCTCGGCGAATTGCCCACAAGAACAGGGGCCATAGGAGCAGCGGGATCAGGACCGCGGCCAGCACGCCGTACCAGGGCCGCTCGGCCGACGCGGCTCCGATCCACGCAAAAAGAAACGCCGTCGGGATCGTCCCAAGCAGGAGCGCGAGCAGGAACCGCCGGAACGTCATCGGCGCCAGGCCCGCCAGCACGGCCATCACCTCCGGCAGGATGGGCAGCACACGGCTGACGATGATGGCCGCCCCGCCCCACCGGTCGAAAAGCCACCGGAACCGCTCGATCTCCTCGTCGCTCGCGATGCGCCGGACGCCCCGCGTCCCCACGAGCCGCGCCAGCGAGTAGCCCAGCAGGCCCGCCGAGAGCGACCCCGCCGCGCCGACGGCCGCGCCGAGCCACACGCCGTAGACCGCGCCGAGCGCGGCCATCACGCCCGTCGCCGGAACTGGCAGGAGCAGGTCGGACACGAGCAGGCCGACGGCTGCCAGCCACGCCACCGGCCGTGTCCGCGAGAACCACTCGACGCACTCCTCCTGGCTGAAGACCGTCTCGAACCAGTCGCCGATGAGGACGAAGGCCGCGCCGAAGGCCACGGCCAGAGCGACGGCGATGAGCAGCACCATTCCGAGCAGCTTCATCGGCACCCCGGACGGGCGATTCGTTGCGACGACGGGAGGGACGCGCTCCGTCGCGTCCGGAACCAACGACCGGCCCCGACGGAGCGGGGCCCTCCGAACCGGAAGGCAATGAGGAACGGATCAGTCGGCTGCCAGCGGCAGCGAGATGCGGAACTCGGTCCCCTCACCCGCCGTCGAGGTCACGTCGATCTCGCCCGCGTGCTCGTTGACGATCTTCTTGACGACCGCGAGCCCGAGGCCCGTGCCCTTCTCGCCCTTCGTGCTCAGGAACACGTCGAAGATCTTCGGCAACACCTCGTCTGGGATGCCGGCGCCGTTGTCGGCGATACGGAGCACGACGCAGCCGTCTTCCGCCGCGGTCGAGACCGTCACGCGCGCGTCGTCGCGGCCCTCGACCGCGTCGAGCGCGTTGGTCAGCATGTTCAGCAGGCAGCGGTGCATGGCGGTCGGGTCGAGCGGGGCCGTCGGCAGCTCGGCCGCGAGGTCCAGTTCGAGGCGGACGGCCGCGGCCTCGGCCGTCGGGCCCAGCGTCTCCGCGAGGTCGCGGATCACGTTGTTGAGGTCGCAGGGGGCGCGGGCGGGCGTCCGCTCGGTCGAGTAGTTGAGCATGTCGAGCACGAGTTCGGAGATCTTTCGTTCGTGTCGGCCGACGATCCCCCAGCCCTTCCGGGCGCTCTCAATGTCGCCGTCCTCGAGGCCGCGCGAGACGATCTCCGAGCCGGCCTCCATGCAGCTCAGGATGTTCTTGATGTAATGGGAGAGCCCCGCGACCGTCTGCCCGACGGCCGCGAGCCGTTCGGCCTTCAGGTTGGCGTCGTGCAGAACCTGGTTCTCGATCGCGACCCCGGCCTCGTTGCCGATGGCCGTCAGCAGTTCGAGGTCCGACTTCTTGAACGTGTCCGCCTCGCCGCGACAATCGACGTAGAGGATTCCGAGCGCCTGCTCGCGGCTGCTCAGCGGCACGCACATCGCCGACCGAATCTGCTGCTCCACGATGCTCTGAGCGGGGCCGAACCGGCCGTCGAGCGTGGCGTCGCTCGTCAGGACCGCCTCCTGTTTCTCGAGCACCTCGTTGACGATCGTCTTCGAGATCGTCATCTCGGCGTCGAGCGGATTGTCGGTCCGCGACAGAAACGCCCGGGCCGCCAGGTCGCCCGTCTCGTCATCGACGAGCATAACGAGGCCGCGCTCGGCCCGCAGGTTCCGGAAGACCTGTTCGAGCACATCGCGCAGCATCCGGTCGATGTCCGTGCTCTCACGGATGATGCCCGAGACGCGGTACATCGCGAGCAAGCTGCGGTAGGCCTCGATGAGGGTCGGCATGTTGCTCTGGTCGGGGGGCACGTCGAGTACAGGCGGGGCCGTGGTCCGCTCGATCCGCTCGTGCACGGGGGCGGGGCCGATCTGGTCCGCATCGGACACGTTGACGCTGCTGGGGCCGACGGCAACCGGCGCGACGACGGCCGCGACGCGCAGCACGCTGCGGCCCGCGCGAATTTCGTCGCCCTCGGCCAGCGCGGCCTCCGTGACCACGCGCCCGTTGACGAATGTCCCGTTCGTGCTGCTGAGGTCCCGCAGAAGGCAGGCGTCTTCGCGCTGTTCGACCTGCGCGTGCCGGGCCGAGACTTTCTCGTCGAGCAGGATGACGCGGTTTGTCCGGCCCCGGCCGATGATGAACGTCGCCTCATCAACCTTGAACGACGCCCCGAGGTTGGGGCCGGCGGTCACGTCCAACTGAATCACGTCGCCACTCCGCGTGCGTCGAGCGCCTGGTTCGCCAGCCGGTCGGCCTCGGCGTTGTGGGCGCGCCGCACGTGGCAGACGCGCCAGCTCGGGAGACGGTCGAGGGCCGCCATCAACTCGGCATGAAGCCGCCGCAGGTGCGGGGCCTTCACCCGGTAGGCCCCGTTGACTTGCCGTTCGAGCAGCTCGCTGTCGACGCGGAACTCGGCCTCGGCCGCGCCAAGCTCGGCGGCCCGCCGGGCCGCGGCAATCATACCCTTATACTCGGCAACATTGCTCGTCGTGTCACCGATGAATTCACCGCGACCTTCGAGCCACTCCCCGTCGGCATCGAAGACGGCGTACCCGAAGGCGGCGGGCCCGGGATTCCCGCGGGCGGCGCCGTCGGTGTGGATGATCAAGTGGATCGGGGGCGCGTCCGGCGTGGACAAGGAGTCACCTCGAGCGGTGTCGTGGGCGAGCGGGCGCAGCTTACGGGATGACGCCGTCAGCGCGGAGCTTCTGGACCTCGGCGACGGCCCGGCGGAACTCGCGTTTGCACTCCTCCGCGGCTTCGTCCGCTTCCTTGTACTCGGCCTTTCGGTGCAAGGTGGCCGCCTTCTTGAAGGCCTCGACGGCCTTGCCGAAGTGCTCCTTCACCTTCTCGGCGCCGGCCGGCACTTTCATCTTCGAGAAGATGATCTTATTCGCCTCGGCGACCTTCTGCGCGTAGGCGGCGAGATAGGCCTCGTGCGGATGCCGCGCCAGCATGGCGACGAGCACGAGACTCACGCGGGACGCCGCGACGCAGACGCGGCAGTACTGCGTGATGGCCTCCGCCTTTTTCTTGTCGGCGGCCTCGGCACGAACGCAGGTCCACAGGATCGCGATGCACACCACCACCATCAACGTGCGTTTCATCGTCCCACCTCCTGACAGAGTGACGTTACCGGCCGTTGCTGATTTCGACGAGTTTGGCGAGCGCCCCGCTTGCGGCACCGGAGTCGATGGACCCGCGTGCGTTCTCGACGCCGTCGGCGATGGTCGGTGCGACGCCCGCGGCGCAGATCGCCGCGCCCGCGTTCAGCGCGACGATGTCGCGGGCCGGCCCGGCGTCGCCGCCGAGGACGGCGCGGATCCGCTCCGCGCTCTCGGCCGGCGAATCGACGGTCAGGTCTTCCGCGCGGGCCCGCTCGATCCCGAAGTCCTCCGGCTTGATCCGGCGGGTCGCGATCGCGCCGTCGCGAAGTTCCGCGACAACGGTCTCGCCCGTCGTCGTGATCTCGTCCAGGCCGTCCTCGCCGCGCGCGACGATGACGTGCTCGCTGCCGAGATTCTTGAGCACGTTCGCCATCACCTCGACGAGATCGGCGCTGAAGACGCCGAGCAGCATGTTCTTCGCGCCCGCGGGGTTCGTCAGTGGCCCGAGGATGTTGAAGACCGTACGCACGGCGAGTTCACGCCGCACGGGCATCGCGTGCTTCATGGCCGCGTGCATCTTCGGCGCAAACATGAAGCCGATGTTCGCCTCGGCGATGCAGCGCTCGACCGTTGGGACGTCGGCGTCGAGATTGACGCCCAGCTCGGCAAGCACGTCGGCCGCGCCGCTGTGCGAGGAGGCCGCGCGGTTGCCGTGCTTCGCCACGCGCGCGCCGGCGCCGGCGACGACGAGCGCCGCCGCGGTCGAGATGTTGAACGTCCCGCTCTTGTCGCCGCCCGTGCCGACGACGTCGACGAGCGGCTCGTCGGCGCGGACGCGGGTCGCCTTGGCCCGCATCACCTCGGCGCAGCCGGTGATCTCGTCGATCGTCTCGCCCTTCATGGCGAGCGCGACGAGGAAGGCGGCGATCTGGACGGGGGTCGCCTCGCCCTGCATGATCTGGTTCATCGCGGCGACGGCGGTCTCGCGGGTCAGGTCGCGGCCCGCGGTCAGCTCCTGAATGGCTTCGCGAATCAGCTTGGGACTCCCAGGTAGAAGAGGCCGTCGGCCTCGCTCTCTTCGACGAGCGCGGCGACGTCTTTGACCACGTCGGCGGGCAGGCCGGCGACGTCGATGGCGGGCCACCGCGGCACCTCACCGCCGGCCGTCATCGTCAGGTCGAGTTCGTGGCGGGCCGACGCCAGCAGGCAGTCGGCTCCGGGCGATCCGGCCAGGGCCTCGGCGGAATCGGGCAGCGGCAGGCCGGCGTATCCGTGCAGCTTGGCCGCGAGCGCCAGGGCGTCGGCCTCGGACCCGTCGGTCATCGCGTCGCGGATCGCGCCGGCGTGGCCGGCAAGCATCTGGAACACGCCGGAGCCGGGCCCGCAGATGATCGGCGCGTATGCGTCGGCCAGGGTCGTATCGCGCAGCAGGTCGGCGCGGCGCTGGCCCGCGAGCATCGCGACGGTCGGCGCCTTCGACGTGACGGCCACGCGCACGCCGGCGTCGGCGCCAGCGAACGCCTGCCGCATCTCGTAGAGGCAGGAGCTGACACAATCGGCCCGGAAGTTGAGCCAGTCGAGCAGGCCGGTGTCGTATCCGATCGCTTCGACGTACTGCCCGAGGCCGGGGCAGTTGCACGTGCTGGGCGAGAGTGTCGCCTCCTCGATCCGCGACCGCGCGCCCAGAATACCGATGCGGATGCGGTCGACGTCGTAGCCGAGTTCGGTGATCCGCGCCTCGCACGTATCGCACCAGCAGGTGAAGAGCGCATCGAGCTTGCACGGCGGGCCGAGCGAGACGTCGTCGAGCAGCACGCCCGCGGGCCGGTAGGTCTTGACAATCTCGGCGGCCGCGGCGGCGAGCCACTTGAGCAGCTTCTCGTTGTTCGGGCAGAGCGCGGGATGCTCGGGATCGATCTCCGTGGCCGGTCGGCCGCGGCTGTCTTTGGCAAGGAGGGCCTCCCAGTCGGCCGCGCCGACGAGGGGGTTCGACAGAACGACGTAGGCGTCGATTCCCGCGCTTCGCGCCGCATCGAGCGCGGGCGCGAGCCCGGCGTCCTCATCGGAGAGCCGCAGCCCGGGAGCGCTTCCGTCCGCCGCGGACGCGGGGGCCTTGCCCGCCAGGTCAGGCAGGCACATGGCGCCGCGCACGGCGAGCACGGTGACACCGAGCCGATCGACGAGGCCTTTGATCGCGTCGGCGGTCACGTCCGACGCATTGACGACACACCCGACGCCCCCCATCGTCTTCCTCCGCATTCTCGGTTCCGGCGTGGGAACACGGGAATCCTACACCAGTCGCGCGGGCCAGTCAACAGGAATTAGCTGCGCTGCGGCCGGTTGCGATCCGCAGAGGCCGGCGGCCCGAGCGAGGTGCACAAGAAGGCGATTGGGGAGCCCCGCGATCCACCCGGCAAGACGACCCCTTGGAGCGGTTCCAGGGGTGCCCGCCCACTCCTCGACCCGAAAGAACTTGCGTCGGGGAGGCATTGCCTCGCGGACCTGAGCCGCCAGACGCGGGCGGGTGCCACGGAGGGACACGCGCGGGTGGCAAGATCCGCCCCTTGACGACATAGCATTTGCTATGTGACAGGGTGTTCGCCTGCACGTGCAGGCGAACACCCTGCCGCGGACACATGCAGGCCCCCGCCTTGGTTGCGAGGCAGCTCTGTGCGGACGGGTCATCGAATCGCGCGAGCCCTTGGGGATCGGCGGTTGCACTTGTCGCGCCACGACCGCGGGCGCGGCGGTCACGGGTCCGCCCTTTGAAACACAGTCGGTCGGCCGAGCCGGGGCCGGTTGCGATCCGCAGAGGCCGGCGGCCCGAGCGAGGTGCACAAGAAGGCGA
>CAYLQD010000100.1:0-12011 GCA_964385685.1 uncultured Planctomycetota bacterium | reverse complement strand
GAGAAAAGCACTCACCACGGAGGCACGGAGGACGGCAGGAGGGTAACCACGAAGACACAAAGACACGAAGAAGCCAAATATCGGCGGAAAGGATCTTTCCGCCGCTTTGTGCCTTGGTGCCTTGGTGGTCGGATTTGCTCCGTGCCTCCGTGGACGTTGCCGGAGGCAACTCCAAGCCGCTGCTTGCAGCGGCCGGACTCCGTGGTCAAAAGCCGTGGCGTTTCCGCCGCTTTGTGCCTTGGTGCCTTGGTGGTCGGATTTGCTCCGTGCCTCCGTGGACGTTGCCGGAGGCAACTCCAAGCCGCTGCTTGCAGCGGCCGGACTCCGTGGTCAAAAGCCGTGGCGTTTCCGCCGCTTCGTGCCTTGGTGTCTTGGTGGTTGGATTCCGTGCGTGTCTCGGTGGTGGAAGGCCGTTTGGCCTTTGGAGGCATCGTGGCGGTGCGAGAAGGGTGTTTTACCGAACAAAGCCATTTTCGTCCGAGGCGACCGTTCCCTCGGCGATCTCTGCGTTCTCTGCGGTGAAGGCCGTTCTGGCTTTTGGAGGCATTGTGGCGGTGCGAAAAGTGTGTTTTACCGAACAAAGCCACCGTGAGGCAGTGATCGGCGGTCAGTTTTCAATGATCCGAGGACGGAGGTGAACGGGCGCCGGCAACGGTTGCGCGGGTGACCCACGGCAAACGCGGAAAGGAGGATGTTCGCGACACTCATACGGCTGGCGACCTGAACCGGACGAAGCAGTGATCAGTGAACAGTGATCAGTAAGCAGAGGCGGGCCGCGACGGCATGCTCACCACGAAGCTCATGAAGAACACGAAGGGACAGGGGCAGGGGGCAGCGGCAACGGCTCGTTCACCACGAAGTTCACCCGCCGCAGGTGGGCAAGCACCAAACTCCAACACGCCAAATCCCAAACGCTTCGAGCCGCATGTGTTTGGCGCTTCGGAAATTGCGATTTGGGGCTTGATTGGTTATTGGGATTTGGTCATTGAGCATTTGGCCCGAGTACGCCCCGGCACCCGCGCCTGCCTTCGCAACTGCCGGGCAAAGTAAGGACGGGCCAGGAGCGGGGCGGCTTGACGTCTGACGCGCCGCCGACTATAATGGCGAATGTCTGAGGTCGCACAACTTTCTCATCGTTGCCTCGAGGACCTGACCGGTGGCAGATTGGGTTTCTCATCCGCCGAGCCGCGGCGACCGCGACGGTGAGGTCGAGTGGGAAATATCCTTTTACGAAGACATCCTGAAGCGCCATCCCTCACACGTCGATGCGCTCAAGGCCTTGGGGAACCTCTACACGAGCAACGAGATGTACTCGCAGGGCCTGCGGATCGATCAGCGCCTCGTTTCGCTGCGGAAGGACGACCCCATCGTCCACTATAACCTCGGCTGCAGCTACTCGCTGCTGCGGCGGGCGGACGAGGCATTCAGGGCGCTCCAGGCGGCGATCGAGCTGGGCTACGGCGACCTTCGGCACATGGAGGGAGACGACGACCTGGACAACATCCGAACCGACCCACGCTATGCCGAGCTGATCGCCCGGGTGCAGACCGCGGGGCACTTCCCCGGCGGCGTCGCGGCCGACGAGCAGGCCCCGTCTCTATGAGCAAGAACCCCGTCGCGGTCGTCGTGCTGGGATGGCTCCTGCCCGGGGCCGGTCATTGGGCCCTCGGCCAGCGCGTCAAGGCCGTCGTCTTCTGCTTCCTGATCATCGCGGTCTTCGCGCTCGGCGCCCTGCTGACGGACGGCGGCTGCCTGAGCGTCGGCCGGCATCCGTACGCGGCGATCCTGCAGGCGGCGACGGGCGTGCCCGCGGGCGTCGGCCTGCTGCTCTCGGCCAAGGCCGTGGAGCCGCCGGCCTCGCGGATGAGCGATTTCGGCATGCTGCTGACGCTCGTGGCGGGGGCGCTGAACGTGCTGCTCATGGCCGACGCCCTCTACCGCACGGAGTCGGCCGACACGAGGGAGAAGGAGCTTGACTGAGCTGGCCCAGGTGATCGGCGGCCTCGTTCTCTGCCTGCTCGTGGCCCTCGTCTACACGCTGGCCCGGAAGAACCGGCCGGCCTCGGTGCTGCGGGGCACGGCCGCGGTGTTCGTCTACATCCTGGGGGCCATCTCGGCCGTCACGCTCGTCGTCCTGCTGGCGTGCAAGTTCAAGTAGGCATCCGGCACGCCCGGCGGATTTTTTGGAAACGAAAAGCTTGACACTCTCCGGGGGGGCAATATAATCCGCTGACGGATAACCTTGACCCTCCGCCCGGGCGTCTGTCTTCCGCGTCCGCTCCGGGGATGAGGTGTCTCGGCTGCCAGAGATTAGATGAGCCAACTCGGGCGCGTACAGACTGACGAAAGGAGCCGATTATGTTCGAAGGGCACCGTCCGTTGAATTCCGCCACATCCAAGAGCCGGCATTCGCTTGTGATTTTGCTCGCCGCTCTTGCCGTCGTGGCAACCGGATGCAGCACGGTCGCGATCAGCGTCGAAGAGCCGGCCGGAGCGCAGGTCGAGGTCTATCAGAAGTCGAAATGGTTCGGCTGTTTCGGCCCCGACTGGGGCACCGGCTGGAGCAAGGTCACCGCGAGCGTCGTCAAGACCGGTGAGCCCTGCGAGATGGAACTGGCCGCGATGAACAACTGGGTCCATTCGGCGATGACCTTCTTCCCCCGCCAGTATCGCGCCTCGATCGACCTCTCGAACATGACGACCTACCCCACGACGCCGACCTCGATGGTTGAGGTGCGGTACGTCCGCGAGGTCATCCCGGCCAAGCATCAAGACGTCGTCCGCCTGTGGCATGCGGGCCGGACGCTCGACGTGCTGACCCACCTGCCGCCCGACGTGCTGGCCGACGTGCTCTACAGTCTCGGCGCGCGGTTCCGCGACATCCTCAGAGAGATCAAGCCCGAGTTGCAGGAGATGGCGGCCGCCGACCTCAAGGTGCTGCTCGAAGCGGCCGAGCAACCGTCGGCCAAGGAACTCGAATCGTGGCTCAAGTCGTTCCTCACCAAGGAGCAGCTCGACCAGATCTGCGAATGGGTCGAGGACGGCGTCACCCTGCGGACCGTCAAGTGGGAGCGGCTGGGCGGCGGGCCCGAACAGGAAAATGTCCCCTCGCTCTGGCGCTTTCTCAAGAGCACCATCGAGATATTCATCCGCCAGCCCAACATCCGGTCGACCCACGTCGACTTCTTCGAGGACGTCATCCTCCGCGACCTGCTCGTCAAGCGGGTCGAGACCAAGCTCGTCAACATCGGGATGCTCCGGTTCTACGCCGAGATCAAGACCTTCGACACGACGTACTACAGCGACCGTGTCGTGCCGGACATCGACATCGTGCAGGACATCGGCATCGCGGAGATCGTCCGGCCAAACGCCGAGCAGGAACGCGAGCTTCAGCGGTTCGGGATGACGCGGAGCGTCCGGCTCGACCCGAAGGCCCGCGCCGAGGCGATTCGCAGCGGCCTCCCGCCTGTCGGGCTTGGCACGACGAAAGTCACCGCGCTCCAGTCTCAGGCGCTCGGCGCCCTGCTCGAAGGCGAGATGGCCTACATCGTCATCTGGAACGACCCGAAGGAGATCGACCCGCGCCGCTTCCTGACCACCGTCATCACCACGACGCCCTACGGGATGGCGCAGGTCTGGGCGATCGAAGGGAACAAGCCGCTCGGCAGCGCCGTCGGCGCGTTCGACAAATACGACGCCCCGCTCGGCTCGCTGGCCAAGTGGGTCGTTAGTCTCTTGGACCAGCGAGAGCTGGTTGTGCGGCTGAACAAGCCGGTGGCCGTGATCGCGCTGGGCCGCAGACGGCTCGATCCGTGGAAGCGCATGCCGCGGAAGTCCGTCTCGCATCTGAAGCCGTCGCAGGAACTCGAAACCGCGGACTAGCCCCGCGGGCCGCAACGACGCACGAATCAACCCACCGCGCCGGATCCCCCGGCGCGGCCATAGACCGGTTTGAAGGAGGGAGCGACTATGGCGATGAAATCTCCACACGGTGCGGGCCTGTTTCTGGCGGCGTTTGCGGCGTTCGCTCTCGCGGCTGGCGTCCCACAGATCGTTCTGGCGGCCCCGCCCCAGGCAGACCTGGCCGACGTCGAGAGCCTGATCGAGACGGAAGAGGGAAAGGCCGCTCTCGACAAAGCGGGCGTCTCGGCCGAGGAGTTCAAGACGATGCTCTCGAAGCTCTCGCCCGAGCGGCGGGCGGAGATCGAGAACATGGTCCGCGACATCACGCCTAAGGCCCGTCTGACGGCTGAGATGAAGGCCGCCGGCTACACGCAAGAGGAGGTCGACGAACGGCTGTCCGTGCTGTCCGACGATGAGATCGCGAAGCTGTCGGCCAGCCCCGACGCGACGGCCGGCGGAACCAGCGTCGCGACCGTCGTCCTCATCGCCCTACTCGTGTTCATGGCCGTCCTCGTCGCCTGGTATTTTGTCGCCGTCGAGGATCCGGAGGGCGGCGGGCCCGCAGAGCCCGCTCCGGCCCCGGCCGAGTAAGGACCCGACGATCCACAGGGCGGGACGGCTCCGGCCGTTCCGCCCTTCTTCTTTGTGGAGAATCCCGCGTGAGAGCCGCGCCGATGCTCCTGCTCCTCCTCGCCGCGACGAGCCAGGGCTGCTCGCTCTTCGTCTCCGTGCCCAACCTCGACCCCCTGCCGAGCAAGAAGGTCGTCCTGCGCGAAATCACCTACACCCCCCAGACGGAGGACTGGGACTGCGGGCCGGCGTGCCTCACATCGGTGATGAAATCATGCGGGTCCCCCCTGACGCTCGAGCAGGTGAAAGGCCAGCTCAAGCAGCGGGAGGGCGGCGGCACGATCCTCGTCGAGATGATCTACGGCGCCCGAAAGAATGGCTTCCGCTGCACGCTCCTGCACAGCGACCTGAACGGCCTGCGCCGCTCCCTCCACGACGGCAAGCCGCTGATCCTGTTCCTCCACCCGATGCCCGCCATCGTTCGATACACCGGCCGTCGTCGCGGACACTACGTCGTCGCGGTCGGCTACGACGACGACGAACGAGAGATCGTCCTCCACAGCGGGCCCACCGCGTTCGACACGATGTCCTACCGCCAACTCCAGCTTCAGTGGGGTCGCGCCGATTTCGTCGCACTAAAGATTGAAAAGTGAGGCGGGCTACTCGGCCGGGCGGACGACGACCCGGATGAATACGCGGCCGCTCCCGCGCTTCGAGATCGTCACCTTGGGCGACTCCGCCGGCGCCCCCGCAGTGAATCCAAGAGGCACGAAGGGTTTTCGGGCGCCAACCGCGGCGGTGCGCTCGACATCGCCGAGCCGGACGGCGATCTGCGCGTCCGCGACGTCCGGCGACGACTTCGCCAAGTGGCTCAGGGCGAGGGCGTAGAGCGCCGCCTCGTGCGTGTCGAACCGCGGCTGCGCGCCGCGAAGCTCGACGAGCCGCGGCAGCAGCGGCAACCCGTCGCCGGCGGCCCCGCCGCGAGCCAGGCACAGAATCAGGACCGACGTCTCCAGCACGTTCAGCCGCGGCCAGTCCTTCCGAACCGGCATCGGCAGGCAGGCGCCGGAACAAACGGCGAGCAGCCGCCCGGCGGGCGAGAGCTTGTCCGGATCGGCCCGGTCGAGCAGGGCCAGATCCTTCGGCGTCGCTTCGTTCATCGCGGCGAGCGCCGTCAGGATGCGCGCCTGCATCTCGGCGTTGGCCTTGGGCAGACGCTTCCGCAGCCAGGCAATCGCATCGGCCCGGCTCTTGTCGTCGGCCTGCTTCACGCGGCCGAGCCAGAAGAGAGCCCACGACGTGCTGCGCACGTCCGCCACGTCCGCCGGCCCGACGCCCCAGCCGCCTGACGGGCGGCGAAGCGCCGCGAGCAGGTCCGGCCCCGCAGAGCCGTCCGCCGCCAGCGCGGCCGGCACGACGGAGCGCAGGACGACCGCGTTCGACGTGAAGCCCGTGACGTGGCGGAGCCCGTCGAGAGTCGCCACCAACTCGCCCCGGGCGCCCGCCGTCACCGTCACCTCGACCTCGTATCGCTTGCCCGGCCCCGGCCCCGGCAGCGCCAGGGCGAGTTCCTTGTCGCCCAACTCGGCCACGTGCGTCAGCACGGGGTCCTGCCGCGGCGGGACGATCCGAATCGTCCGTCCGCCTGCCGGCTTGCCGTCGAGCGAGAGGGAGAAGGTCGCCTCGGCCGGTGCACCCGCCTTCACCTTCCACCGCACCGGCAGAAACGCGTTCGGCGCGACCCAAGCGCGACGCGTCGCCGTGCCGGGCTCGAGCGTCAGCCCCGTCGCGTCGACGGCCCACGTAAACGTGCGGGCCGCATCGCCGCCGTTCACGATCAGCGCCTCGACGACGGCCTCGTGACCCGCCGTCGCGGTCGCCGGTGCTGAAAGCCACGCCTTCAGCTCTCCGGCGCTGAAGACGGCCGGCGCGCCGGCCGCGCCCGCGATCAGGGCGACGACGAGGAGACAAGCCGTTCGTTTCATGGAGGACAACTCCCGCACCGGGTAACTCGCGGCGATTCTAGCCGAACGCGCGGCCGGTTACAACGTTTTTCACCGGGCCACCGGGCCGCCGGTATTGACACGGAACGCGGCCGGCCCTAAGATTGACCGTGTGCCGGAAGTGAGCGGGAGGACGTTCGCCTGAAAGGGGGTAGGGACTATGTGCAAGACGTGCGGATGCCGGTCGAAGAAGAAGAAGAAAGCCACGAAGAAGAAGGCCACGAGAAAGGCCGCGAAGAAGAAGAAATAGCGGTCGTGTGCTGAACGTGCGGGCGCACCTGTCGGCCGGCGCCGCGGGTGCGCCTGGCATGTGGGGGCTTCGCTTGGGTCGCCCGGCCTGCTCCGGGCCTTGAGTTGGCCCGCAAGGTCGGTTATGATGGGAACCGTGTCGGGCGGACAGACCGCCCGCAGACGGTTGATTGTGCGGCCCTGGCGAAAGAAGAAGGGTTCCGAGCGGCGAGTTATGGCGCGAAGCGGCCTGCTGAAATACCACATCATCGGCACGCTCTGGGTGGGGCAGAACAGCATCATCTACCGAGCGACCGATCCGCGCAACGAACTCGTCGCCATCAAGATGCTCCTGCCCGACACGGCCGCAAGCCGCGGCGCGCGCCGCATGATGGAACGCGAGGCCCGCCTCGCGCTCCAGTTGAAGCACCCCCGCATCGTCGAAGCGATCGAGTTCATCCGCGATGCTCCCATGCCGGCCATCGTGATGGAGCTCTTCAACTCCGAAAACCTGAAGACCCACATCGTCCGCGGCGAGTCGTTCCTCCACGAGCACGCGAAGAGCATTATCCTCCAGGCGTGCGATGCTCTCGAGTACGTCCACGGGCAGGGACTCATCCATCTGGACATGAAGCCCGAGAATGTGCTCGTGGCGGAAGACGGGACGACGAAGATCATCGACTTCGCCCTGGCCGAAGAGCCGGGTCGCGTGCTTGCTCAACTCTTCTCGCGCCGCCGGATCGCCGGCACCCGCCCCTACATCGCGCCCGAGACCATTCGGCGGAAAGCTCCCGATTTCCGGACCGATATCTACTCGCT
Organism: uncultured Planctomycetota bacterium; assembly: GCA_964385685.1. Lineage (GTDB taxonomy): Bacteria > Planctomycetota > PUPC01 > PUPC01 > PUPC01 > CAYLQD01. The sequence continues at coordinate 4,488 of CAYLQD010000100.1, read as the reverse complement.
CGGCACGACCGTCTACGAAATGCTCGCCGGCCGGCCGCCGTTCGTCTCGGAGGACCGCGACTCGCTCCTCAAGATGCACCTGAAGTCGCAGCCGCCCCTCATCCGAAACTACAATCCCAAGGTCTCGCTGAGGATGGACCAGTTCGTGCTTCAGATGCTCGCCAAGAGACGCGACCATCGGCCGGAGAGCATGGAAGAAGTCATCCGGCGGATGAAGCACATCGAAGTGTTTGACAAGTAACGCGGCGTGTGGACAATTTCGGAGCGCCCGGAGCGGAGATGCTTCGCTGACGCTCAGCGTGACAGCTTGGCGGGGGAGCACCGCAGGCTGTCATTCTGAACGGAGTGAAGAATCTCGACGTAGGTTCCGGCACGGCTTCGGGGTCGCGCCGCCGCGAACCCGTACAAGGAGCACTATGAACGGCGACGCACTTGAGTTCGAGGCCCCGCTTCGCGAGCTGGAGAAGAAGATCTCTGAGCTGGAGAACTTCCAGACGAACAAGGGGTACGATCTGCAGGAGCCGATCGCGCGCCTGCGCGAGCAGCTCGAGCGGACCGCGAAGGAAATCTTCAGCAACCTCACGCCCTGGCAAAACGTCCAGATCGCCCGCCACCTCGACCGCCCGACGGCCCTCGACTACGTCGAGCTGATGTGCGCCGACTTCGTCGAGCTGCACGGCGACCGCGCCTTCCGCGACGACCCCGCCGTCGTCTGCGGGTTCGGCCGGCTCGACGGCCGGGCCATCATGATGATCGGCCAGCAGCGCGGCCGCACGACGAAAGAGCGCCTCACCTGCAACTGGGGCATGGCCCATCCCGAGGGCTACCGCAAGGCCCTGCTGAAGATGAAGCTCGCCGAACGGTTCCGCACGCCGATCGTCACCCTCATCGACACCGCCGGCGCCTACCCCGGCATCGGGGCCGAGGAACGCGGCCAGCCGCACGCGATCTCCGCCAACCTGCTCGAGATGCTCAAGATCCGCGTCCCCATCGTCGCTGTCGTCATCGGCGAGGGCGGGAGCGGCGGCGCGCTCGGCATCGCCGTCGCCAACCGACTCTGCATGCTCGAACACTCGACCTTCTCCATCATCTCGCCCGAGGGCTGCTCGTCCATCCTCTTCCGGACCGCCGACAAGCGCGCCCAGGCGGCCGAGGCGCTGAAGCTCACCTCTACTGATCTCCTCGGACTCGGCATCATCGACGGCATCGTCCCCGAGCCGCTGCCCGCCGCACACTGGAACCGGAAGGCGGCGGCCGACAATCTCAGGGCCGCCCTCGTCCAACTCCTCGATCAGCTTGCGCCGCAGGCGTCGGACGAACTCATCGCCCAACGGCGCCAGAAGTTCCGAAACATCGGCGTCTTCCGCGAAGCCGCGGAATAGGCGCGGCCGCGCCGGCGCCGACGAGGCCGGGGAGAGAGACATGAACACACGACACAGCGGTCTTGTTGAAAAACATGCGGTCAGCACCTTGTCGTTGGGTGGCCCGGACTTCGTCCGGGCGGCCGCAGGCCGCAAGAGGGCCGTTGGCACGCCTCCTGTCGCCTTCGGCGACCCCGACACAGTCGGGGCCACCCAGAAAGAGAAGCTTTTCAACGGAGCACGACACAGCGGTCTTGTTGTTGCGGTCCTTTTGCTCGTGATGGGTTCGTGCGCGATGGCGCAGGACGCGGAAAAGAAGAAGAAGGCGTACCTGAAGGGCTACGATGCGCTCGCCCTGCCGGGCGAGAACGCGCAGCTCCGCGCGAAGGCGGAGAAGGGCAAGCGGCTCGGGCTCCGGCCCGACCTCGACGATGAGGTGGTCGAGTTCCTCAGCGACGGCAAGGTGCTGGGCTCGGCCGAGACCAACGACGACGGGATCGCGGCCATCTACCACAAATTCGACAAGACCGGCCGCTACTTCGTGACCGTCCACATGGGCGCCAAGTCCGAATACGGGGCGAAGGAAGACACGCTCCTCGTCGAGGTGTGCGATCCGAAGGCGCGGCTGCTCGTGTGCGACATCGACCATACGGTCGCCGACGTGTCGGCGACGAAGTTCGTTTTCAAGAAAAACGAAGACGTGCCCGCGCTGCCCGGCTCGCCGGAGGCGCTCACCCGCCTGTCGAAGCACTACACGCTCGTCTACATCACCGCGCGCGACGACGCGTTTCTGAGGAAGACGAAGGACTGGCTCGCGCTGCGGAAGTTCCCACGCGGACCCGTTTTCTTCTGGGATTTCGGCGGAAGCAATCTCTCGCACGAGAAGTACAAAACGCGCGAGATCGCCGCGATCAAGAAACGCTTCCCGAACCTCGCCGTCGGCGTCGGCGACAAGGTGTCCGACGCTAACGCCTACCTCGCCAACGGGCTCCAGGCGATCATCATCGGGCCGGAGCGCGACGACGACCTCCCCGCCAAGGCCGTCTGGGCCAAGACCTGGGCCGAGGTCGAAGCACACCTCACGCCGCCGGACGCGGCGGAAGAGTGAGGCGCTTGCGCCCCAGCCTGCTTGGAACCTGTCGGCTCCGCCGCTGCCTTCCCTACTCCTTCGCCCCGTGCCTCTTGAGGAGTTCCTCCATGTCCTCGTTGGCGGCACGCGAAAGCGGCGTCCAGCCCTCCTCGGTCTTGGCGTTGATGTCCGCGCCGTTGGCGATGAGCACCGCAGCGATATCCCCCCGGCCCCATACCGCGACAACGTGCAACGGCGTCCACCCCTCGTTGGACTTGGCGTTGACATCCGCGCCGTTGGCGATAAGCAGTTCCGCCACGTCCTTGTGGTTCTCCGCTGCGGCGAAGTGCAGTGGCGTCTTGCCGTCCTTGTCCCTGGTGTTGACGTCGGCTCCTTTCGCAATGAGCACCGCAGCGGCGTCGTCCCGGCCCCATGCCGCGGCAACTTGCAGCGGCGTCCGGCCGCCCTCGCCCTTGGCGTTGACATCCGCGCCCTTGGCGATGAGCAGTGCCGCCACGTTCCTGTGGCTCCCCAGTGCCGCGAAGTGCAGCGGCGTGTGGCCAAATTCGTCCCTGGCGTTAACGTCCGCGCCCTTGGCGATGAGCAGTGCCGCTATCTCCTCCGACGAGGTCAAGTGCAGCGGCGTCTTGCCGCGCTCGTTCCTCGCATTGACAGCCGCTCCTTTCGCGATGAGCACCGCAGCGACATCCCCCCGGCCCCATACCGCGGCAACGTGCAACGGCGTCCGGCCGCCCTCGCCCTTGGCGTTGACATCCGCACCGTTGGCGATAAGCAGTGCCACTACGTCCTTGTGGTTCTCCTCTGCTGCGAGGTGCAGTGGCGTCTTGCCGTCCCTGTCCTTGGCGTTGACGTCGGCTCCTTTGGCGATGAGGAGCCCGGCAACGTCCTTATTGTCCATCCAGGCGGCCTCGTGCAACGGCGTCTTGCCGCTCTTGTCCTTAGCGTTGACAGCCGCGCCCTTGGCGATGAGCAGTGCCGCCACGTCTTTGTGGCCCGCCAATCCGGCCCAGTGCAGGGGGGACCTGCCGTCCGTATCCTTGGTGTTGACCTCCGCTCCTTTGGCAATGAGGAGTTCCGCGATCTCTTTCGAGCTGGCCTGGTGAAGTGGCGTCCCGCCAAACAGGGCGTTGGCGTTGACGTCCGCTCCCTTCGCGATGAGCAGCGCCGCTACCTCCCTAGACGCCGCCCAGTGCAGGGGCGTCCAGTCCAAATCGTCCCTGGCGTTCGCATCGACGCCTTCATCGAGCCTTGCCTCGACGGCCCCGACGTCTCCCTCCTTCGCCGCTTCGTGGATGGTTACGGAAGAACACCCCGCCAGTGCGAACAGGAAGAGCGCCACCGTGCCGAGTCGTTTCTGCGCCATGTCCTTTCCCCCCGAGTAGTCCTTACGCCAACACATGACTATATCCGCCATGCGCCGTGTCTGCGCAAAGAAAGTCGGGCCCAATCCGCTTGCTGAAGCGAGTCCCGCAGGGACGCAAGAACTCAGCCCACGGCGTCAGCCGTGGGTTAGGGTGTCCGGAAGAACGCAAGCCCGTGAAACGGGCGAAAGATATCTCTCTTTCGCCCTGCTGGGGCTTTGGGTCATCATCTCCCGTTCCCACGGCTCACGCCGTGGGTTATTCTCCAACGCCCGCTTCGCGGGCTGCAACGCAGAGCCGGACGGGCATCGTAAGCCCCGTGGGCAACGACGAACGTACGACGCCGGTTTACTTCCCGTCCTTTTCGTGATACAGGCCGGCTTCGGGAACGTCCTGCCTGGCGATCCCGGGCCCATCGTATGACACACGCAACGCTCGGCCCCCGCCGCCCTGGGCGAAGATCACACGGATCGGATGCAGGCCCGCTTTGAGTTCGATGACGCCGCTCTTCTCGACCACGCCGTGGACCCCGTCGTTGTCGACGACCTCCGTGTCGCCGATGAAGAGCTTGCTGCCGTCGTCCGACGCGGTGAAGAACGTGTATGCGCCGTCCTTCGGGATACGTAACACTTCAGCCGAATGAAGTGGATCAGTTCGGCAAGGGCGGCAGTGTACC
>CAYLQD010000099.1:0-12074 GCA_964385685.1 uncultured Planctomycetota bacterium | reverse complement strand
CGGTACACTGCCGCCCTTGCCGAACTGATCCACTTCATTCGGCTGAAGTGTTACTCTTCGTGATGGTCGCGTCGGAGCCGGCGAGGGTGATGTCGGCGCGGGTCGGCAGCCGGCGACAAACCCCGACCCGGCCATCACGGATTGCCAGCGCCGCCCGGTGTTTCTCGCCTCGAATCGCGATCGCGCCGGACCAGTCGTTCTTCCGCAGGCGCCGCTCCAGAAGCGGCGTGATCTCCTCGAAGAACTGTGGCAAGTCCACCAGCGCGAGCATGTCGACCCCGCGGCTCGGCCGGCTCGTGTAGCCAAGCGGCCCGAGCAGCGGCACCAACGTAGTGCCGGAGTGGCAGAGGGAGATTGTCTTCGCGCCGCGCCGCTTGAGGCGGTTGTGCAACGCCTGCATCAGCGCCGCCGCGATTTCCCCGCGCTTGTCACCCGGAGCGATGGCCAGCTCATTGATCGTCGCGTGGTCGACGTGCCTGCCGGCCGTCACGTACCCCGCCAGCTTGCCGCCCCGACACGCCAGCAGCGCGACGTCGCCCCTGGCCGGCCGCGTGGGCCGCTTGAGCGCCATCCCGAACCAATCACCGTAACACTTGTTGAACAGCCGGGCCATGCGTATCTCGTCGCCCGGCCGGTAGAGACGAACCGTCACGCCCTTCGCCCGGGTCCGCGGCGGCTCGTGCTTCAAGTTGTGCGTCAGTTGTTTCTCGACGCGTACGTCAACGAAGCCGAAGCTCCGGTAGAGCGCGTGCGCCGGGTTGCGCGTGCCCGTGTCCAGGGTGATGCAGGAGTAGCCGAGATCGCGCGCTTCCTCGAACGTCCGCTGCATGGCGAGCCGCGTCAGCCCCCTGCGCCGGAACGCGCGCGCGGCGTGGACCCAATACACGAAGAGCATGGACACATGCGTGTTGCCCGGCATATGACCCGGCCGCTCGCCCGAGAAGACATTGGCGACGTGCGAGCCGTCCACGGTCGGAAAGACCCGTATCTGGCCTTCGTGCCGCACCTCCAGGCGGGCGGCTTTTCGTCCGCCTTCTCGCCGGATGCCTGCCAGTGTGAAGCGCGGCGCCGCGGGATGGCCGAGCCGCGTGAGCCGGTGGCCTGCGGCAAGCTGAAAGCGGTGGTCGAGCCGCCCCGCAAGCCGAGCCAGTCGGTCTGCCGCCTCCCGGTCCCCGATCTCCACAAGAAGGAGCGCGGCGATGGCGGCAAGGGTCGGATCATCGGTCCTTCGTGCGAGTTGCCGCAGAGGACCGTGTGCGCGCCCGTCCCGGAGCCGCACGAGCCGCGTGGCCCCGACGAGCCGCACAGTCGGCGCCGGCGATTTCAACTGGCGCGCCGCATAACGGAGCGGTTGCTTCTCCGCTTCCTGGCGCGCGACCAGCGCTTCGGCCGCGTCCATCCGCTCCGATGCCGCGGCGTTGCGGTCCCCGAGCCGTCGGCGCAGGGCGCGCCCGACCTGCTGCTTGAAGGCGGGGCTGCCGAAGCGCACACGCGGGAACGGGTGCACCGTCGCCCCCTCGAGCGAAGCTCTCGCTCGGCCTCAGTCTATATCCGTCGCCCATGCCGGTCAATCACGCCGAACTAGATCACCTTTTCGACCTCGGCGCGGGAGCGGGCGTCGAGCGCGGAGTATGGACGAATCTCGTAGCGGCACCCGAGGGCGTCGCACAGCACGAGATGGTCGTCGTCGATCCACACCGCGTTCTTGCTCGCGTGCCGGAGCGCAAACGTCCGCTCGCCGAGGTCGGTTTCGACGTGCCAGTAGCGGACGCCGAAGCTGGCGCTTGTCCGGATGACGCGCGTGATGCGGGGCACGAGATAGCGGCGCGCAAGCTCCTCCTCGGCGATCCGGCGCGACTCCTCGTCGAGTTCGTGGAGTCCCTGCAGCATGCCGACCTCGCGCTTGTCGCGGTCGACGAGGCAAATCTCGCCGCCGCGGGCGGAGATGGGCCGCGCCCACACGAGCTTGACGGGGGTGCGGGATTCCTCGCCGTCGCGGCGCACGAAGACCTCATCGCCGCGCCGAAGCAGTTGGAGCCCGTTCGCTGTCTTGATCATTGTCCTACTCCTTCCACACTTCACCGCGCAGGCGGCTCAACTCGCCCTGGATCTGAACCAGGTTGGCGTAGATGCCGCCGCGCTCGAGGAGTTCGTCGTGCGTGCCCTGCTCAGCGATCTTGCCGTCATCGAGCACGACCAGCCGATGGGCGTTTCGCAGCGTCGCGAGCCGGTGGGCGATCGCCAGCGTCGTCCGGTTGCGGATCAGGTTCGCGATCGCCTCCTGAATCGCCTTCTCGGTCTCGCTGTCGACGGACGACGTCGCCTCGTCGAGAATCAGGATCGGCGGGTCGTGCAGGATCGCTCGCGCGATGGCGACGCGCTGCTTCTCGCCGCCCGACAGCGCCGCGCCCGATTCGCCGGTGAACGTGTCATATCCGTCCTCCTTCGCGAGGATGAACTCGTGGGCCTTGGCCGCGCGAGCGGCCCGGACCACGTCGTCGAACGTCGCCTCCGGCGACCCGTACCGGATGTTGTCGAGGATCGTTCCGCTGAACAGGAACGGCTCCTGCATCACGATCCCGATCTGCCGCCGGAGCTGGTCGAGCTTGATCTTCCGGACCGGATGCTCGTCGATCGTGATCAGGCCCGAGTCCACGTCGTAGAACCGGCAGACGAGGTTGATGACCGTGCTCTTGCCGACGCCCGACTTGCCGACTAGGCCGATCATCTCGCCGGGCTCGACGTCGAACGAGACGCCCTTGATGATCTCCTTGCCGCGCTCGTAGCTGAAGCGAACGTCGCGGAACGCGATCCGGCCCTCGAGCCGCGGCAGCTCGACCGCGTCGGCCGCGTCGTGGATTTCCGGCGGCGAGTCGAGCACCGCGAAGATGCGCTCGGCGCTCGCAAACGCGTGCGTCATCCAGTTGAACACGTCTGCGAACCACTTGAGCGGCCCGTAGAAGAGCCAGATGTACCCGACGAACGCGAGCAGGGTGCCGAGGGTCAGGCCCGAGTCGCCCTGCCCGATCCGCCGGGCGGCGAAGAACCAGACGCCGGCCACGCCGAGCGACATGATCCAGAACATCACCTCGAAGAACCCGACGAACGTGCGGTCGATGCCGAACCCGACACGGAACGCCGCCTCGTTGGCGCGGTCGAACTCGCCCGCGCGCCGGTCCTCCTGCGCGAACGCCTTGACCGACTTGATCCCGCGGATCGACTCCGCCAGGATCGTGTGCAGCCGCTCGCGGCGCGAGCCGTGCTTGTGAAAGAGCGGGATCAGCCGCCGCCAGAACCAACTGCTCCCGCCGATCAGGAACGGGACCGGCAGGAACACGAGCACCGCGAGCCAGACGTCCAGGCACAGCAGGATGACGGCGATGGCCACGAACGACATCCCGTTGACCATCAGGAACGGCACGCCTTCGATGAGGAAGTCCTGCAGTTCCCCGCTGTCGTGCATCACGCGGCCGACGATCTCGCCGGAGTCCCGCCGGTTGAAGTAGTTCATCCGCAGCCGCTGCAGGTGCGTGTGCAGCCGCGTCCGCAGGTCCGCAACGATCCGGCTCGCCAGCCAGCAGCTCAGCCACCCGCTCACGAGCCCGGAGCCGAGGAGGACCGCGCCGCAGAGCACCATCCCGCCGATCCACAGCCCGAGGTGCGCGAGGTCTCGCCCCTCGATCACGTCGTCGACGATCACCTTCGTTATCAGCGGCGGTACCATCTGCGTGCCGACCGTCACGAACGTCAGGCCGACGAGCAGCGCCGCGCGGCGGCGGTAGGCGCTGACGAACCCCAGCAGCCGCCGCAGCACCTGCCACTTGGGCACGCACTTCGGGCAATTGGCGCCGCGCTGGGGCAGCGGAGCGCCGCAGCGGGCGCAGTAGGCGCGCTCGTGCTCGTCGGGCAGCTCAGGCGTCCGCTGCCCCGCGAGGTCGTTCAGCACGCGACACATCGCGGCGAACTCCGGCACGCACGCCTTCGTGTAGTGGACGAGGCCCTTCTCGCCGTCGGCGGTCTCGGCCACGAGCCGGGCGCCGCCGAACAGCTCGTCGACCTTGACCTCCTTGATGTCGGCGAGGTCGACGCGCACTGTCCGGCCATCGGAATCGCACACGATGACCTCGCCGTCCGCGACGAGCAGAACGGTGCAGCCGTAGCGCCGGCCGAGCGTCAGATCGCTCAGGACGGAATAGCGCGGTTCCCCCGTCCAGCCCGTCTGTTCCGCGAGCTGCCGAGTGATGTCATCCGGTATTCTGCACTTCAGGTCCATCTCGTCTTCCTCGCGGGGCCAGCCAATCGGCCCCTATCGCCCTTACAGGGCTCCCCTTCTTTGCACGCACCCGTTTTCCCAGGGCGTTGCCCTGGGCTGACGAATCACGCCCCTTCGGGGCTCAGCTCAGGGCCGGGGCCTTGCCGGGCCTGAGCGACTCGGCAGCGCCGGTTCGGTGCGGCAACAAAAAAGGGCCACAAGCGTGGACGTCACGCTCGTGACCCTTGGATGTGCTTGTCGACTGATCTGGGTCACGAGCGTTCTGGCGCCCGCGACCCGGAACGTGGTCAGCTACCTCCTGGCAGGAGTTCCGGAGTCAACAGACGCCGACGGCGCTGGTGTTCGCCTGCGCACTGGCTGCACAGGGAGCCTGGCACCTTCGTTGTCCATCCAATGACTAGTTTCATTTGACTCCGGGCCTCTCTTTCCCGGTCCGAACAGAAATAGCACTGTGTCGTGGTGGGTGGCCGCAAGAACGGCCCGCTTGAGGTGATTGAAATATACACCTCTTTCGCGGAAATGGCCAGCGATAATTCAGGTCTTTTCACGGGTTGGGGCGATCCCGGCCAGAATTCCGCCCCGCACGCGCGATGGGACGCTATAATGAGGCAAGCTGCAATGGCCGAGGTCAAGTCGAAACCACAGCACCGATACGAGGAAGCAGCGAAATGAGACCCAACGCCGGACGCTCCCTGCTCGCAATCGCCATCCTGTTCTGCTCGACCGCGGGCCGGGCCGAAGACTGGCCGACCTACCGCCACGACCGGATGCGGTCGGCCGTATCGACCGAGAAGCTCGCGCTCCCGCTGACGAACGTCTGGTACTTCCGGTCGCGCCTGGCGCGGCCCGCGCCGAAGCACGTTCCGATTCGCCCGAAGGAGACGCAGAAGTTCGGCTCCAGCGCGAGACAACCGCTGCCCGAGCACGTCCGCTATGCGCTCCCGATCACGGCCGCCGGCGATTCGGTCTTCTTCACCGGCAGCGACGGCCGCGTCGCCTGTCTCGATGCGAAGACGGGCAAGGTCCGGTGGGAGTTCCTCACTGGCGCGGCGATCACCTGCTCGCCCAATGTCTACGAGGGCAAGGTCTACGTCGGCAGCGACGACGGGTTTGTCTACTGCCTCGACGCGAAGACGGGGAAGCTCGTCTGGAAACATAAGGCCACTCCGCGCACCCGCTGGTTCATCTCGTTCGGCCGGATGTCGTCCATCTGGCCGGTCCGCACCGACGTGCTCCTGGACGACGGCGTCGCCTACTTCGGCGCGGGCATCTTCCCCCATGACGGCATGTACGTGAACGCTATCGACGCCCGCACGGCGAGGCGCGTCTGGCAGGCCGAGTGCTATCGATACGGTTTCGCCGGGCACATCTTCGCGACCACGAAGACGATGATCCTCCCGACCGAACTCAAGGGATTCCACAGGTACCAGGTGCGCTACCGCCGGACGGACGGCTCGTTCGCTCAAGAGAACGACCCCGAGTACGACACACATCGCGGCGCGTCCGACATCGTGAAGGGGCTGGTGGCCGACGGCGTCCGCATCTGGGCTCAGGGCGGAGGCATTACGGCGTGGACAGCCGAGAACGAGCACAAAGAGGGCGGCCGGAAGGTCGTCTGGCGCAAGCACGTGCCCAACACCTACTTCGCTCAGGACGCGATCGCGTACGCCGGAGGCGTCGTCTACTTGGCCGGCAACGATTACCGGCACGTGGGCCCCGGCCGACCGGCCGAGGGGACCGGCGGAGTCCTCTACGCGCTCAACCCCGCGGACGGCTCCGAACTGTGGTCGACACGGATCCCCGAGCGGACGTATCACATCATCATTGCTGGCGGCCGCCTCGTCCTCTCGACCCGGAACGGCTCGATCTACTGCTTCGCGCCGAAGGGCACGCCGGCGCAGGGCGTGATCGACGAGCCGGTCGATTCGGACCCGTTCCCGAGGCGGCCGGACATCAACGCCTGCCGCCACGCCGCCTACCGCATCCTGGCTCCGAACAACCAGCAGGAACGAGGCGTCGGGCTCGAGGGAAAGGGCTACGCACTCGTGCTCGACTGCGACACCGGCGCGCTCGCGTATGAGCTGGCGAAGCGGAGTGAGCTGATGATCTGCGCCGTGTTCAAGGACGGTGCGAAGGCGCAGGCCGCCCGTGAACTCTTCGCCCGGGCCAACATGCACGGCTCACGGATCTCGGTCTGGCATCAGGAAGCGGGCACGAAGCTCCCCTACTCTCCGAACTTCGCCGACCTGATCGTGTCGGAGGCGGCGGCCGTCACAGGCGAGCTCCAGGAATACACACCGGACCTCGAACGCCTGCTCAAGCCGATCCGGGGCATCGCCCTCATCGGCGGCCGCTCGACGAAGCACAAACCGGGGGTAATCGACGAGGCGGCTCTGAAGGCATGGATCGGCGAGCGAGACGGCTGGCCGGTCTTCAAGCAGCACGAGATGCTCTGGGCGAAGCACACGCGGCCAGCCGTCAAGGACGGCGGCGGCTGGACGCACCGGCACGGCAGCCCGGGCAACACGATGTCCAGCCACGACGCAGCCCTCAAGCCGCCGCTCGGCATGGTCTGGTACGGCCCGCCATACGTCTCCGAGGTCCCGAGCATCCAGCCGCCCATCGTCCACAACGGCGTGATGGCCTGCCCGACCGACCGCAACACGATCGAGGCCTACGACCAGTACAACGGGCGGTTCCTGTGGCGGCGCGAGGCAAAGGACATCGGCTCGAGGTTCACGGCGTTCGCCGCGGGCGGCGGCGGGCTCCTGGTCCCGTTCAAGACCGGCATGCTGCGGCTCGACATCTGGACAGGAAGACTCGTCCGCGAGTATCACGTGCCCTTCCCCGGCGCAAGATGGGGTGCCGTCGCCATCAGCGCCGACGGCAAGACGATCTGGGGAACCGGGGACGGACAGGATGCCAACAAGAAGCGCTGGAACTGCACGTTCGCCCTGAACGCGGAGACCGGTCGGCCGCTCTGGACGCTCGGCGGACCGGGCCAGGGAAACAAGTTCGGCGGGTGGCGCGCCATCGCCGACGGCCGCCTGTACGTTCTGAGCAACGAGGTCTCGAACGAACAGCGCGATGCACTGGTCGCCGAGATGAAGGCCTACCTGCAGGCGAATGATCCGAAGCGGCTCAAGGACTACGACAACAGCCGGCGCACGTTCCGCCTCTTGACCGCTCGCGACGCAATGACGGGCAAGATTCTCTATCAGCGCGCCGTCGACGTCGCCAACGCCGACCAGTGGGTCGCCGCGCACAACGGCAAGGTCGTCTTCTCGAGGTCGCACGGCGCGAAGTGGTGGGGCAGTTGGGGCGATCCCAACGGCCGAGAGTTCCGCTTCAGCGAGATCGCCGTGCACGACGGCGCCACCGGCAAGCTCCTCTGGAAGCGAGCCGGCAACTACCGCTTTCAGCCGGTCGTGACGGGCGACTCCATCTACGCCGAGCCGTGGGCCTTCGACCTCGCGACCGGGGTGAGCAAGCAGCGGCCTCATCCCATCACGGGCCAGAAGAGCGACTGGATATGGTGCCGCTACGACAAGCAATGTGGCGGCTACAACGGCTCCGAGCACTTCCTCTTCGGCCGCAGCAAGGGATTCGGCTACCACGACATCCTCCGCGACCGCGGGATGTACATCTCGTGGCACCAGCGCACCGCCTGCAACCCTGATGCCGCGAGCGGCGGCGGCATGATGCTGAAGGCGCCGATGAACGCCGGATGCGGCTGCCCATGGTCGCTCCCATTCACCATGGCCATGGCGCAGTTGCCCGAGGAACCCGCGACCCCGTTCGAGTTCTTCCAGAGGGGCCGCCCGCTGCCCGTGAAGCACCTGCATGTGAACTTCGGAGCCGCCGGCGACCGCAAGGACAAGGACGGGAACCTGTGGCTGCACCTGGGAACGAGGGCGCATCCCACCGCCCTCCAACTCCGGTTCCAGGCCCCGGCGGTCTACTACCCGATGGGAGCCGGGACGCGCTGGGGGATCCAGAGGGACGGCCGCCCGAGCTTGAACGACACGCCGGCCGAGAACACAAGCGCCCCGTTCGTGTTCGCCACGGCCTCACACGGCCTGAAGCGGCTGGCCGTGCCAGTGACCTCGCCGGCCGACGGAGCCGGCACGTTCACCGTGCGGCTGGGATTCAGTGCCCCGCAGGGCGACAAGCCGGGGCAGCGGGTCTTCGACGTCCGCCTGAACGGCGAGCGCGTGCTGAAGAACTTCGACATCATCAAGGAGGCCGGAGCCGCCAACCGCGCAATCTGGAAGGAGTTCAAGGTCGAGTTGGACGGCCACCTCGTGCTCGGCCTCGTCGCCAAGACCGAGAAGCCCACCGTCGGCCAGATGCCGATGATCAGCGGGCTGGTGATCCGGCGCAAGGAGATGACGACGATGGGATTCTCCGCGCCGAAGAACATCTGGCTGGGCCGCACCAAGCCGGAGGAGTCAATAGAGATCGGCGTCGCCAACCACCTGACGGAGCCGTTCAAGGGCAAGATCGTGCTCGACACACCGAAGGGCTTCGAGGCCGTGCTGCCCGACGGCGGCGCCGTCGAGCTTGCGCCGGACACGCGGAAGACCATCGCCGTCCAGTTGAAGGCGACCGGCAAGGTCAAATCCGGCTCGCACAAGATTACGATCAAGCTCGTGTCCGAGAACGGAAAGACCCGGCTGGAGCGGGAGGTCCCCGTCGAGTGGCTGGGCGAACTGGAGCGGAGGGAGTTGTTCGGAGACTCGCGATTCCACTCGTCCGACATCGAGCGCAGAACCTGGTACGAGCGCGTGTGGGTGACACCCTACCTGCCGCGGCTGCCGGTCTCGAAGGGAACCGTGAAGGCCGGCGACGACGGCACGGCTCACGCCTATCTCTCGTTCGACGTCCCGGGGCAAGTCGGCAAGATCCGCCGCGTCCGGGTGCAGCTCCACGTCGCGACCGGCCTGTGGCGGTGCTACCAGGGGCTCTTCGGCCCCGCCGAAAAGGTGCGAACGCCGCGCAAGGACTACTGGGGCGCGGTGCGGCAGATCAAGGGGCCGCCGTGGCCGGACCTCAACAAGATCAAGTTCCCCGCGCAGCCCGAGATGACGGACGGGGCCTCGCGGCTGGAGCCCGTCACGTGGGATCCCTACACGGTCGAGGCGACAGTCCCCGGCACGATTGGTGCCAATGACAAGGGCACTCGCCGGGTCTTTCTCGCCATCGAACCCACGGCGCTGAACGGCCCCATCTACTGGAGCCACCAGGTCCGCGACCGGGGCATGCAGACACACAATGCCTTCACCTTCACCGCCAAGCAGGCGCCCGTGCTCCTGATCGACTACGAACCGAAACCGCCGACCGACAAGAAATAGAAGGGGGCTCCCGGCATGCATCGCAACTTCTGTTTGACCGCGCTGCTCCTGTGCGCGGCATCCGTGGCGCAGGCCGAAGACTGGCCGACGTGGCGGCACGACCCCCTGCGGAGCGGCGTGACGAGTGAACGTGTCGATCCGCCCCTCGAGCAGGTGTGGGCGTTCCGCTCGCGCCAATCGCGCGTGGCACCCAAACCGCCCGGCCCGGGCGGCGAGAAGTACCCCTGGATGACGTGGTACACGCTTCCGATCAGCGCAGCGGGCGACCGTGTGTTCTTCAACAGCGGAGCCGACGGCCGGACGGTCTGCCTCGACGCAGCGACGGGCAAGGTGCGGTGGGAGTTCTACGCCGGAGCGGCCGTGACTCGCGTTCCGACTTTCTGGAAGGGCAAGGTCTATGTCGGCAGCGACGACGGGTACGTGTACTGCCTGAGCGCGAGGACGGGGAAGATCGTCTGGCAGTACAGGGCCGCACCCGCCGACCGCTGGATGGTCTCGTACGAGAAGCCCGTCTCGGTCTGGCCCGTCCGAACCGGCGTGCTTGTCGACAACGGCGTCGCCTATTTCGGCGCCGGCGTGTTCCCCCACGACGGCACGTTCATGTTTTGCCTGGACGCGGAGACGGGGAAGGTCATCTGGCGCGACGGCATTCAGAGCGAGACCGGGCTCCGGTCGAGCATGTCGCCGGCCGGGCACCTGGTCGCCACGAAGAAGATGCTCTGCGTGCCCAAGGACAACTGGGGCTACTTCCTCGGCTGGTGGACGATGGTCTTCTACCAGCGAGAGACCGGCAAGCCGGGCATCGTCACCCCGGGCCCGGACGAGTGGCCCGAATGGCCCAACATTATGACGACTTTCTGGCCCGTCTACGGCGTCCGCAAGGACGGCATCCGATACTTCGGCGACCGCGCCGTGACGCTGGGCGAGAAGGACAAGAAGAAGCACACGCCGCTGTGGAAACAGCCCGTGCCGGGCCGCTCGGTCGACAGCAGCTCGGTGCTCTCCTATCGCAACCCCGGGCACCGTCGCAGTGGCTGGCCGATCTTCTTTCACTACGATCCCGACTTGTCGAGTGTCGCGTATGCGGGCGGAGTCCTCTACCACACCGCGTTCACCAACGGCCTGACGTCGGGCATCTACGCTCGCGACCCCAAGAACGGCAAGCTGCTGTGGTCGGCCGACGTCCCCGAGCGCGCCAACCAGGTCATCGTGGCGAACGGGCGGCTCTTCGCCGCCACGCGCCAGGGCACGATCTACTGCTTCGCGCCGAAGGGCAAGGCCAGGGTGGGCGGCGTGGTCGAGGAGCCGGTCGAGGCCGACCCGTTCAAGGGCGGCAAGACGTTCGCCGCCGCCGCGGATGACATTGTCGCGAAGTCGGGCGTCAAGGCGGGCTACGCCGTCGTGGTCGATTGCGAGAGCGGCGAGCTTGCCTTTGAGCTGGCCAGGCGCACGAAGCTCTATGTCGTCGCCGTCTTCCGCGACGCCGCGAAGACGGATGCCGCGCGCGGGGCATACGGCCGCGCGGGGATGCACGTCTCGCGCCTCATTGCCTATCACCAGAAGCCGGGCGCCAACCTGCCGTTCTCGTCGTTCCTCGCGGACCTGATCGTCTCGGAGAGAGAGGCCGAGGGCGGCAAGCGATCGGAAGAGACCGAAGACCTCAAGCGAATACTGAAACCGATCCGGGGCGTGTCGTTGATCGGCGGAAAGAGGCGCATCCGGCCCCGTCTCGGGGACGCCGGCGGGTGGTTCCACGGGGGCGGCGACGCCGGCCACACGAACAGCAGCCACGACGGCGCACTGAAGCCGCCGCTGGGCATGCTCTGGTATGGCACGCCGCACACCGGCTACGGCGGTCGCACGCCGGGCTCCTACATCATGGAGGGCGTGCTCCTCGTGCCCGAGGGCCGGACGCTCTTCGCGTTCGACCAATACACCGGCCGGGCGATCTGGAACCGCCCGATGACCGACCTCTGCGGCGCCCCAGGCAGCATCTTCCTGCGTTACCTCGAGCACATCGCCCGGATCGACCCCGCAACCGGTAAGGACCTCCAGAAATACGGCGCACCCGCGGGCGGCAAGTGGGACGCAATGGCCGCCGACCGCGACGGCAAGACGCTCTACGCGCTCAGTGGAGGGACCATCTACGCCATCGACGTGAAGCGCGGGCAGCCGCGTTGGGTCCTTCCCGGGCAGAGAATGTGGATAGCCATCGGCGACGGATACATGTACCTCAGGGGTGGCTCGAAGCCCAGGATGCGCGAGGAGCTCATCGCGGAGATGCGAGAGTACCTCGGGCGGACCGACAAGGAGTTGCTCGCGAAGTTCAACAGGGAACTGCCGCAGCGCTCGTTCAGCAGCTTCACGACCATCGACACGAAGACGGGGAAGGTCCTCTACTCCCACGGTGTCGATATCACGAACGCCGGCGGCAAGTGGCTGCCGGG
>CAYLQD010000098.1:0-12178 GCA_964385685.1 uncultured Planctomycetota bacterium | reverse complement strand
GGTACACTGCCGCCCTTGCCGAACTGATCCACTTCATTCGGCTGAAGTGTTACCGAGCGAGAAGGAAACGGAGAAACGCCCAGAGAGCGCTGGAGCCCTTCGTCCCGCGATGCTCAGAAGAACGCTCGCATCAGAACCGGAGCCCTTCGTCCCGCGATGCTCAGAAGAACGCGCGCATCAGAAGGTGGGTGAGCAGTGCGGCGTAGAGACCGGCGAGCAGGTCGTCGAGCACGATCCCGAGGCCGTGCCCGGCCCTCTCCGCCTGCCGGACGGGGAACGGCTTGAGGATGTCGAACGCTCGGAAGAAGACGAAGGCGAGCACTCCCACGAGCAACTGCGGCCCGCGGGGAAAGAACGAGACGGCGAGGAAGTACCCGGCGGCCTCGTCGATGACGAACGACCTGGGGTCGGGGTCGCCGTAGAACCGCTCCGCCCACGGCTGATACAGGATCGATGCGACGGTGGTCAGGGCTGCGAGCGCGGGCAGGAAGAAGGGGCTCTTGTCCGTGCCGACGAGCCACGCGACGAGCGCGTGCACGGCGGCGGCGCCGAGCGTCGCCCACGTGCCGGGCGCGAGCGGCAGCTTGCCGAGCCCGAGTAGCGTGACGACCGCGTCGGACGCGCGGTCGGCCGGCGAGGGAGGGGTCATTCCATCAATGCCTCGACGAATGTGTCGGGGTCGAACGGCTCGATGTCCTCGGGCTGCTCGCCGACTCCGATGAACTTGACGGGGATGTCGATCTGCTTCTTGATCGCGATGACGATCCCGCCCTTGGCGGTCCCGTCGAGCTTGGCGAGGAAGATGCCGGTGACGCCGATCGCCTCCCTGAAGAGCGTCGCCTGCTGAATCGCGTTCTGGCCGGTCGTCGCGTCGAGCACGAGGATAACCTCGTGCGGCGCGTCCGGCACCTGCTTGGCGATGACGCGCCGGATCTTCTCCAGCTCGGACATCAGGTTCTTCTGCGTGTGGAGTCGCCCGGCGGTGTCGACGATGAGCACGTCGACCTTGCGGGCGACGGCGGCCTCGAGCGCGTCGTAGGTCACGGCGGCGGGGTCGGCGCCGGTCTGATGCTTGACGATGTCGACGCCGATGCGCTTGCTCCAGATCTCGAGTTGCTCGACGGCTGCGGCGCGGAAGGTGTCGCTCGCGGCGAGCAGCACCTTCTTGCCGCTGTCGTGGAAGAACTTCGCCAGCTTGGCGATGGAGGTCGTCTTGCCGGACCCGTTGACGCCGGCAACGAGGAGAACGGTCGGCGGCGCGTCGGCGACGTGGATTCCGGGGTCGCTCTCGCCGAGGGTCTGCTTGAGTTCCGCCTTCAGGTAGTCCTTCAGGTTCGCGGTGTCGGTCACCTCGCCGCGCTTGTGCGCCTCGCGAATGTCTTCGATGATTTCGGTCGTCGCCTGCACGCCGACATCGGCTCCGATCATCAGTTCCTCGAGTTCGTCACAGACGTCGTCGTCGAGCTTGCGGGTAAACGCGAAGATGCCGTTGAAGCCGGCGGCGAGTTTTTCGTGGGTCTTGGCGAGCCCCCGCCGGATGCCGTCGGCGGTGGAGGCGAGCTTGGCGAACAGTCCCATTCGGGGCCCTCGGTCGTTGGAGTCGGCGTCTTACCTGCGGCTCATCGCCCGGTCTTCCAGCAGCTTGACGTATTCGGGCGCGACCTTGATGGTGCCGATGCGAGACCACTCGCGCGCGATGCCGTGGCTGTCGGACCCGCCCGAGACGAGCGCCCCGAGGTCGCCGGCCATCTGGAGATACTTGTGCTCTTTGGTGTAGGAGTGAAGGGGATGGAAGACCTCGATGCCGTCGATCCCGTCGTCGATGAGGCCGCGCACGGTCGGATCGGAGAGGGTCGCTCCGGGGTGGGCGACGATGGAGGTGCCGCCGGCGTTGCGGATGACGTCTCTGGCCTCGGGCACGGTCATCCGGTACTTGCTGACGTTCGCCGGCCGTTCGTTTCCGATGTAGTACTTGAACGCGTCCTGAATCGTCTCGACGTGCCCCCGATTCTTGAGGGTCCGGGCGACGTGGGGCCGGCCCGGGGCGCCCTCGCCCGCGATCCGGAAGACCTCTTCGGCCGTGATCTCGACGCCGAGCTCGCGGAGCTTTCGCACGATCTCAAACACGCGCAGGCGCCGCTCGTCGCGGCTGCGTTTCAACACCTTGGCGAGGCCCGCGCTATTCTCGTCGATGAAGAGCCCGACGATGTGAATCTCGTTGTCCCCCTCGTAGGCGGTCAGCTCGGCCCCCGCGATCACCCGGATGCCGGCCTGGGCCGCCGCCTCCCGCGCCGCCCCGACGCCCTCGACCGAGTCGTGGTCGGTGATGGCGACGACGTCGACGCCATGCCACATGCACTCGTGGATCACCTCTGCGGGCGTAAGCGTACTGTCCGAGAACGTGGTATGGACGTGCAGGTCAGCCG
Organism: uncultured Planctomycetota bacterium; assembly: GCA_964385685.1. Lineage (GTDB taxonomy): Bacteria > Planctomycetota > PUPC01 > PUPC01 > PUPC01 > CAYLQD01. Next base: position 9,752 of record CAYLQD010000098.1, on the reverse strand, counting down.
CCACCGGGGCCCCCGTCTAAAAGTCCTGTAACTCGCCAACAATTTCCTCGACGAGATCCTTGACCGTCACCACCCCGACCGGCCTGCCGCCGTCGTCGGTGACGATCGCCATCTGCCCGCGCGCCCGCCGGAGCGAGACCAGGACCGATGTGACCCCGTCGTCGTGCTTGACCTCGACCGCCGGACGCACCAGATCGGCGAGTGACGCCCCGTCGCCCGCGCAGATGTAGTCCAGCGTGTGCAGCACTCCCACTATACTCATTTCCGGCCCCGAGACAACGGGCAAGCGCGAGCGCCCGGCGCCCCGGATCGCGGCGGCCAACTCCTCGCCGGCCAGATCGGCCGGCAGCACGGTCGCCGCCTCGAACGGGACCATCACGGTCGATACGCTTCGCTCCATGACGGCCATAACGTTCGCCGAGAGCGCCTGTTGATATCCGGTCAGCACGCCCTCGCGCTGTCCCTCCGCGATCCACTCGCAGAGGGCGGCCCGCGAGAAGAGCGCCCCGCGCTGCCCGCGGAGTCGCCCGCCCGTGAGGAGCAGAACGAGCGCCTGCAGCGCCCCGGTGACCGGGCGGACGATCAGGCGGAGCGCGTCGATGGTCCCCGCGATCCGATACATCAGGGTGTCGGCCCGCCGGTGAAAGATATCCTTCGGGATCATCTCGCCGAAGACGAAGATGACGGGCGTCAGCACGAGCGTGGCGAGCAGTTCGGGGCTGCGGAACCCGGCCAGTGATTCCGTCGCGAGCGCCGACGCGGCGTAGACCATCAGGTTCGTGCCGACGAGGGTCGTCATCATCGTCGTGTCGGGCGTGTCGAGCAGTTTCTGAAGAACAGCGGCGCGGCGGCTGCCGTCCTCGACGCGCGACTGCAGCCGGAGCCGGTTGACCGAGTAGAACCCGATCTCGGCGCCGGAGAAGAACGCCTCGGTCAGCAGGCAGACGCCGATGGCGATGAGTATCCAGATCATGCGGCGCCCTCCCGGCCCTGCGCCCCGCCGTTGAGGCGCTCGATGAGGACCTCGGTGACGCGGCGGCGCCGAACCTGCTGCACGGTGAATCGGAGGTTGCCGAACGTGATCGATTCGCCTTCGGCCGGCAGACGGCCGAGCCGGAGCGCGATGAAGCCGCCGAGCGTCTCGACCTCCGCGAGGTCGAGGTCGAGCCCGAACAGCTCGCTCCAGTCGCGCACGCCCAGCCCGCCGGAAAGCACGAATTGGTCGGGGCCGATCTGGCGCACGACCTCGGCGTCGGCGGTGTCGAACTCATCGGGAATGTCGCCGACGATCTCCTCGATGATATCTTCGAGCGTGACGATGCCGGCGAACCCGCCGTACTCGTCGACCACGACGGCGAACGAGGAATGGGTCTCGCGGAACTGGTGCAGCGCGGCCTCGATCCGCGCGGTCTCCGGGACGAACAGCGACACCGGCTGCACGCTCCGGCGCAGATCGTTCGAGCCCGAGAGCATCATGTCCGCGACGTTGACGACCCCGACGAGGTTGTCGATGTTGTCCTCGTAGACCGGCATGGTCGTGACGCGGGTCTCCTCGACAAGCTCCCGCAGCTCGGCGGCGTCGGTGGCCACCTCGACGGCGACGACGTCGACGCGGGGCGCCATCACCTCGCGGACGCGCGTCTCGCCGAACTCCATGATCTCGTGCATCATGTCGCGCTCCGTCGTCGCGATCTGGCCGCGCTGCGCGGTCGCGCGGATCAGGAGCTGAAGCTCGTCGGGCGTGACGTGCGCGGAGGGGGCGTTCCCGCCGGAGACGGCCGCGGACAGCTTCGTCACGCTGAGGAGCGCCCAGCGGACCGGATGGATGAACCGCTGGAAGAAGAAGAGGGGCACGGCGGCGACGCGGGAGACCCGCCGCGGGCGAGCAACGGCGACGGCCTTCGGAACGACCTCGCCGCCGATGACGTGGACGACAAAGGCCCCGATGCCCAGCGCCCACGCCGCCCCGACCGGCGCCTGCAGCGCGGCAGCCGCCGCGATGCAGTAGTAGAGCACGTTGACGAGCATGTTGCCGAAGAGGACGGTCGTCAGGAGGCCCTGCGGGTCCCCGCGGAGCTTGAGGATCAGGCGGCTGACGAGCGAGTCGGACCGTTCGAGCCGGCGCAGGTCGCCCCGGGGGAGCGAGAAGAGCGCCGTCTCGGACGCGGAGAAGAACCCCGACAACCCGAGCAGCACGGCCATGAGCAGCAGTTGAAAAATCATCGCGCTCGGCGCCGCCCGCCGGTCCCGCGGCGGCGCTCACTCATCGGTAAAGACCACGAAGATCCAGATGACCCCGTATCCGAGGTCCTTGTGTTTTTCGTTTCTGGCGACCCCGATCCCGATCCGCCCTTTGCCCGGCTTGAGGAACGCCGCCGCCGATGCGACCTCGCCGGGATTCCACGTCGAGACGAGCCCCGTGCTGATCCGCCCGGCCTTGATGCCCGCGGCCGCCGCCTCCGCGCGGATGTCGACGGCGACGGGCTTGCCGGCCTCGGCGACCTTCGCCACGTGGGCCGCGGCCACACGGTCCAGCTCGCCGCTCGAATTGAAGGGCCGCTTGCCGCGGGCCCCACGGACCTTGTTGAGCAGCGCGACGACTTTGGGCCCGAGCGTCTTCGGGTCGACGGGCCGCGGCCGCATCGCAAACACCTGCGTGATATAGTAGATCCCGTTCGCGCCCTGCACGATCCCGACGCCGCAGTGGGTGAAGCTCTTTCCCAGGATGTTCTTCCGGTGGCCGGGGCTCGTCATCAGCTTCGCCTGAGCGCCGTCGATCGTGTCGAACATCGCGATGTTCTCGCCCGATCCCATCACGATCTCCTTCGCCACGAAGAGCCGGTCGCCGACGAGGCCCGTCGTCGGAGATTTGTGATTGAAGAATCCGTTCTCGAGCATGTCGGCGCTGTGCGCGCGGGCGACGGCCGCGAGGGCGTTGTCATACCGGAGCGGCTTCCGCTTGTGCTTCGCGCGGTCGCCGTTGATGAGGCCGAACATCTTGAGTTCGAGTTGGAGGTACGGCGGGTCCGGCTCTGCGGCCGTGGCGCACGTGATGCTCGCAAGCAGGATAATGGCGGCAAGAAGACCGGAGCGCCGCTGGTGGGGGTCGCCCGGTTCCGAGGCGGGTTCTGGCTGGTCGTCCATCCTAAAGCACATCATACGGCCCGCGGGGGCGGTTGTCAATCGGAGCGGCCTCACAGAGCGGATGCTCTGAACGGGGGGGCAATCTCGAAGTGGGTAGAACCGCGGAGAGTCGGCCTGAGGACGCCCCGCCGTGGCACGGGCGTCCCGCCCGTGCGTCCCACGGGCATCTTGCCCGTGGGCGTACACGCCCAAGCCTGTCCTGAGCTAGGCCGAGGGGATGGGCGTGTGACGCACGGCCAAGCCTGTCCTGAGCGAAGTCGAAGGGACGGCCGTGCCACGGAACGGAGGACGCGCCGGTCGGACATCCCGCGCTGAGAGTATCCAGTCGCCGGCCTCCAGGCCATCACTTTCACATCGACGTTCCTAACATCCTTCTGCGCAAAGGAATACACGTTTTAAGTGTGACAGGCACCTTGCTCGCAGGCACCTTGCTCGCATGGGGTATTTCGGCGCCGACGACCGACACCGCCTCAGAGATCGTCCTCGTCGTCCCGCCTTCGCCGAGGCTTCGGCGGGCGGGCCTCGTCCTCGAACCAACCGACGACGAGGACGAGGACGAGAGGAACGCGGGCATTCCCTGTTGCCCAACCACCCCGCGATTGGAGTATCCGCTCGGCCTCACATCCCCTTCGCCCGCTGGCGGGCAGCTTCGTAGAGCAACGCGGCCGCGCAGCCGGCGGCGTTGAGCGACTCGACCGCGTGGTGCATCGGGATCGTGATGAGCGTGTCGGCGAGTTCGAGAACGCCCGGCGGGAGGCCGTCGGCCTCGGACCCGACGAGCAGCGCGACGGGGCGCTCGAGGTCGGCCTGCCACGGCGGCTCGCCCCCGTGGGCGACGGCCGCGGCGATCGCCAGCCCGCGCGACCTGAGTGCCGCGGCGACCTCGCCGGCGTCTCCGGCCACGACAACGGGCACGCGGAAGATGGCCCCCATCGTCGCCCGGACGGTCTTCGGGTTGAGCACGTCGCAGCCCTCGCCCGACGCGACGACGCAGCGGGCTCCCATCGCGGCGGCCGAGCGGATCATCGTGCCGAGGTTGCCGGGGTCCGCGACGCCGTCGGCGACCAGCACGAGCGCATCGACGCCGAGCACGACCTCGTCGAGCGCGGCCGGCGCGAACTCGACGACGGCGAACACGCCCTGCGGGGTCCGCGTGTCCGAGAGCTTGGCCGCGGCCGCGTCGGTGATCGGCGTGCATTCCCGTCCTCGGCAGATGCAGACGGCCTTGCCGTAGTCCGAGTCGTGGAACGCGGGCGTGCAGAAGAGTTCGCGGATGTCGGCCTTCGCGGCCATGGCGTCGGCGACGAGGCGTGCTCCCTCGATCAAGACGCAGCCCGTCTCGCGGCGGAACTTCTTTTGGCTCAGCTTCGCCGCCTCGCGGATTCTGTCGTTCCCTGCGCTCAGTCCCGGACTGCTCATGGGAACGATTATATCCGGAGAACGGGCCGGAGGAAACAATGCCGGGGTTCGGGAATCGATACTCCAAGCTCGGCCGACCTTGCCGTGGCCGCCGGACGGGGACATGTACCGGAAGCCCCTTCCGCCGGAGTATGTGTTTAGCGTACGCGGAAAACGGGACAGGCAACGGGGTGCCAGTCCCTGTTTTCCGCTGCTCTTCGCGCCGCGTGCGCCGAAAAACGGGGACTGCCACCTGCGGAGCGAAGCGGAGACGTGGCTGTCACCGCTTTTCGGCCGTGGCTAAACACATGCCCGCCGGAGGCGGAAGGGGATCGGGACGTGTCCCCGACCTTTGTACACGGGCAGGATGCCCGTGAGACGCACGGGCGAGACGCCCGTGCCACGAGAAACGGGAACTCACCCGCTCTCCCGCATCCCAGGATTGGAGCATCAACTCGGCCGAGGATCAGGCGGGGGTGGCGGCCGCTTCGGCTCGAGCGGCTTTAGCCGACGCGCGGCAGTCTTGCCAACCCCAATCGTGAGGCATCATCCGCTCATCATCGCCACGGCGTCAAGCAACACCTTTCCGAAGGGCGTGATGTTGAACGCTATCAGTCCGGACAGCGAACTGCCATCCGGCGCGACATCGCGGCCCTCGCGGCCCACGGCCCTGAAATCGGCCAGAACGTCGACCAGCATCCGGGAAATCGATAGGCGCAGCATGTCTGCTGCGTACTTGTTCTCGCTGTTCTCCGAACCCCACGTCAGCCCGGCCTCTTCGACAACCGCGTCCGCGAATCCTTCGAAGGGAATCGATTCTTCCACTGCCAGTGAGCGCAGCCGGGCCAGCGCGACACCACGGAAAGAGCGCGGGAGATACTCGCCGATCCCCTCCCACGGACAGGTCACCAGCCAGTTCACGTCGTGCCACCATGTCGCCAACAAGAACAGGACTTGCGACAGCGGGGACCAGTCGAGAAAACGCTGCCCGTCTCGTCTCAGGCGCCAGCGCCGTGCCGGCTTGGCCAACAGCAAACCGCCGACGTCCGCCAGGATGTGCAAGAAGTGCAAAGGCCAGACTTCGGCCTCGCTACGGACCGTGTGGACGTGCGTCCCGATCTTGTACGTCAGCTTCGGGGGGGCGACGAAGCGTGCTGTCACTTCCCCCACGGCTTTCAGGGGCATGTTTCCCGTACTCGACGTGCCGACGACCCTGGTATCCCGCGCATAGACAAGCAACGTGACCATGTTGCGGCGCAAAGGCAGCGCCTCGGCCTCGCCGTCCGCCCGGAGATTGCGGTGCGTGGCACCGACCAGGAACCCACGTGCTTGACACTCATTTGGCTGTGACGGCGACACTAGTGATCGATGATCCTCACGGAGTTCCGCTGGCAACATGCCGACCGCCACGTCGCCACTACGCCCTGGTGAGTTGCGTCGTCACCTCGGCGGGCCGGGCGGGCCCCTCCTTCGCCTTCTTCGCCGCGCGGCGGATGGCCTTGAGATCGATGATGCAGTCCTTCGGGCAGACCTTCGCGCACTTGCCGCAGAGCTTGCACGCGTCGTAGTCGATCACGGCGAGGTTGTCGACGACGTGGATGGCATCGAAGGGGCATTCCTTCTCGCACTTCTTGCACGCGATGCAGCCGCGCTCGCAGATCTTGTTGACGACCGCGCCGCGGTCGTGCGAACTGCACTTGACCCAGACCATGTGTTTCGCGGGCATGACCTCGATGACGCGGCGCGGGCAGATACGCTCGCAGGCTCCGCACGCGGTGCACCGCTCTTCGATGACGTGCGGCAGGCCGTCGTCGCCGATGAAGAGCGCCTCGAACGGACAGGCATCGACGCACGAGCCGAGCCCGACGCACGCGGTGTCGCACGCCTTCCGGCCGCCGTGGATGAGGACGGCCGCGCGGCAGTCGCCGACGCCGACGTAGTCTTCCTTGTCCTTGCACGCGGTCCCGCCGCCGCACAGCATCCGCGCGATGCGGGGCTCCGCCTCTTCGTGCTCGAGCCCGAGGAACGCGAAGATGCCGCCGCGCTCCTCGTTCGTGCAGACGGGGCATTTCGCGGGCGATGCGTGGCCAGCGATGATGGCCTCGGCCATGGCCTCGCAGCCGGCGTAGCCGCAGGCGCCGCAGTTGATGCCCGGCAGCAGCTCCTCGACCTCTTCGATCCGGTGGTCGACGTCGACGTGGAAGACCTTCGAAGCGATGGCGAGGACGATGCCGAGCAGCAGCGCCAGCACACCGAGCGCGATCAACGAGCCAATGATGAAGCCAGCCATGAGCACCTCAGTCAGCGCCAACGGCAAATCACAAGACACAAGAGACAAACAAATCTCAAGCACCAAACGCCAATGACACGAGCCGCCCCGTGCGTGGACTCGAGTGTTTGGGTATTGAGTCTTGGTGTTTGTGGCTTGTTTGTATCTTGTATCTTGTCATTTGGAGCTCGTCTCTAATTCGCCATTCCGGAGAAGCCGAGGAACGCGAGCGCCATCAGACCGGTGCAGATGAAGGCGATCGGCGCGCCCCGCATGCACGTCGGCAGGTTCAGGTGCTCCAGCCGCTCGCGGATCCCGGCCATCAAGAGCATCACGAGCGTGAAGCCGATGCCCGCGAAGAAGCCCTGCAAGACGGCGCCCAGGAGCCCGATGTCCTTCGGCGCGTCCGTCGTGTTGAGCAGCGCGACGCCGAGCACGGCGCAGTTCGTCGTGATGAGCGCGAGATAGATGCCCATCGCGCGGTAGAGGGCCGGCACGTGCCGCCGCAGAAACATCTCGACGAACTGGACGAGCGACGCGATCACGAGAATGTACGACGCGGTCTTCAGCACGTCGACCAGCCCGTCGGCTGCGATCGGCTTCAGGAACGGGATCGCCGTCAGGAACGCCGAGTTCGGCACGAGCACGTGCTTGTAGAGCAGATACGTCACGAACGACGCGAGCGTCATCACGAACGTGACCGCGACGCCCATCCCGATCGCCTTGCGCTTGCTGTCCGACTGCCCGATGAAGGGGCAGAGCCCGAGGAACTTCGCGATGACGAAGTTCTGCACGAGCACGTTGAGGATCGCGATCTGGAGGATCAGCTCGATGCTCATTCGAACGTCACCTCCGCGGGCACGATCGCCCGCCGGCTGATTGTGATCTGCCGGAAGAACGCCATCAGCAGGCCGAGCACGATAAAGGCGCCGGGGGCCAGCACGAGGGCCGTGAGCGGCACGTAGGGCGGGACCTTCTCGACGCCGCCCGACGCGGCCGCCCGCTCGACCAGCCACAGCGGATAGCCCCAGACCGTGCCGGCGCCGACGACCTCGCGGATCGTGCCGATCAGCATCAGGGCGAGCGTGAACCCGAGCCCGGCGCCGAGCCCGTCCAGAAGCGACCGGAGAATGTTGTGCTTGTACGCAAACGCCTCCGCTCGGCCGAGGATGACGCAGTTGACCACGATCAGCGGGATGAAGATCGAGAGCGCCTTGCTCTGCTCATAGAAGTAGCCCTTCATCACCATGTCGACGATGGTGACGAAGCTCGCGATGACGACGATGAAGCACGGGATGCGGACGGCCTTCGGGATGACGCCGCGCAAGAGCGAGACGATGACGTTCGACGCGACGAGGACGGCGCTGGCCGCGAGCCCCATCGCGAACGCGTTCTTGACGCCCGTCGTCGTCGCCAGGGTCGGGCAGAGCCCGAGCATGAGGACGAAGACCGGGTTGTTCTTGAAGATCCCTTTGGTGAATTCCTGGCTGTGTGTCGCCAAGCCGCGGCTCCGGTGGGGTCCGAGAGCATTATATCGGGCCGGGGCGCGCAGTCAAGCGCCGCAGACTTGACGAGTGGATACTCTGAACGCGGGCTACTTGCCGGAAAGCCGGTACAGCCAGCGAGTGGCAGTCCCGGTTTTCCGGCCCGCGCAGTACGCGAGCAAGGGCGAAAAACGGGGACTGGCACCAGCGGAGCGAAGCGGAGACGTGCCGTTCCGCTGGAACGGCGGGAGTTTGCTCCGCAAACTCCAACGGCAGCTTCGCTGCCGCCCTGTCACCGCTTTTCGCCTCAGTCCAGCGCGCGTTCAAAATATCCACGCAGACTTGACTCGTCGCGCGGACACGGTAGAATCTGTTTGTGGGAAGTCTGTAGTCCTTGTCGATGGGGCCGCATACGGATGGACAGACACGACAAGCTTCTGCTTCGGATATTGCGGGCTACGTCCGACGCCGCCATTGCATTCGACGGCTTGTGCCGGTTGCTTCATCATCTGGGATTCGATGAGCGAGTCCGCGGTGACCATCACATCTTCACGAGAGAAGGCGTGGAGGAGATCCTGAATCTTCAGCCGAAAGGAAAGCACGCGAAGCCGTACCAGGTCAGACAGGTGCGCCGTGTGATCCTCAAGTATCAACTCGGAGAGCGGAACGATGGCGACTGACAGCAAGTACGAAGTTATCATCTACTGGAGCAAGGATGACGAGGCGTTCATCGCTGAGGTTCCCGAACTCCCCGGCTGCGCCGCAGACGGGGCGACGTACGATGAGGCGCTGGTCAATGTCCAGGACATCATCGAGGAGTGGCTGGAAACCGCCCGGGAGCTCGGGCGGGCCATTCCGGAGCCGAAAGGCCGGCTGATGTTCGCCTGACGAAGAAGCGGCGCCCATGTCGTTGTCGATGGAGAGCCCCCGCGATCCCGAAGCGACGCATCCCGACCCCGCCGGGCGACATCCTGATGGAGGAGTTCCTCCGCCCGCTCGGCATCACGCAGACCGCGTTCGCCCGGCACATCGGCGTGCCCGTGCGGCGCGTCAACGAGGTCGCTCGGGGAAAGCGCGCCGTGAGCCCCGAGACGGCTCAACTTTTCGCCGCCGCGCTCGGCACGTCGCCCGAGTTCTGGATGACGGCCCAGGCGAGCCATGACCTGGCGACCCACCGCATCCGCGTCCGCGTCAAGCCGCTGGTGAAGGCCCGCTGAAGAAGGCGGCGGCAAGAGCTGAGGGAAGAGAAATGGCAAAGGTGATTCTCGTCGTCAGCATTCTGGCCTTGCTCACTGGCTGTGTTTCCACCGTCTCGGAAACGGAGTTGCGAGAAAGCGCAAGAAGCACCCAGGGCGACACTATAGGTATGGTTTACTACAAAGGAAGGAAGTCGGGCTACGACCAGCGATTCCGCAAAGCAGGTTCGTAGTGGAGCGCAGGCGGGGAGTTGCCATCGA
>CAYLQD010000097.1:0-12420 GCA_964385685.1 uncultured Planctomycetota bacterium | reverse complement strand
CCTGCCGCTTCTCGCCTTAGCCACAAATCCAGAAACCCCTTTGCGGAATCGCTGAATCCAGCGATAGAACGTGGAAGCGTGGATGACACGGCGTGGTGAGATGACCGAAGTGGCGTTGCAGCATCGACTTGCTGACTGGCAAGGCCGGCGCACCTCGTGGGTGACCGTTCACCCAGAATCCAGCGATAGGACAAGAGGGCGTCACCGACCGCTAGAATGCGATTCTGGTGACTCACTGGGCAGCCGGGGGGAAGTCTATCGCTGGATCTGGGAGCCCCGCCCCGCTTGCATTCCGATGAGTTCGCGGTATTCTGGCCTGCAAGTGATTCAGCCCTCGCGGGCGGCGGAGGATCCTCAGTATGGCACAGGATATCGGCGACAGGTTTCAGTCCGAGACGAAGTACCATCGCGACCGGATGCCCGGGCGTTCGTCCGGCCGGGCCGGCCCGCCGGAGACGTACAAGACGTATGCCGATGCCGGGCGCGTCGAGCTGCCCGACCCGGCCGCCGCCGCGCCGCCCGGCACGCTCCACGACGCGCTGACGACTCGAAAGAGCATCCGGCGGTTCGCCCGCACGCCGCTTTCGCTCGAGCAACTCTCGTATCTGCTCTGGGCGGCGACCGGCATCCAGCGCCGCGAGCGCGGATACGAGTTCCGGACCGCGCCGTCCGCGGGCGCGCTCTATCCGGTCGAGACCTATCTCGTCGCCAACAACGTGTCGGATCTGCCCGCGGGCCTGTACCACTATCCGGTGCTCGAGCACACGCTCGAGGAACTCCGGCTCGGCGGCCTCGGCCGGCAGGTTGCCGCCGCCGCGCTCGACCAGGCGATGTGCGCCGCCGCGGCCGCGACGTTCGTCTGGACGGGCGTCTTCCCGCGCTCGAAGTGGAAGTACGGGCAGCGCGCCTATCGCTACGTGTACCTCGATGCCGGGCACGTGGCCGAGAACCTCGCGCTCGCCGCCGTCGCGCTCGGGCTCGGCTCCTGCCAGGTCGCGGCGCTCTACGACGACGAGGCCAACGCGCTCCTCGGCGTTGACGGCACCAACGAAAGCGTGATATACATGTCCGCGGTCGGCACGCCGTGAGACAGTAACCAGTGACCAGTCACCAGTGACCGGCATCGCGCGTTCGTTCCTTCTGGTTACTGGTCACCGGGGGCTGTTGAAAGAGGGCCTTCTTGAGCCTGAAAGGCTCGAATTCACTAGCCCAGGGCGAAGCCCTGGGACAGTGTGGGCGAGGCAAGAAAGCCCTGACAGGGCGATAGAGGCTCTGTAACGCCCTTACAGGGCCTGGTTCGAGGCGCATCCGCTTGCCCCAGGGCTTCGCGCCCTGGGCTGGTGAATAGTGCCCCTTCGGGGCAAGAAGAAGACGTTTTCAACAGCCCCACAGGCCGCTGCTGGCTGACAAGGTGGACCTGGATTGACCGACAGCCCACGCACGATCCCACCTCTTCTCTCCGGCGGGCTGATGCTCTCGTATCGCTGCTCGAACGAGTGCCGCCACTGCCTCTATCGCTGCGGCCCGAAGCAGCCCAACGAGTGGATCACCACTGAGACGGCCAAGAAGACGCTCCAGGCGCTCGCTCTCGAACGCCGCCTGACCGGCATCCACCTCGCGGGCGGCGAGCCCTTTCTCCGGCCCGACCTGCTCGAGCAGATCATCCGCCTCTGCGGCTCGTATTGCGTGCCCATCGACTACGTCGAGACCAACGCGTTCTGGGCGACGAGCGTCGACGCGGCCCACGACCTGCTCGGCCGCATGCGCGACGCCGGCCTCACGGGCCTGCTCGTCAGCGCGTCGATGTTCCACAACGAGTTCGTCCCGTTCGAGCGGACGCAGAACGGCATCGACGCCGCGATCGACGTCTTCGGCCGCGGCGGCGTCATCGTCTGGACGCCGACGACCTACGACCTCATCCGCCGGCTGCCCGACGAGGACAAGCCCCACTCGCTCGAGGAGTTCTGCGAGGCGTTTGGCCTCTCGATCGACAGCCCGCAGCTCCCGCAGCTCTACGGCCTCATCCCCGGCGGCCGCGTGTTCGAGGCGCTTCGCGACTGTTACACCGCCGTCCCGGCTGAGCAGTTTCGGGGCACGGCGTGCGCCCGCGAACTCATGAGCACGACGCATTTCCACATCGACCATCACGGCAACCTCTTCACCGGCCTGTGCGCCGGGCTCGCGCCCGCGACCGTCGACGACCTGCACCCGGCGCTCGACGAGGAGGCCTTCCCCGTCTTCTCCCGCCTGTGCGAGGAGGGCCCGTTCGGGCTGATGGAAATGGCCGCGGGCCAGGCTGCCTACGAGCCGAGGGAGGACGGGTACATCAGCAAGTGCGACCTGTGTTTCGACGTGCGGCGCTCGCTCGAAGCGACCGGCGCCTTCCCGGAATTGCGCCCCGCCAGCTTCTATCGCTGCTGACGGGCGCCACAACACTGGCCCGCCCTCACGTTGCCCGGCGGATGCGAAGGCGGGCGAGAGCGCCGGGCCGTGCGCGGGCCAAATCCCCAATGACCCAATCCCAATAGCCAATCAAGCCCCAAGTCGCAATCTCCAAGGCACCAAACAGATGCGGCTCGAAGTGTTCCGGATTTGGCGTGTTGGAACTTGGTGCTTGCCCGCCGGAGGCGGGTGAATTTGGTGATTGGTGCTTGTGTCTTGGACATTGACGCGGCCCCTCCGCATTGTGATCCGGGGCGTAGTGCCTTGCCGGGCAATGGCCTGCGGAAAGCGGGGGTCGCGTCAGGCCACAACGTGCTTGACTGCGCGCCCGCCGACGGATACGATTCCCCCGGTATCGAGCAGGAAATGATGACTGCCCCGCACTACGACGCCTCGGACCAGCCAATCCACCGCGAGAGCGCCCCCGTCGTTGACATCGCCGCTCTCTCCGGCGGGCACTGCCGCGTGCGGGTCCGCGCGCCGGCCGTCGCCGCCGCCGTGAAGCCGGGCCAGTTCGTCAATGTCAGCCCGCCGCTCGACAGCGCCATCCTGCGCCGGCCGCTGGGCGTCTACCGGACGCACGACGCATCCGACATCGAACTCCTCTTCAAGATCGTGGGCCGCGGCACCGTCGCGCTCGCCGCGATGAAGCCGGGCGACGAACTCGACCTCATCGGCCCGCTCGGAAACGGGTTCGACCTGTCCGGCGACCTGCCCGACGTCGCGGTCCTCGTCGCGGGCGGGTTCGGGCTCGCCCCGCTCTATCCGCTGGCCGCCGCGCTCCGCGAGCAAGGCCGCCAGGTCTACGTCTTTGTCGGCACCGAGGAAGACCTGCCGGTCACAATCGCCGACTCGAGCATGCACCTGAGCTTCGTCGACCGGGAGGTCACGGTCACGCTGCCCGACTTCGAGGAGATCGGCGCGGCCGCGCGGGTCGCCACAACTCGCGGGAGCGAGGGATTCTTCGACGGGCTCGTCACCGATCTGCTCGAGCAGTTCCTCCACCACCCCGAGTTCGAGGGCTCGGCCAAGATCTTCGCCTGCGGGCCGTGGGCGATGCTCAAGAAGACCGCGGCCGCCGCGGCGGAACACGACCTGCCCTGCGACGTCCTGCTCGAGGAGCGCATGGGCTGCGGCATTGGCGCGTGCATGTCGTGCGCCGTCCGCATCAAGGGCGAGGACGGCGAGCCGGTGTATGTCCGCGCGTGCGTCGAGGGCCCCGTCTTCGATGCGGCCGTCGTCGACTGGGAGGCGAAATGAGCGTCGACCTCCGAACCAACATCGCCGGCGTCGAGATGGCGAACCCGATCATCATGCCGTCGGGCACGTTCGGGTTCGGCGAAGATTTCGCTCGGTTCGCCGATTTCGACAACGCGGCCGTCGGCGCCATCGTCTTGAAGGGCACGACGCTCGAGCCGCGGCTCGGCAACCCGGCGCCCCGGATCGCCGAGACCCCGGCCGGTGTGCTCAACGCGATCGGGCTCCAGAACCCTGGTGTCGAGGAGGTCGTCGGGCGCACCCTGCCGCGCCTCGCGGCATCCGGCCTGACCACGCCCCTCATCGCGAACGTCGCCGGCAGCACGGTCGGCGAATACGCGGAGGTCGCGCGGCGGTTCGCCGACGCGCCGAACATCGCCGCGGTCGAGATCAACATCTCGTGCCCGAACGTGCGGCACGGCGGGCTCGCGTTCGGGGCCGAGCCGGGCCCGGCCGCCGAGGTCGTCGGCGCGGTTCGCGCCGCGACGACACTCCCCCTGATCGCCAAGCTGACGCCGAACACGGCGCAGATCGTCGGCGTCGCCGAGGCCTGCATCGACGCGGGCGCCGACGCGCTCTCGCTCATCAACACCCTCGTCGGGATGGTCATCGACATCAAGACGCAGCGGCCGCTCCTGGCGAACCAGACGGGCGGGCTCTCGGGGCCCGCGGTCCGGCCGGTCGCGGTCGCGAAGGTGTTCCAGGTCTTCGAGGCCGTCGGCCATCGCGTCCCCATCATCGGGATGGGCGGGGTGTCGGACGCGGACAGCGCCTACGAGATGATCCTCGCGGGCGCCGCGGCCGTTGGCGTCGGCACGGCGATGTTCTTCAACCACCGCGCGCCGCGTGAGATCGCCGGCGGACTGGCCGCGCACCTCGACGAGGCCGGGTTCCGCCGGCTCGCCGATGCCGTGGGCCGCGCGCACAAGCGGAACGGGCGAGAGAAGAACCATGAGCCGGCGTAGGGTCGCGGCTGCACTACTTGTTCTCTGTCTCGCCGGCTGCGACTCCGTCTACACGGCCAGCCGCAACGACGTCCTCGGGCCGGTCGAGGTCAGCATCCAGGTCGTCGCATCGTCGGAGGACGAGGCGCAGGAGGCGATCGCGGCGGCCTTCGACGCGATCATCCAAGCCAACAACCTGCTCAGCTCGTACGTCCCGAATAGCGAGGTGACGCGGCTCAACGAGAGCGGCGGGACCGAGTGCCACATCTCGAGCCAGACGGAGAGCGTGCTCCGGCGTTCGGCCGAAATCTCCGAGCTGACCGGCGGGGCGTTCGACGTCACGGCCGGGCCGGTCATCAAGCTCTGGAAGGAGCAGATCAAGATCGCGGAGGACGGCGTGATCGGCCTGACGGAGGAGGAGCCGAAGCTCCCGGACAAGCGGGCTCTCGAGGCCGCGCGGGGGCTCGTTGGCCACAAGCGGCTGACGCTCGGGCCGAACACGGCGACGCTCGGGGCGCCCGGGATGCGGATTGATCTCGGCGGCATCGCCAAGGGCCACGCGGTCGATCAGGCGGTCGCGGCTCTGAAGAAGAAGGGCATCCGGTCGGCGCTTGTCGATGCAGGAGGCGACGGCTACGCGCTCGGCACCCGGCCGGGCGGCTCGCCCTGGCGAATCGGCGTCCAGGGACCCGACGACGCGCCGGGCGAGTACCTGCCCGATGTGCTTCGGCTCGCCGACATGGCCTACGCGACGTCCGGCGACTATCAGCAGTATGCGGAGATCGGCGGCGTCCGCTACACGCACATCATCGACCCGCGGACGGGCCAGCCGGCGCGGGTCGCCGCGAGCGTGACCGTGGTCGCGCCCGATTGCACGACGGCCGATGCGCTCGCGACCGGCATCAGCGTGCTGGGCCCGAAGGACGGCGTCGAAGTCGTCAAGAAGCTCCCCGGTGTCGAGTGTATGGTCATCACGCGTGAGGACAGCGGGCTCGAGCAGACCACCTCCTCCGGATTCCACAAGCTTCAGACCGCGGAGCCGTAGGGCCCGCCGGGAGCATCTGGTCAGCGACCGCGAAAACCGCGGTACAGCCACCCATTTCTCAAAGCCGAAATGGGGTGACGCGCAACCGGCAACATGGAACAGCGGTTGCCGGTTTCGGCCCGGGTTGTCGCTCCCCGGCGTGCTGACGCTGGCGAAAAACAGGGACTGGCACCCCGTTGCCTGTCCCGTTTTTCGCCCACGCCGATCGCATGCCGCCCGGAGGCGGGCCCCGGTCTCTTGCTCGGCCGGCGTTACTCCCGCAAGAGCGCGGCCGCCGGAATCTCCTGCTTCGAGATGCCCGGGCCTTCGTACGACGCCGACAGGCTCTCGCCGCCGCCGCCCTCGAAGAACTCGACACGAATCGGATACAGCCCGGGCTCCAGGAAGACCTTGCCCGACTTCTCGACCGTGGCGTGCCCGCCATCGTTGTTCACCACCTCTCCGGTGCCGATGAACAGCTTGCTGCCGTCGTCCGACGCGGTGTAGAACGTGTAGGTGCCGCTCTTCGGAACCCGGATGAGCCCCGTGAACACCAGTCCGAACTGGTCCTTGCCGACGTACGCCTTCGGGATTCGGACCTGTGTCGCCTGCCCCGACGCGGCCGGCTTGAGCGTCTCGAAGTCGGGCAACTTCGTCCAGGCTCCCTCGTAGACCTGCATCGCAAGCCCCGGTTTGAGCGTGGCGTCGGGCTTGACGGCCTCGACCTTGGTGAACGCCGCCTCGCTGACCCGGCTCGCGCGGCCGTCGTTGTGGAAGAAACGCGCCCGGACGGTCACGGAGCGGCTGATATTCAGGGGCTTCTCATACACCGGCGACGCCTTCGTCGGCGCGGGGCCGTCGAGCGTGTAGCGGATGACGCCGTCGCGGACGGGCGGGGTGAGCTTGCAGACCGTGGTCCCGCCGAACGTCTTCGGCCCGTCGCCGAAAGCGGGGGCGCGATAGCGGTCGGGCGTCGGCTTGACCCAGATCATCTCGACCGATGCCTCGGCGATCTTGACCTTGACGATGTCTTTGCCGAAGTCGTCCTTCTCCGTGGGCACGGGCTTCCACTTCCCCGTCTGCTTGTCCATAATCACCACGGTGTCGATGGGCCGACTGAAGGTGAAGATGGCGGTGCTCGGCTCCTTGATCCGCCGGTTGCCGACGACGAAATACGTGTTGGCTTCGCGGTCGACGAACAGGCCCGCGGTGACGTGCGCTCCGCCGAGTGCGGTCCAGTGCTTCGGAAGTGTGCCGTATCCGAGCGGCCACGGCCACGAGTGGCCCGCGGCGACGCAACGCGCCTTCTTGAAGATCGGCGAATAGGCCTTCATCATCTGGTTGAGCTTCGCCACTTCCTCGCCGGTATCGCCCAAGATGGGGAAGCCGTTCTTGTCCGTCTTGTGCAACACGAAGAAGGTCCAGCCCTGCCACCAGGTGAAGCCGCGGATGCCGTAGACCAGGCTCAGCGACACGGTACGACGCACCTTGATCGGCTCGTGTGCATGTACCCAGCGGACGATGGGGATGCCGGCTTCGAGGGCCGCCTT
Source organism: uncultured Planctomycetota bacterium (assembly GCA_964385685.1). Taxonomy (GTDB): domain Bacteria; phylum Planctomycetota; class PUPC01; order PUPC01; family PUPC01; genus CAYLQD01. The sequence goes on along the minus strand of CAYLQD010000097.1, from coordinate 5,203 downwards.
CCGCGCCCGCTCAAGATAGATGAACTCGTTTTGCGGCGCCCACCCGGCTCCCTTGAAATCGTCGCTCAAGTGGTGCCCTTCCCACAAGTAGTGGCGATACCACATGACGCGGGGCTTGATGGCCTTGATATAGTGCGCCGGCTCGCCCCACGTCGACTCGAATGCGTAGAACTGCAGATGGTTGGGGGCAATCTTCCGCAGCTTCTTTTCCAGCTTCCCGAGCGTCTCCCACTCCTTCGGCTCGGTGGGATAGCGAGCCCAGTATCCCAGCACGTTGTCGTCGTCGGCCAACTTGGCGGCACGCTCACCGCTGTCCTGTCCCCACATGAAGAGCTTGACGCCGTGCTTGCGGAGTTCCTCGTTGTTCGCCGGCTCGGCGTGGTAGGCGCCGAAGCCCGCCTCTTTGACCGCGAGCAGATACTTGCCGCCCGCGTAGGCGCCGCCCCGGGTGAAGATCGAGATGATGCCCGGCCACTCGGTCTCCTTGCTCTCCGGCGGCAGTTCAAACCCGTCGACCACGACCTTGCCGGAGTCGCCGCACAACAGGGAGCACCCCGTCATCGTGAGAGCCAGCAACGCCAGGACCATCACATGAACCGCCTTCATCTCTCGCACGGCCTTCTCCTCCTCGAGTTCCCACCCAATGAGTGGCGACCCACTCCGGTCGCTCTCGCTAGACCTGTCAATGCCACGCCCGCCAGACTGCCTACTGCTTCGGCTCCGTCACGGTGAGCGTTTGCGCGGTGGCGACGCCGCGGAGGACGACCCTCCGCTTCGTCGTCGGGAAAGTGACAACGACGTCGTACTTCTTTCGGCGGCTGAGTCCGAAATGCTGCACGAGCGGGGGCGAGCTGAACACGCCCGAGCCCGAGGTGATCTCGCGGAAGCCCCGCAGGCGCGCCTTGTCCCCCGCGCGGCCGGCGTCGTAGACCGACACCCGTGCGCCCACGGCCGACCGGTTCGATGTTGTGCCCCTAACCCGCACTTTCAGCCAGTTCTCGTCGTTGCGCTGGTTGCGGAAGAAAAGGAACCGCCCGGTCTGGGGCAGTTGGCGCATGTACCAGTTCGTTGTGTAGAAATCGAGGTCGCCGTCGTTGTCGACGTCGCCGAACGCGCAGCCGTGCATGCCCGGGTTGCTGACGCCGGCTTCCTTGGAGCGTTCGAGGAACGTGCCGTCGCCGGAGTTGACGTAGAGTTTTCCGCCGAAGAACTCCGCGATGAGGATGTCGAGGTCTCCGTCGTGGTCGACGTCGCCCATGGTGCAGCCCCTGGCGGAGAGCTTGTCGCCAAGGCCGGCCTGGACCGCCCGTTCGCGGAACCGGAATCCGCCGTCATTGATGTAGAGCGCGGTTGGGCGCTTCGCATCACCGAAGGCGACGAGCAGGTCGAGGTCGCCGTCGTTGTCGACGTCGCCCGTGGCGCAGGCGGTGCACATCCCCGGCCCGCCGACGCCGCTCTCCTTCGAGACGTCGGCGAACGTGCCGTCGCCCTTGTTGCGGAAGAGGCGGCGGCCGACCTCCTTGTTGCTCAGGTCGATGTTGCCGATGAAGAGGTCGAGGAACCCGTCGTCGTCGAAGTCGGCAAACGTGCAGACGTATCCGCCGCCGGCCGTGCCGGCGCCGGGGTCGTCGACGCCCGCCTGCTTCGCGACGTCGACGAACGAGGGTTTCCCGGGCGTCGATCGGTTCTCGTAGAGCGAGTTCGGATAGCCGGGCTCATAGGCGCCCTTGGCGACGTAGACGTCGAGATCGCCGTCGTTGTCGATATCGCCGACGGCCACGCCGCACGAGCGGTTGAGCTTCGGAGCGTCGGGCTTGGGCGCGATGAGCTTGCCCTCGATGCCGGCGGCCTGCGCGACGTCCTTCATCGCCGGGCCCAGGTAGAGGCGGTTGGGCTGCACAGGCGGCTTCGAGCCCGACTCGGGGTTGCACGCGACGAACAGGTCGGTCCGGCCGTCGTTGTCGAGATCGACGAAGACGGCGCCGTGGCCGTCGCCCACCGGCTTGAGTGTCGCGGTCGCGTGCCGGAAGGCCCCGTCGCCCTCGTTCACATAATACCGGTCTTCGGCGTATACGGCGCACGCGTAGACGTCGAGCCAGCCGTCGGAGTTGATGTCGCCGAACGCGATGCATTTGCCCGAGCCGCGGTAGAACAGCCCGGCCTCTTGGGTGTCTTCGACAAACCGCGGGCCCGGCGACGCGCAGCCCGCCGCGAGAAGCAGGACCACGAGCCCGGAACAGGCCCACGCTACACGCCACGCACGAGCGTTCATTTTGCTCTCCTTTCTTCCGTGCGGCCTGCCGGTCTACATGGGCAAGACCCTGAAGCTCTTCGGGGGCTCTCCGGTCACGAAATAGTAGACCGCGCCGACAACAACGGGGATCACCGCCGCCAGTATCTCGCCCGCGATCAGGCCGATCATGAGCGGCTTGAGCCGGACGTAGATCTTGCTGCCGCCGTACTTGGCGACAAGCACTTTGACCAACCACCCCAGCAAGAAGGAAAAGGCCAGTGTATTGCTCTGATAGGTCCCGAGCAGGACGAACAAGATCGGGTGCAGCGGCCACCAGGCAAAGCGGCGGCGGAGGAACGCAAAGAGCAGCACGCCGCCGAACGTGATCCCGAACGCGACGACGGCCCGGCGCTCGGGCGACGCGGACGAGAACCGTTCCCACCCGGAAATCGCCTCGGCCGTCCGCATTCGGCCCTGGCCCTCGAGCTTGTTCCGGACGGCCTGGCGGGAGACAAACGTGGACCACGGCACGGCGTTGAGCGTCCAGCCATCGCCCGTCTGTGCCGCGCCGCGCTGGTACTGCCAGTAGAGCGTCGCCGGGATCGCCACCGCGAACCCGAGGACGAGGGCCACGACACCCCATCGCGCGACCCGGCCCAGCCGGGCCTTCGCGTCGTCGGCCAGCTTCAGAGATGACAGGGCGAACGGCATCATGGCTTCTCGTGGGTCGATCGCGAGAAGGGCCGAGACCAGGCCGAGCAGGAGCAACTGGGTGGGGCCGGCGGCCTCGGCCCCGAGCGCGCCCCAGAGGACGGCGCACGGGAGGAAGTACGCGTGGATGAAGAACACGCCCGCCTCCGCGAGGAGGCGGCTGATGACGACGTAGATCACAAGCAGGGCGAGAAGATACAGGAGCGCCATCTGCCAGTCGACGCCGACCGCGATCAGTTGGACGACAAACAGGGCGGCGAACACGAAGAACACGCGCGCGGCCCAGACGACGTGCGGCTCGACCTCACCCCGCGCCGGCAGGAAGAGACCGCGCCGGAGCGTCGAGAGGTAGTAGTAGCGGCCCGTGTAGAGCAGGCAGACGAACAGGCCGAAGTACGCTCCGGCGTGTAGCGACGCACGGTCCGACGTGTCCCACATCCCCCCGCTCAGCGCCACGCCGTAGCCCGTCAGGATTCCGGAAACATAGAAGAAAAGGTAGGTCCCGATCCCCAGCGAGAACGAGACATCGGAAGCGAGGAAGTACGCGATTCCGAGCGGGACCAGGTAGATCGTGGGACTCGCCACCGCCCCCCCCCCGCCCCGTGCAAACGTGGTGAACAGCTTCAGCATGGGCGTGAAGTTGAACGAGGTCTTGACCTGGATGAAGATGTCCGGTCGCCACACGTACACGTAGTTGTTCAGGTGGATCAACAGAACCGGGATGGCTCCGATCCAGAACAGCCGATTGCGGAAGACGCTGCTCAATCCGCCGCCCTCGTCGGGCAGAAGCGACCGGGCGAACTCGATCGTCGGATAGGGCAGGTGTTCGTGACTCGACCACTGCCGGTGCACGATCACGGCGAGCGCGATCGAGACGATCGAGACCGTCAGGACGAGGGGCACCCAGAACAGGAGCGTCCGCGTCCACACGTGCCAAGGGATCTCGTTAAGCGAGATCCGTTCGTCCCCCTCGGCCAAACCGCCCACGAACTTCTTGGGCACCTCCTCGGGGTCGCTGCTGATGTCGGCCAGCATCCGCGGCGGGATCTCATCAAAGTAGGAGGGCCTGCGGCGCCGCAGCGACTCGCCGACCCACACCTCGAGCAGGCCCCGATTGAGCTTCGCCACGTCCTTGTCCGAGAACGCGTTGGGCTTGCGCTCCGCGTCGGGCTTCTGAGCTTCTTCCTCCGCGTCGGCTTCGGCGGCGCGCTCGCGCAGGAGCTTCACGTAATCGGGAAGCACCGCCTCAGGCGGCGGGTCCGAGCGGGCCAGATCCTTGTCCTTGAGCAGCGCGTTCAGCGACTCGACAATGGCTCCCTTGTCTTCCGAAGAGTCGGCCCCGGCCTTCACCGCGCCGCTCAAGCGGGCCCGCAATTTCGGGTCGAGGCGCCCCGCGGCATCCGCCAGCGGCGTGCCCTGCTGCCCGGTCGCGTCCCGCAGCTTCGCGGCCAGGGCGGGCCAGTCGCGGACATCATCCCTCTCGATTTGGGCCGGGCCTCCCTGCCAGTCGGCCGCGTTCTGCCCGATGTGGTGCGGCATCATCAGGGCCGTCGAGAAGTAGTGCATCAGGCCGCGGCCGGGGATGTAGCACGCGAACAGGGCAATGGCGACCGCGACCGCGACCTCGCGGCCCCGCAACCGAAGCCGCTTGTGGATCAGGCCGAGCAGCGGGTTCGCGAGCAGCACGAAGAGCAGGAGCCCGCCGAACACCGCGACCGGCAGGTAGTTGCCGATCAGCGACGTGCCCTTCATGACCATGTCGTTGAAGAACGTGATGGCGCAGATGACGACCGCGGCCAGCAACCCCAGGGCGACACTGATAACACCGCGAATTGTCACGAGGTGATCCTGTTCCACTCGCCGGTCGAGTTTGAGCCGGACCTCAGCACGAGCCGCGCGCATGCAGCGTCCGTGCCCGCGTCCCGGGGGACGCGAAGCATCCGTGTTCCGCCCGGATGCCCGGCCGGCACTTGCGCCGGCCCCGCTGTTCCGACATCAGGCCGACATTATAGCCAGAGCGTCCGCAACATCTACCAGAAAGTGCGCCCCGTTATTCACGGCGGCAGTCGCCCCGGCTCTTTTCGCTTGATTCCCGTCCGGGCCGGGCCATAATGCCGTCAGCGGCTTCGAGCGGCGGAGCGGACGTTCCTGTCCGTCGATCGGCGCACAGCCCCGGCAGGTCGGGGCAGGTGGAGCCGCTGGCCGGAAGCCACAGACGCGCCCGTAGCTCAACTGGACAGAGCATCGGTCTTCGGAACC
>CAYLQD010000096.1:0-12984 GCA_964385685.1 uncultured Planctomycetota bacterium | reverse complement strand
GTTAGGCGCGTTGCCGCGGAGCGACGGCGAGTGTGGCCTACGGGCCGCCCGCAGCCCACGACCGGTACCGGCTCGTCATAGGGAGTCGCCGGTCCCTGCCGAAAGCCTTGGGGGTGATCTTGACGCCGGGCGGCGCCTGGCGGCGTTTATACTCGTTGCGGTCGACGAGCCCGACGACATGGTCGACAAGGTGCGGCTCGAAGCCGGCCGCGACGATCTCGTCGGGCGCGGCATCGTCCTCGACGTAGAGACGCAGCACCTCGTCGAGCACGGGGTACGGCGGGAGCGAATCGGTGTCTCTCTGACCCGGCCGGAGTTCGGCCGTCGGCGCGCGTTCCAGCACGCTTTCCGGGATGACGGTCCGGCCGCTCCGGCGGTTGATGGCGTTCGCGAGCTTGTAGACGAGGGTCTTCGGCACGTCCTTGATGACGGCGAAGCCGCCGGCAAGGTCGCCGTAGAGCGTGCAGTAGCCAACGGCGATTTCGCTCTTGTTCCCGGTCGCCAGCACGAGCCAGCCGAACCGGTTCGACAGGGCCATCAGGATGTTCCCGCGGATCCGCGCCTGCACGTTCTCGGCCGCGACTCCTTCCATAACGCCGCGGCCGCCGGACAGACCCTCGAGGACATCGATCAGCCCTGGCAGCTCGCCCAGAATCTCGCTGTACCCGCCGAAGACCGAATCAATCGGAACGGTCAGCAGCGCAATCCCGAGGTTCCCGGCCAGGTCCCGCGCGTCGTCCCGCGTCTCGCCCGAGGTGTACTGCGACGGCATGGTGACGCCGATGACGTTCTTCGCACCGAGCGCGTCCGCGGCGATCGCCGCGGTGACCGACGAGTCGACGCCGCCGCTCAGCCCGACGAGCACCTTCTCGAAGCCGTTCTTCCGGACATAGTCTCGCGTGCCCAGCACGAGCGCCTGATACACGTCCTCCGTGCGGCCCGTCTCGCGGTCGTGCGAGACGATCCCGTCGACACGCCTCGCGCTGCCCGCCTCGGGATCGATGTCGGCGATGATGAGGTCCTCGCGGAATCGCTCGCCCCAGGCGAATTCCCGCGCCTGCGGGCCGACGATCAAGCTGCCGCCGTCGAACACGAGTTCGTCCTGTCCCCCAACGAGGTTTGTGTAGCAGACAATGGTCCGCGTACGGCGTGCGAAGCGCGCGATCGTCTCTTTGCGGACCTGTGGTTTGTCGGCATGGTAGGGGGAGGCCGACAAGTTGAGAACAATCCGGACGGCGTTCTGGCACGCGTGCCACTCGGCCAGGCCACCCTCGTGCCAGATGTCCTCGCAGATGTTCACGCCGACGCGAACGCCGTGAATGTCGATGCAGAGCGCGTCGAACGCCGCGCCCGTCCCGAAGTATCGTTCCTCGTCGAACACACCGTAGTTCGGCAGCTCGATCTTGCGGTACACACCGGTGACGCGCCCGTCGGCCAGAACCGCGGCCGCGTTGTAGGCCTCGCCGGCGTCCTCCTCGGGAAAGCCAACGACGGCCGTGATGCCGCGGGCGCGCTCGGCCACGGCGCTGAGCGCGCGCCGGCAGTCTGCCAGGAACCTCGGCTTCAGCAGCAGGTCTTCGGGCGGATACCCGCAGACGGCGAGTTCGGGGAACACGACGACGTCGGCGTCGGCTTGTTTCGCGCGCTCGACCGTCTCGGAGATCGTTCGGACGTTCGCGTCGAAATCGCCGACGGTCACGTTGAGCTGGGCGAGCGCGACGCGCAGGGTCGGCATCGCGTCACTCCGGAAATGCGCGGACGGGACAGGCGTCGGCCCGCCCCGCCTGCGTTCGCAGCATCCTCACAGCACCGGCAGATACTTGTCGAGTTCGAACTGGCTCACGTGCGTGCGGTAGCGGTCCCACTCGATCTTCTTGTTCTCGATGAACTTCGTGAAGATGTGGTCGCCCAGCGCCTCGCGAACGAGTTCGCTCTTCTCGGTCTCGGCGATGGCCTCGGCCAGGTCGCCCGGCAGCGACGTGATGCCGGCCGCCTCGCGCTCCGCCTCGGTCATCTCGAAGATGTCCTCCTCGACCGGCTCGGGCAGCTCGTAGCCCTGCTCGATGCCCTTCATCCCGGCGGCGAGCATGACCGTGAAGGCCAAATACGGATTGCAGGCGGGATCGGGGCACCGGAACTCGGCACGCGTCGCCTTCTCCTTGCCCGGCTTGTACATCGGGACGCGAACGAGGGCAGAGCGGTTGCGGCGCGCCCATGACACATACACCGGCGCTTCATAGCCCGGCACGAGCCGCTTGTAAGAGTTGGCCCACTGCGCAACGACCGAGGACAGCTCACGCGCGTGCCGGAGCAGGCCGGCGATGTAAGCCTTGCCCGTCGCCGAGAGGTTGTACTCGTCGCTTCCGTCAAAGAACGCATTGCTGCTGCCCTTGAACAGCGACTGGTGCGTGTGCATGCCGCTGCCGTTCTCGCCGAAGAGCGGCTTCGGCATAAAGGTGGCATAAACGCCGTGCTTCATCGCCATCTCCTTGACGATGAGACGATACGTCATCGCGGCGTCGGCCATCCGGAGCGCGTCGTCGTAGCGCAGGTCGATCTCGTGCTGGCTCGGCGCGACCTCGTGGTGGCTGTACTCGACCTTGATGCCGACCTTCTCGAGGGTCATGACCGTGTCACGCCGCAGGTCGCTGGCGACGTCGAGCGGCGTCAGATCGAAATACCCGCCGGCATCGAGCGCCTCTGTGCCCTTCTCGTTCTTGAAGTAGAAGAACTCCAGCTCCGGCCCCACGTAGAAGCTGTACCCGAGGTCGGCCGCCTTCTTGAGATTGCGCCTGAGCGCCCAGCGCGGACACCCCTCATAGGGGCTGCCGTCCGGCTCCTGCACGTCGCAGATCATCCGCGCGACGCCGGCGCCGTCGTCCGGCCGCCACGGCAGAATGGCGAACGTGTTCGGATCGGGCATGGCGATCATGTCGCTCTCCTCGATCCGCGCGAACCCCTCGATCGACGACCCGTCGAAGCCCATGCCCTCGTTCAGCGCCGTCTCCAACTCCTCGGCCGTGATCGCGAAGCTCTTCAGGAAACCGAGCACGTCGGTGAACCACAGGCGGATGAACTTGACCTTGTGGTCCTTGACCGCTTTCAGTACGCCCTCTTTATCGATGTCAGCCACAGCACACCTCCATCTGTATGAGTGAATCTGGAACGCGGCGGCCGCTGCCCGGCCCTCCGCCCGCGCCGCCATTATATCGGCACGGCCTCAAAGTCAACAGCCAGGTCGCGATTTCCTACCCGATGGCCTCCCCTCCCTTCTCGCCCGTCCGGATGCGAATGCACTCGGCAAGGTCGACCACGAAGATCTTGCCGTCGCCGATCTCGCCCGTCCGGGCGCCTTGAATGATCGCGTCGAGCGTCGGCTGCACGAAGTTCTCGTTCACGGCGACCTCGAGCCGCACCTTCTTGAGCAGGTTCACTTCCATCTCGACGCCGCGATACGACTCGCGGTAGCCCCGCTGCTGTCCGCAGCCGAGCGCGTTCGTCACCGAGACCTTGAACACCTCCGCCTCGTACAACGCCTGCTTGACGTCGTTCAGCTTCTCCGGCTGAATGTAGGCGATGATGAGCTTCATCGGCCCCTGCCTCCGGTGAGTCGCCTGCTGCCCCAGTGCCGGAGCGACAGGCGAGTTGCGCGCCCGCGGCGCGACGGCCTGCCCGCCCGCGCGGTGACCCGGTCGAGCCGCTCACGCGCGTCCGACCGGTCCACCACGCCGTGTGTTTCAGCACCCATGTCCCGTCTCCTCTATTGTGTCGTGAACACCTGGAACCCGGCACAGGCCTCGATGCCGAGCTCGGCCACGCGCCCGATGAGCGATCCATCGCCCACGCTGAGGGTCAGTTCTGGATTAACACCGAACCACCCGAACCAGAGCACGAAGACCCCCAGCGCGGCTAATGGAGTCGAATAGCCGGGGAGCGCACGCGGGTCGCCGCCAAACATCGAGCGACAGTCGGTGCGATCAGGATGGCTCGTCTCGCCGGAATCTCCTTCGCCCTTCGCACATCGCCTGGGGATGCGGCCAATACACGCCCCACACACAGCAATCTGCGTGCCATCGGCGCGCGCGATTCGCCATCTGAAGGGCTAACAAGTTGCTCTGTAATGGGTTAGTGCGGTTTCAACGTGCTGGGTTGCGCGGGGGCTCCCGCAGAACTCCCACGCGCAGGTACGCTGCTCAGCACGCGCCTACCTGATGGTATGCTTCGCCCGAATCCGGGGCTCGGACGGCTACCGCCCCCTGGCGCCACGCCCACCTCCGGGCCCACGCCCCGCCGGCAGGCCGCGTTCCTCGCGACGCGCGCGCATGTCGAGCATGAACTCGACGAAGCGCGCCCGCGTTTCCGGCGGGGTGTTCTCGATCATCGACCGCATTCGCTCGGGCGTGAAGCCGCGCCGTCCGTGCCGCCGCCGCTCGGCGTCGGGCCGCTCGGCCGCCGGCTGGTTCGCCGCCTCTCCCTCGCCCTCCGCGGCGGCCGCCGCTGCCGCCTCACGCTCTTTGCGGCGCTCATCCCGCGCCTTCCGCATCTCCTCGAACCGGTCGATCATCTCATCGAGGTACGCGGTCTTCTCCTTCTCCGGCATCTCGAAGTACTTCTCGATCCGCGTCTCCATCACCTTGCGGAACAGAGGCCCCGCGTTCTTGCGAAGGCGCGCGCGCTCCTCCTCCGTCAGGTCGGCCCGCGGCGGCCGCCAGACATTTCCCCGCTCGAACTTCGCCACCGCCCCGTCGAAGTACGTCTTCCGCTGCGCCTCATCAAGCTCTTCAAAGCTTTCCGACGCGAGATACTTCGTGATCTCGTCCGTCGTCTGCTCCGCGAGCTGCGGCGGCTCCGGCCTGGGCTCGGGCCACAGCACGTAGGCGAGAACCGGGGCCGCGACAACCACGATCACAATGCACACGCCGACAAGTGCGCGCTTCATACTCGTCCACCTCCTATTCCAGATCGCCCACGTGCCCGTCGGCGAACAGGTAGTTCGACGAGCCCGCCTCGCCCGGCGGGCCGTGGAACGGTTCGTAGTCGTGCATCACGGGCGTCTTCGCCTCACCCCACCGCCGCGTCAGGAACGTCTCGCTGACTCGGCGCCCGGCCAGCATGCGCCGGTACTCGTAGCTCGAGCCCTCCGTCTCGTAATACTTGCGCTCGGTGTCGGACGGGCAGCGGAAGACCGCGTCGTCGTCCAGGTGCCGCCCGAGCACGTCGGCGATCCGCGGCAGGTCGTTCAGGTTCTCCGACGGCATCTGCGCCGCGTACGGCATGTAGTCCCGATTCTGGTTCAGGTAGATGCGGAGCGCCATCGAGATCGAGTGCAGGTTCGACTTGCATTGAGTCGCTCGCGCGGCCGCGCGGGCGCCCGACATGACCGGCAGGATGAGGCCGGCGAGGAGCGCGATAATGGCGACCACGACGAGCAGTTCGATGATCGTGAAGGCGTGTCGTCTCATCCCTTTGCCGGCCTCAAAGTGAAGAGCGTGACCTCCGGCGGGGCAAGCACCCGAATCGGCGGCCCCCACGTCCCGCTCCCGCGCGACACGTACAGCCGCCCGCCGCCCGGCAGCGTGTGCAGGCCCGGCCCCCTTGGGTATATCATACGAACGATCAGCCCGAAGGGGAAGACTTGGCCGCCGTGTACGTGCCCGGAGAGCTGCAAATCGAACCGCCCGGCCGACGACTCCTCGACGACCGGCCGGTGCTTGAGGAATACTGTGGGCATCCCGTTCGGCGCCTCGGGCAACGCGAGGTGTTCGTCCGTGACAGGGTCCGCCCCGAGCCCGGGCCGCGCCGGATCGTCGACTCCGGCGATCCGCACACGCCCGTCGACGACGGCCGACTCGCCGCGCAGGACGCGGAAGCCCGCCGCTCGGTGAAACTCGAGCGAGCGCTCGAGCCCGGCGTAGAACTCGTGATTGCCCGTGACGGCGAACTTGCCGAGCGGCGCCGGCGCATCGGCCAGCATCCGCGCCAGCGCGCCGTCGTTCGGGATGTCGGCATCGACGAGGTCGCCCGTGCTGACGAGCACGTCGGGCCGGAGCGAGGCGGCAACGCCAAGAATCGTCGCCAGGCGGCCCTCGCCGACCAGCCGGCCGAGATGGACGTCGGATATCTGCACGATGCGGAACGGGTCGGAGCCCGGCGGCATGTGCGGCGTCGTGATGGCGACCTCTTTCGCGCGGATGTCGGCCGCCTCGACGAGGCCCCAGGCGAATCCGGCGGCCGCGAGCCCGGCCCCGGTAATAAGGACGGAGCGCCGCTCGGGCGAGAACCTGCGGGCACGCGGCACGGCGAGCCCGGCGAGCCGCGTCGCCACCCACCAGAGGTCGGCGCAGAGGCAGATCACGAAGAGCCAGAACGCGACGACCATCCAGGAGAGCACGAGCATCGAGAAGAAGCTCGGGAACGGAAGGAGACCGGCTCGGTCGAGCAATCGCACGACCATCGGTGCGAAGACCATCACGGGCAGCAGGGCGGCCAGCGCCCAGCGGAGCGGGCGGCGCATCCGCGGGAACGCGGCCCGCACCTTCCAGTAGAGGTATCCGTGGAGGCCGCCGAAGATCGCGACGTAAGCGAGCAGGAACCGCATCATGTGGTCTGTCCCAAGTCTGGCCCCGGCCCCCACCGCGCAGAGTCGTTTCCCCTGATTCTACCCGCGAGCGGGTCGATTGCCAACGCCGAATGTCACCCGGAGTGGATACTCCGAACAGGGGCTACTTGCCGGAAAGCCGGGACAGCCAGCGGGTGGCAGTCCCGGTTTTCCGGCCCGCGCGGCGCGCGAGTGGGGCGAAGAACGGGAAGGGGACATGTACCGGAAGCCCCTTCCGCCTTCGGCGGAAGGGGATCGGTACGTGTCCCCAGACCGACGGCCGCGAGCGGCTGGTATATTCGACCCCGAATTCGACGGCGTTTCTGGTAGAATGCGTCCATATGCCAACCGGTTATGTCATCTCCGATCTGCACCTGTTCACGCCGTGGTCGGCCGCCGAGTCGAACATGCGCGAGATTCGCGCGGCGGCGGCGCGGGCCGAGTTCCTCGTGCTCAACGGCGACATCTTCGACTTCCGCTGGAGCTCCCTGCCGAGCACCGAGGCGACGCTCGCCGCGGCCGAGGGCTGGCTCCGGACTTTCGCCGCCGAGCACCCGCAGACGCGCATCATCTTCGTGATGGGCAACCACGACGGGTTCGGGCGGTTCGCCGAACGCCTCGACCCGCTGGCCCGCGACCTCCCCAACTTCGAGTGGCACGCGTCGCACGTCCGCATCGGAACCGCGCTCTTCGCGCACGGCGACCTGCTGCTGCGGCGCAATCCGGTCGATCCGTTCGAGCGCCCGCTGCTCGGGCGCATTCGCCGCAAGCCGCGGGCCGTCCGCCGCTGCTACCGCCTCCTGCACGCGATGCGGGTCCATCGCTGGCACACGCCGGTCGTGAGCAGCCGGCTCTGCGCCCGGCGGATCCTTCGCGCGGTCGCCGCCGCGCGGAACGGCGAGGCGCGCGGCGTCACCGACGTCTACTTCGGCCACACGCACACGACGTTCTCCGACTACACGCACCGCGGCATCCGGTTCCACAACACGGGCTCGATGATCGGCGGGATCCCGTGGCACCTGATGCCGGTGCGAATCGAGTAGGCGTAACGCTTCAGCCAAGTGTGGGCTGGTGGGGACGGAAAACAGGGACTGCGGGGCTGTTGAAAAAGTGACTTGCTGAGCCTGAAAGGCTCGAATTCATCAGCCCAGGGCGAAGCCCTGGGGAGAGTGTGGATGAAGCGGGAAAGCCCTGACAGGGCGACAGAAGCTCTGTGACGCCCTTACAGGGCTTGGCTCAAGGCGCATCTGTACCCAGGGCTTCGCCCTGGGCTGATGGGCGAGCGTCGCTCGCCTGACAATTTGCCGTGGGCAAACTGCGACGGCAGCCAAGCTGCCGCTGTTGCCCCTTCGGGGCAAGAACGGACTTTTTCAACAGCCCCACTGCCACCTGCGGCGCGAAGCGGAGCCCGCGACGAAGCTCTGCTTCGTCCACAAGTCCGCCGAAGGCGGACGACGCTGTCCCGTTTTCCGCACCGTGTGCTCATCACTGGGCTGAAGTGCCACGAATGGCCGAATCACCCGCGGGCCGACGGGCCGCTCGGGAGAATGCACCTATGGCCGGGATGTTTCGCGCCGACGACCACGACGCCTACCGGATGGACTACGGGAACCCGCACCGCGAGCTGGAGCCGCCGGAGCGCGAGATCGCCGTTGTCGACGAGGCCCTTGCCGCGTTGCAGGCCGCCGGGATCCTGCCGCACACGCAATACGACCACGCAAAGATGCTCGCGCATCGCCACGCGGTCGCGGAGCTGTTCGAGATTCCGTGGACGGCCATCTCCCCGCGGGCCCAGCGCCTGGTCTATGCGGTCAGCGCGATCACCCAACCTGCGAACATGATCGCCGCCGGCATCTTCTGCGGCAACACGTTCATCTCGAACGCCGGCGCGGCCGTCGGGCCCGGCGCCTGCTATCAAGCGGAGCAACTCATCGGCGTGGAGATCGATCCGGAGCGCGCGGCGCTGGCCGAGCGGAACGTCCGCCGAATCGATCCGACAGGCGTCGCGCGAATCGTTGCCGGCGACGCGGTCGCCGTCGCGGCGAAGTTCGAGGGGACGGTCGACCTGCTCTATCTCGACGCCGACGGCACGCCCGAGCGGGGCAAGGGGATCTATCTCGATATCCTCGAGGCGGCGCTCGACCGGATCCCGGCCGGTGGCGTCGTCCTCGCCCACAACAGCTTCAACTGCGCCGACCGCTTGAAGCACTACCTCGGCTTCGTGCGCGATCCGGCTAACTTCGCCGCCAGCATTAACGTGGTGCTGGATCCCGAAGGGCTCGAAATTTCCGTCCGGTGAACTCGGCCGCGGGTCGCCGCAGGAAACCACATAAACCGCCGGGCCTGGGCTGCCGATACTAATGGCGAGCGGGCCCGCGGGCGGACAACGGCGGGGCGAAGCTCGATCTTGAGGGGGCGACGGATGCTCGGCATACTGCGTCTTGCGAAAGCAATCAGCCGGAATCCGTGGCTGCTCATACCGATCGTCGGACTGATCGCGGCGGCCGTCATCCTCGAAGTCACCGTGCTGCGGCCCGCCGAGAACCCGCTGCCGGTCGCGAACCTCATTCAGGAGGCGCGGCTCGTGCGCGGCCCGGTCGCGGCCGGCTCCCCCGCTGCCGATGTCTTCGGTATGGACTACGTGCGGCTGCGGATGTGCCTGGACGACTGCGAGGCGGTCACGGAGTCCGCGTCCGGGGAACCGGTCGCGACGCTGTTCGTCCAGGGAGTCGAGGGCGACGAGACCGGCGTCGTCCTCTATCCGGACGGTCTGATTGGCGTGGGCGGAGCGACCTACCGGGTGTCGAACGGCGAGCACCTCCTCCGAGTCATCGAGGAGCTTGTGCCGAAGCCGCGGCCGCGGCGGGTCAGCCGCCGGCGGGCGCGCCGCTGACGGCCGCACCCGACCAGCCCATCTGGTATGTGTTTAGCGTGGGCGAAAAACGGGACAGGCAACGGGGTGCCAGTCCCTGTTTTTCGCCAGCGCCAACGCGCCCGGGAGCGAAAATCCGGGCCGAAACCGGCGACTGCTGTCTAATGTTGCCGGTTTCGCGTCATCCCATTTCAGCTTTGAGAAATGGGTGGCTGTACCCAATGGCACCAACATGAGGGGCTTGGTCCGTGTCGCCGAGCTCCGCTCGTAATCGTAATCTTACTCCTAATCGTAATCGCCATTTCGTAACTCCCGCTGCCGAAGAGGATTACGATTATGATTAGGATTACGGCGAAGACGGTGGCGACCCGCCCGTTCTCTCTGGCGGCGGATGATCGGCCTTACGTTAGTGCCATTGGTGGCTGTACCGCGATTTTCGCAGCCGCTAAGCACATACCTCATCGGGACGTCAACTCCCGCAACCGCCGCCCTATCACCCGCCTGAAGAAGGCCGGATACGTGAGCGTCCCGGCGAGAATCTCCATGAACCAACGCGCGAACTCCGGATGACGCGCCAGCGAATGGACGGCATTGCGAAGGAATGGCGCGGGATAGAAGAGGCGGCGGGCGAGGCGGGCGCCCCGCAGCGTCGGCAGGATGGCCCTGCGGCAGACCGCTGCATAGGACCCGCCGGCGGTCGCGGGCCGGCCGGCTCGGAGCGCGTCGGTGATCGCGAGGGCGGCGATCGGGGCGCACTCGAGGGCGAAGGCGATCCCCTCCCCCGTCAGCGGCTCGATGAATCCGGCGGCGTCGCCGACGAGCAGCACGTTGCCCGACGCGGGCGTTGTCTCGTAGTCGCCGGCCGGGAGCCGGCGCCCGCGGACCCGGAGCCGGCCGAGCGTCCCACCGGTGCACACGGTCGAGACGAACTCATCGAACGGTCCGCGAAAGTTGTCTGTGCGGGCGACCACGCCGGCGACGCCGACCGACGCGCAGCCGCCCTTGGGAAACACCCAGCCGTAGCCCCACGGGACCACGCCGAAATGAATGTGCGGGCGGTCGAGGACCGGCCCGTCCGCCGGGAGCCGCACGCTCTCGAGCGGCACGTCGGCGACGAGCCCGAACGCCGACCGGCGGCGCCTCGGCCGCCAACGCCGCACGGTCCGCCGCACGACGCTGCTCCCGCCGTCCGCGCCGACAAGGATCGCTGCATCGATCTCGCGGCCGGAGTCCAGGCGGAACAGTCTGCGCGCGGGGCCGACGGCGGTGACGGCGTCACCCTCGATGACGGCGCACCCGGCTCCGCGTGCCTTCGAGAGGAAGAGGGCGTCCATCTCGGCGCGGTCCACGAAGAACGCTCGATCGAGATCGTCGAGTTCGGTGACGAGCCGTCCCCCGTAGAACATCCGGCATCCGGTGCTCGACGCGCGGCCGACCTGCTCGATGGTGCCCGGGCCGAAGACGGCCTCGGCCGCGCGGACGGCGCGCGGCGAGATCATGCCGCCGCACGGGATGGATCGGGGGAACTGGCACTTGTCGACGAGCGCGACCGACAGGCCCGCGCGGGCGAGCAGGGTTCCGAGCGCCGACCCGGCCGGTCCGGCGCCCGCGATGGCGACGTCGTAGCTCAAGCGAACGGCCCCCGCTGACTGCGGCTACTGCCCCGTCTTCTCCCACGCCTTCCGCTCGTCGCGCCACTGCGGGCCGAAGACCTGGATGACGAGGATCTCCCCCTGATCGGTCACGCCCAGCCGCACGCTCCCGTACCGGTACCACGTGCCCTTGATGTCCGTCTTGCCGCGTGCCGCCTCGACCGGGCGGGGATTGAACTTCGGGATGTTGCAGATGACGCCGTCGGTTCTCTTCTCGGGCTCGCCGAACGCGTCGACGACCTCTTTGATCGGAACCATCCCGTCGGGGTCGCAGTAGACGCGCACGTCGAGCGGCGTGATGAGGGCGAGCGCGTTCACCTTGGCCGGCCAGGTGGCCCGCGCATTGAGCACCTTCCTCATCTGCGAGATCTGCCTGCGCGTGACCTTCACGTGCCCCCGCTCGAGGGAGAGGCGATGTTCGGACCACGCCCGCGGCTTCGCGAACACCATCTCGAGCAGCTTGACGCGCTGGGCGTGGCTTCCGATCGGGTTCGCGCCGGCCACGTCGGGCTCGTCGGGCGTTACGGGAGCGCCGCCGACGGCGGCGACCTGATCGGCCCGGACCCAGCCGCGGATCAGCTTGCCGTCGCGCTCGATCTCGACCGCGATCCACCGGACGCGCGTCAGCTTCTCGCCCTTCTTCGCCCGAGCGACGACCTTGCCGGCGACGACGATCTCCGCCTCGTCGGCGATCACCTCGAGCCGTTCCTCCACCTGCGCCGCATCGGCCCCCGCCGCGCACAAGAGCACCATTCCGACGGCCGCCACGTTCGCCAGCGTCCTCATCGCGCCACTCCTGATTCGAAGGATATCCCCGCGAATTATACCACGGGCTGGCCTGCCCGCGAGGTCGAACTTGCAAGACCGGGAACTTGACGGTATATTCAATGTGGTGTACGGCGTGGGCCGTGAGGGCTGGAGCGGTGGACGAGAAGCCACTGATGTCGTTCGATGCTGCGCTCGCGGAGCTGCAGATGGCGACGCGCGAGCTTCGCGATCTGATCGCGAAGGGGGAGGTGGCCGTCGAGGGCGACGGGCTCGAACTCAGCTTCGATCCCACCGTCATCCAGGAGTTGAAGACAGAACTTCAGCTCAAGCGGTCGAGCGAGCCGCCGATCCCGGAACATGAGTTGGCCAAGGGCTGGACGCAGAAGGGCGGCCTGATCCGCTGGGAAGGCACGGCGGCGGAGTCGGACTGGGTCATGCTTCGCGCCGGCAAACACGAGTGGGGCCGGATGAAGTTCCGCTTCTACTTCGACGCCCGCGGCACGCTCGGCAAGGTCGGGCTCGCGGCGGGCCATCGCGTCTTCGTCGTCGAGACAAAGCACGACCCGGACCACTGGCATTCGTTCCTGATGCACGTCGAGTCGGGCGAGGGCTCCATCGTCGTCGACGATCAGGAGCGATACACCGGGAAGGTCGAGATCCCGTTCCTGGCATTGTGCGGCGGCGGGCCGTCGGAGCTTTCAGAGACGGGCAAGGACTGGATCGCGTTCCGCGGCGCGAAGCTGCAGCAGTTGGAAACCTGAGAGGCCGCTTCGGCAGAATCGGTGAAGTTGACAGGGGGCCTGGCGGACGCGGGTTGGGAAGCCGCGGTCGTGCACCGTCGCAAGATACAGTTCGATGACCGCGGGCCATCTTCACACCTGCAACGACGCTCTTCATCCCGCCGCCGCGGGGCCATCCGGCTCGGAGGGTGCAGTGCGAAGCGACCGCACACGTCGAGCGCTCATCGCGTTGGGGGTGGCTTTGGGTCTCCTGCTTCTGCCCCCGCTGCTCCTCCATAGATGCCGGGCGCCTCGAATGCTCGAACAGTACTCCGCGAAGTACATGGTCGGGCTGATTGTATACGTTCTTTTGCT
>CAYLQD010000095.1:0-13621 GCA_964385685.1 uncultured Planctomycetota bacterium | reverse complement strand
CGATCAAGATTAAGCCCGCCGCGAGGGCGGGCAAGATTACGATTACGAAGGAAGAAGGAAGGAAGAAAGGAGGAGACGATGAGTATGTCGAGGACGGAACGGCGCCGGGTGACGCGTGAGCGCCGCCGGCGGATCGCGCGGATGCTGGATGAAGGGCGCTCGCTGCCGGAGATCGCGCGGGCGTGTGGATGCGGGCTCGACGCGGTGCGTCAGCACGTGCGGGCGCTGCGGGAGTCGGCGCAGAGCCGCGCGGTCGACGAATGGGGCGCGGCGGCGTCGGCGACGGCCGACCTGGTCGAGGCGCTCGAGGCGGCGGTGCTGAAGGTGCGCGCGGCGCAGGACCGGACGGAGTTGGACACGCCGAACTACCGCAAGCTGGTCTGGATGGAGGTGTATGCGATCCGGCAGTTGATGACGGTCCGGCGCGAGCTGGCGGCGGCTCGGAAGGCGGAGCCGGACGCGGAGTCGGAGGAGGTCGAGTTGACGGCGCTGTCGCCCGAGGAGTTGGTCGTAACGGCGCGGGCGGTGGGGCTGAGCGACTCGGCGATTTTGCGCGCGTGGCCGGACGCGCCGGGTGTCGAGCATCCGGGCGGTCAGGGGACACGTCCCGATCCCCTTCCGCCGGGGGCGGAAGCGGCTTCCGGCACATGTCCCCGTCCGGCGCAAGACGGAGTCCGGGCCACCCAAGAACAAGGCGAAGACACGGATGCCAATGTAGGGGCGGTTCGTGAACCGCCCGCAGACGGCGGGGCGGGTCCGGCACCTCTTGTGGCCTGCGGCCACCCGGACGAAGTCCGGGCCACCCAGGGACAAACGGATGACGCGGGTCGTGATGGTGGGGCGGTTCGTGAACCGCCCGCGCATCATGAGGGTGCGGGGTCCGGTCAGGGGACACGTCCCGATCCGCTTCCGCCGGAGGCGGAAGGGGCTTCCGGCACATGTCCCCGTCCGGCCGGCGGCTCGCCCTCGGCTCGGGCGACAACCCGTCGGTCGCGGGCGGCGCTGCCGATGCCGGTGCCGCCGCGGGGGCCGCAGCGGCTGAGCTACATCGTACGCGGACGGGTG
Source organism: uncultured Planctomycetota bacterium (assembly GCA_964385685.1). Lineage (GTDB taxonomy): Bacteria > Planctomycetota > PUPC01 > PUPC01 > PUPC01 > CAYLQD01. The sequence goes on along the minus strand of CAYLQD010000095.1, from coordinate 12,556 downwards.
CCCTTCATCCCGTTCGCGCCGGGAAAGAAGGCGGGGTGAGTACGATTAGGATTAAGATTACGATTACGATTACGAACGAAACATGGGATGAGATTCAAAGCGTGCGGGGCGGGTCGAAGAGGATGACGCCTGGAAGGAGTGTGTGGAAGGACGTTCGGGAGTCCGCCGCCGGATGAGCTGGGTTTGTTCGGGCGGGCCGATTTTTCCGGCCACGTCCGCTCATTCGGTTCCGGGGACACGGGCCGCTCTCCTTCCGCTGTAGCGGAAGGAGCTTCCGGCACATGTCCCCGTGCGGATCGACCGGGCGAGCGACCCCGTCGCGACCTCGTGCATTCACGCTTCCTCGAACCAATCGCGGAAAGGAGGACGTTCGCAACACCATACGGCTGGCGACCTGAACCGAATGAGGAGTAAACGACAACGGCTTCCTTACCACCAAGGCACAAAGACACAAAGAAGCAGTGACCAGTGATCAGTGAGCAGAGCCAAGCGGCAACGGCTTCTGTAACCACTGAGGCACAAAGGCACCAGGAACGGCAGCGACCGCCGAAACCCCTTGATTGAGGCCCGGACGGGGGGTATAAGGGTGCGGGCAAGTTACTGCGACTGGGGCCGCGATGATTGTCGATGTGCACGCTCACCTGCTGACGCATTCGGGCTATGAGCACAACCTGGCGAAGGCGGCGCACGAGGCCGACGTCGTGAAGATGGTGCTGACGGGCGGCCCGAAGCAGTATGACTACGCGGCGAACGACGCGGTGTTGGCCGCGGCCGAACGCTATCCGAATCTGTTCATCCCGTTCGCCTACTTCCGGCTGGGCCACGACTATCCGGCCCTCGTCGACCAGTTCCGGTCGCAGGGGTTCCAGGGCCTGCACTTCGCTTTGCCGCAGCGGAACTACGACGACAAGAGCTACTATCTGGCGTACGCTCAGGCGGGGCAGATGGGTATGCCGTGCCTGTTCGAGCTGGGGCTGCTGCCGAACTCGGGCCGCGACCACGTGCACGATGTGTGCTGCGGGCGGATGCGGCCGGTGTGTCTCGACACGATCGCCCGGGCGTTTCCGGAGCTGACGCTGATCGGGACGCGGCTCGGGAGCCCGTGGTGCGAGGAGGCGTGCGAGGTGGCCCGCCGGAACGCGAACGTCTACCTCGATCTGTCCGGCGACGTGCTGAAGCGGCTGCCGCCGGAGGCGCTCGCTCGGCTCTTGTGGTGGGGCCGGCCGGACGCGACGTATGCGGAGGGCCCGCCGCCGCTAGGGCCGTGGAAGAAGATCCTGTTCGGCTCGGGCGTCCACTACAAGCATCTGGGCGATGTCCGGGGCGACTACGAGACGATGATGACGCACCTTGGCCTCAGCAACGAGAACGCGACCGACGTGATGGCGCGAAACGCGATCCGGGCGCTCGGCCTGGACTACTGACGGCCTCGGCCGTCCGAGCCCCGGAGACCGCCGTTCCGCTCGTGAGCCCCAGCAAGACCCGATGAAGGAGGCAGGAAGCAGCCGATGGCACACGTGAGACACACCAACATCAAGCAGCCGGAGCCGGGCCCAAGGCCCAGAACCCCGAAGACGACGCGGCAAAGACAGCGCGTGTGTGTCGACTGCCCCGCCCTGTGCTGCCTGGACCTGACCATCCCGACGGAGCGACCGCGGACACGCGACGACATCGACGATATGAAGTGGGAGCTGCACTACGACCGCGTGCACATCGCGATCCGCAACCGGCGGTGGTACATCGTCATTGAGGCCCGATGCCGGTACCTGGACGACGACAACCTGTGCACCGTCTACGACCACCGCCCGGAGAAGTGCCGCGAGCACAACCCGCCGGACTGCGAACGCTTCGGCTGCTGGTACGACACGCTCATCTCGACGCCGGAAGAGTTGGAGGCGTATCTGAAGCCGAAGAAACGCGGCGCGCGGGGCCGCGGCAAGAAGCGTTGACGAGCGTTCGCGGCTCGGCTATCATCGTACGAGAGCGACTCGGGAGTTGTGTATGAAGATCGCGAATGCGGTGATTCCCGCGGCCGGCGCGGGTACGCGGCTGCTGCCGTCGACCAAGGCGCAGCCGAAGGAGATGCTGCCCGTCGGCCGCAAGCCGCTCGTTCAGTACGTCGTCGAGGAGCTTGAAGACGGCGGCGTCGAGAGCATCCTGTTTGTCACCGGCCGGCGGAAACGCGCGATCGAAGACCACTTCGACCGGGATCCCGAACTCCGAGCCCGTCTCGAAGCGACCGGCCGCACGCGGCTGCTCGACGAGCTCAAGTTCGAGGATACGGGCGTGTCGTTCTTCTACGCGCGGCAGAGCGTTCAGCGCGGGCTGGGCGACGCGGTCGCCTGCGCCCGCAAGTTCACCGGGCGCGAGCCGTTCGTCGTCGCGCTGGGCGACTCGATCATCACCGACGGAGCCGCTCTGATCAAACGGCTGATGGACGCTTACGAACGGACCGACGGCGGCTGCGCGATCGCGTTTCACGAGGTCCCCGCCGAGGCGACGGGCCGCTACGGCATCGCGGCGCCCGCCGGCGACGACGACGTGTTTGAGGTCGAAGACCTCGTGGAGAAGCCCGCGCCCGGCACCGCTCCCAGCAACCTCGCGGTGTGCGCGCGATACGTGCTGCCGCCGGAGATCTTCGACGCCATCGACCAGACCCCGCCGGGCAAGAACGGCGAAATCCAGTTGACCGACGCGATCCGCCTGCTGATGCAGCAGGGCCGCAAGGTGCTGGGCGTGAAGCTCATCGGCGACGAGCGCCGCCACGACATCGGCAACTTCGAGAGCTACTACCGCACGTTCGTCGACTTCGCGCTGGCCGACGGGGAGTTGGGGGCGGACTTCGCCGCGTATCTCAGGGCGCGGCTGGCCGCCGAACACTCGGACTGACCGGGGGCAATTCTTGGGCCCGCTTCTGCTCGATCTCGCGTACCTCCTTCTGCTGATTCTCGGGCTCCCATTCGTGGGCTACAAGACGCTCACGAGCGCCCGCTTCCGCGCGGGCTGGGGCCAGCGGTTCGGCTGGGTGCCGCGGCTGCCGGCCGGCCGGCGCGTCTGGGTGCACTGCGTATCCGTCGGCGAGGTCATGCTGGCGCGCGGGCTCGTCGCCCGGATCAAAGAGGCGGCTCCCGACGTCGACGTGGTCATCTCGACCGTCACCAGCACGGGACGCGAAACGGCCCTGAAGCACCTGCCCGGCCACACGGTGTTCTACTTCCCGCTTGATTTCTCGCTGGTCGCGCGTAGAGTATTGGGCCGGGTCCGGCCGACGGCCATCATACTCGTCGAACTCGAGTTGTGGCCGAACTTCCTCGCCGTCGCCAGAAGGCACGACCTCCCGGTCACGGTGGTGAACGGGCGGATCACCGAACGCTCGGCCCGGCGCTACGGCCGCCTCGGTTTCCTGACGCGGCCCCTGTTTCGGTCGCTTCGGCACGTGGCGGTGCAGAATGAGGCATACGCCGCCCGGTTCGAACGGCTCGGTGTCGATCCCGAGCGGATCTCGATCTGTGGCACGATGAAGTATGATACCGTTGCGACCGAGGTCGCGGCGGACGTCGCCGACGACTATCGCAGTAAGCTCCGTCTGCGATCCGACGACGCGGTCCTGGTCGGCGGCTGCACGCATCCCGGCGAGGATGAGTTGCTCATTGATTATGTGAAGCGGCAGGCAGCGGGGCAGCGGACGCGCTTGATTTTGGCGCCGCGGCACCGGAAGCGCGCCGGCGCGGTCGAGCGCCTCATCAGCGAGGCGGGCCTGATGTCCGTCCGCAAGACGGCCATCGACGCAGGCCGAGCGCCGGACGGCTTCGAAGACGAGCCGCACGTGGTCCTGGTCGACACGACGGGCGAACTCGCGCGGCTGTACGCCGTCGCGACCGTCGTCTTCGTCGGCGGCAGCCTGATCGAGCACGGCGGCCAGAACATGATCGAGCCCGCAGCGCTCGGCAAGCCGGTCGTGTTCGGCCCGCACACGTGGAACTTCCGCGACACCGTCGACCTGCTTCTGGCCGGCGACGCCGCGGCGCAGGTGGCGGATGCCGCCGGCCTGCACGATACACTCGACTCGCTCCTCGCCGATGCCAGCCGCCGCGCCGAGCTTGGCAAGAAAGCGAAACGACTGGTCGAGGAGAGCAAAGGAGCGACCGAACGCACGTTCCAGGCGATCCGGCCGTTCCTCAACCTGGGGTAGGAAAGGAGACGCCTCCATGTCCGCGTATCTCTTCACGTCTGAATCCGTCACGATGGGCCATCCCGACAAGGTCGCCGACCAGATTTCGGACGCGATTCTCGACAGCATCATGATGCAGGACCCCTATGGCCGCGTGGCGTGTGAAACGCTCGTGACCACCGGCCTTGCCGTCATCGCGGGCGAAATCACGACCGCCTGCTACGTCGACATGCCCACGGTGGTCCGGGACACCATCCGCCAGATCGGCTATACCGACGCCGCAATGGGATTCGACTGGGAAACGTGCGCCGTCATCACGTCGATCGACAAGCAGTCGCCCGATATCGCGCAGGGCGTGACGGAGGGCGAAGGGCTCCACGCCGAGCAGGGCGCCGGCGACCAGGGGATGATGTTCGGATTCGCCTGCACCGAAACGCCCGAGCTCATGCCGATGCCCATCCAACTCGCGCACCGCATCTGCGAGGCGCTCGCGACGTGCCGCCAGGACGGCATCCTCAAGTGGCTCCGGCCCGACGGCAAGTCGCAGGTCACCATCGAATACGAAGACCGCAAACCGAAGCGCGTCCACACAATCGTCGTGTCGACCCAGCACAGCCCGGACGTGGAGCACGACGCGATCAAGAAGGCCATCGTCGAGCAGGTCATCCCCGAGGCCGTGCCCGCAGGACTCGTCGATGACAAGACGATCTACCACGTGAACCCGACCGGGCGGTTCGTTGTCGGCGGCCCCCAGGGCGACTGCGGTCTCACCGGCCGCAAGATCATCGTCGACACCTACGGCGGACGCGGCGGGCACGGCGGCGGCGCCTTCTCCGGAAAGGACCCGTCCAAGGTCGACCGCACCGCCGCGTACATGGCGCGGCACATCGCGAAGAACATCGTCGCAGCCGAACTCGCCACGCACTGCGAGGTCCAGCTCTCCTACGCCATCGGCGTTGCCGAGCCGATCTCGGTGCTCGTCGAGACCTTCGGCACCGGAAAGAAGAACGGCAAGAAGCTCGCACAAGCCGTTCGCGACGTCTTCCCGCTCACGCCCAAGACGATGATCGAGTACCTGAACCTCCGCCGTCCGATCTTCATGGAGACCGCGCGGCACGGGCACTTCGGCCGCGAGGAAGACAACTTCACCTGGGAGCGCACCGACAAGGTCGATGAACTCAGGCAGGCCTCAGGGCTGTGAGGAGGTCGAACCCATGCTGAGCAACTACACCGCCAAGTACACAAGGATAGACTCCGGTTACATGGGCCAGCTGGTCGAGTGGCCGGAGGTCATAACGGAAGGAGCGACGCTCGAAAAGTGCAGGGAGATGCTTCAGGACGCCCTGCGCGAGATGATCGCGGCCTATCGACAGCAGGACAAGGAAATCCCTGTCGGCAGTGCGCTGCTGGAACAGATGCCTGTCGAGATATGAGATGACGGTCAAGCGCCGCGAGTTGGTGAGATACTTCGAGCAGAACGGCTTTCGTCTTCTCCGGCAAGGAGGCAAGCACGCCATCTACACGAATGACGAGAGGACGATGCCGAATCAAGAGGCATCGTGTCATCGACCGGATAACGGCCAACGAGTTGTGCAAGCAGGCTGGACTGAAGCCGAAGTTCTGATGTGCGGCACGCAACCTGCCGGAAGTATGCCGGCCAAAGGGGCGCCGCCAGCGGCACGGCCACTTCGGCCGCGAGGAAGACAACTTCACCTGGGAGCGCACCGACAAGGTCGATGAGCTCAGGCAGGCCGCGGGGCTGTAGCATCACAGAGCCCTCAAAGAGGAACAAAGAAGTGACGAAGACCGCCACCGAGCAGTACAAGGTCAAGGACATTGGCCTGGCCGATTGGGGCCGGGAAGAGATCCGGATGGCCGAGAACGAAATGCCGGGCCTGATGTCCCTGCGGAAAGAGCACGGCCCGGACAAGCCGCTTGCGGGCGCCCGCGTGACCGGATCGCTCCACATGACAATCCAGACGGCCGTGCTGATCGAAACGCTGGTCGAACTCGGTGCGAGCGTGCGGTGGGCCAGCTGCAATATCTTCTCGACTCAGGACCATGCGGCCGCGGCCATAGCTGCGAGCGGCATCCCCGTCTTCGCGTACAAGGGCGAATCGCTCGAGGAGTACTGGCAGTTCACCAAGCTCGCACTGGCCCATGAAGGCGGCCCGACTCTCATCGTCGATGACGGCGGCGATGCCACACTGCTCGTCCACAGGGGAAGCGAACGCGAGATCGAGTTCGAGAAGACCGGCCGGAAGCCCGCCGTCTGCACGGACAACGCCGAAATCACCGTCGTTGACGAGCTGCTGAACGCAACGCTCGATAAGGATCCCCACCAGTGGCGGACAATGGCGGAAGCCATCGCCGGCGTGAGCGAGGAGACAACAACGGGCGTTCATCGGCTCTACGAATTGGCCCGCGAAGGGCGGCTGCTGTTCCCCGCCTTCAACGTCAACGATTCCGTCACGAAGAGCAAGTTCGACAACCTCTACGGCTGCCGCGAGTCGCTCGTCGACGGCATCAAGCGCGCAACGGACGTGATGATCGCCGGCAAGAAGTGCGTCGTCCTCGGCTACGGCGACGTCGGCAAGGGCTGCGTGCAGGCGATGAAGGGTCTCGGGGCGACCGTCTACGTCACCGAAATCGATCCCATCAACGCACTTCAGGCCGCGATGGAGGGCTACCAGGTCGTCCTGATGGACGACGCCTGCGAATGGGGCGACCTCTTCGTGACGGCGACCGGCAACCTCCACGTCATCACGCGCCAGCACATGGACCGGATGAAGCACGAAGCGATCGTGTGCAACATCGGCCACTTCGATTCCGAGATGCAGATCAGCGAACTCTACGACGACCCCAACCTGACCGTGCACGCCATCAAGCCGCAGGTCGACCAGATCGAGTGGCCCGGCGGCAAGCGGCTCACCGTGCTTGCTCGGGGACGCCTTGTCAACCTTGGCTGTGCGACGGGGCACCCCAGTTTCGTGATGAGCAACAGCTTCTGCAATCAGACGCTCGCCCAGATCGAGCTGTGGACAAAACGCGATGCCGGGGCATACGAGAGGGAAGTTTACGTTCTCCCGAAGATTCTCGACGAAAGAGTCGCCCGTCTGCATCTCGACCATCTCGGCGTCAAGCTGACCGTGATGAGCCAGAAGCAGGCCGACTATATCGGCGTGCCCGTCGACGGCCCCTACAAGCCCGAGCACTACCGCTACTGAGCCGGGGCGTGGCTTGATTCCCCTGGTCGACCGCGATATAATCGCCCCGAACCGGGGCACTTTTGGGGTACGTGCGCGTGCGCTTCACGAAATACGGAAAGCCCGAGGTCGTTCTGTACGGCGCGATCAGCGCCGTCGTGATGATCGGCGTCATGGTCCTTGCGTTCGCCTACACGCGCTGGAACGTGGCTTCGCTCATCTCCATTCCGTTCATCTGCCTCTTCGTTTGGGTCCTGTCCTTCTTCCGCGATCCGAGGCGCGTCGCCCCGCGCGGCGAGCACCGTCTCGTTGCACCCGCCGACGGCATCATCTTCGACATCGGCGAGGTCGACGAGCCCGACTACCTCGGCGAACGGGCGATCCGCATCGGCATCTTCCTGTCCGTGTTCGACTGCCACGTCAACCGCATCCCCTGCTCCGGCACGGTCGAGCGACTCAAGCACAAGCGCGGCGCCTTTTTCAGTGCGCTCAAGGCGAAGGAGTGCTCGAAGCGGAACGAGTCCAATTTCATCGGCATCGCCAACGCCGCCGAGACAGACACGCGAATCGGGGTGAAGCAGATCGCGGGGCAGATCGCGCGTCGCATCGTCTGCGACCTCAAGGAGGGCGCCGAGGTCACACGCGGCCAGGCGTTCGGGATGATCAAGTTCGGGTCGCGCGCCGAGGTCTTCATCCCGACATCCGCCAACTTCAAGCTGAAGGTCAAGCTCAAGGACCACGTTCGAGCGGGCCGCACCGTCATCGGCACGCTCGAGCCGCTCGAGGAGCCCGAGTCGGAGGACGAATGAGCGGAGAAGCAGACGGCGCAGAGAACACGGTCGGCCCGGACGCGGGCAAGGGCCTCGGCCCGATCGGCCTGCTCCCCAGTCTCGTCACACTCGGCAACCTCATCTGCGGGTTCGCCGCCATCTGGTTCACCACGCTCGGGCTTCTGGCGGTCGTCGTCACGGCCGCCCAAGATGTCCAGCATCCCAAGATAATCCGAATGGCCGCTCTGCTCCGCGGGACCGATCCGTTTGCCATTGCGGCCGCGCTCATCTTCGGGGCAATGGTCTTCGATGCGCTCGACGGCAAGATCGCGCGGATGGCCAACCTCACGAGCGAGTTCGGCGCCCAGCTCGACTCGCTCTGCGACATCGTCAGCTTCGGCGTCGCGCCGGCCTACCTCGTCTTCGTCGAGGCGCTCAGCTCGGGCATCTTCCGCCGCTCCCGCTACGCGTGGGTCTGCGCCGTGCTCTACGTCATCTGCGCCGCCCTGCGCCTGGCGAGGTTCAACGTCGAGACGGAGCCCGACGAAGACTCGCACATGTACTTCAGCGGCCTGCCGACTCCGGCGGCCGCCGGCGTCATCGCGGGCCTGGCCATCGTCGGCGCGAATTTCCCGTTGACGGCGCCCTGGGCGGCCAGAATCATGCCGTTCGCCGCCGTCATCCTGGCCGGCCTGATGATCTCACAAATCCGCTACGTCCACCTCCTCAACGCCCTCTTCCGTGGCAAGAAACCGTTCACCTACCTCGTGCTCCTCGTGTTCGTCATGTTCGTCGTGCTCGTGGCCGGTGAGTACACGGAGGTCGTCGTGCTGTTCGCCTTCGCCGCGTACATGGGCAGCGGGCCTGTCGCGGGGTTCGCCCGGACCCTCGCCAGATGGTTCGGCCGGCGGCCCGCCGCCGCCTGACCCGGCCCGCTCCACACTGCACCAACCTGCCCTCGCCAACGCGTCCGCGTTCCTGCTATAATGCAGCGATGCCGAACCTCCGCGAGGGGATGACCCGCATGTCGACCGGACGCAGGCGCCTTGCCCTCCTGACCGCCGCCCTTGCGCTGCTGGCGCCGGCCCGCGGGCTCGTGCGCGCCGCGGAACCCGCCCCCATCGAGGCCGCCCGATCCGCGATCGAATACCGCCTGCCGCAGGTCGGCGCCATTCGCGCTGCGCCGCCCGCGGCGCCCGACGACACCAGCCACCCGCTCGAGCAGGACGTCCGCGAGACGCTTCGAGCCGTCATTAAGGCCGAGCGGCTGGCCGCCGCCGGGCAGATGCCACGGGCCGCCGCGAGGTTCCAGCGCGTGCTCGACTCCCCCGGTCGCGACCTCCTCCTCCCGGTCGGAGGCGGCTCGCACCTTCCCGTCTGGCGCTACTGCACACTCCGCCTGCTCACCGGGCCTCCCCGCCTGCTGGCGGCGTACCGCTCCGCATACGAGGAGCCGGCCCGCACGCTCCTGACGGCCGCGAAGGCGCGGCGTGAGCGCACCTCGCTCCACCTGCTTGTCCGGCGTTACGGAGCGACCGTGTCGGCCCTCGGCGCCCTCGACCTGCTCGCCGGTCTCGAACTCGAACGCGGCCGGCCCGCGACCGCCGCCCGCGTCCTCTCCATGCGTATTGCGATGACGCGCGGGCCGCTCCAGGACGAGGCCGCGGCTCTCGCGAAACTTGCCGCCGCTCTCGCGCGGGCGGGCCGCGCCCGGGAACTCCGCCGCCTGCGGGACGTGGTCGCCAGGCACCACCCGAAAGCGGTCGTTCGGGCCGGCGGCAGAGACGTCAAGCTCGCGACGTTCGTTCAGACGCTCGCCGCCGGAGTTCCGGAGCCCGCGCCGCCCAAGAACGCCGGCCCGGCGCCCCGCCCCGCCACGATCCTCTGGCAGGTGCCCTTCGACGCGCCGCGTGCCGCCGACACGCGCCGCGTCGCCCGCGGGCCCGTCCGCGTGCGTCTTGCTTCGCCCGCGCCCGCTCTCCGCGACGGCGTGCTCTACTGCCAGGGCCGGTCCGAAATGAAGGCGGTCGATCTCGCCACCGGCCAGGTCTTCGCCGCCGTCTCGCTCGGCAGTGTTCGGGCCCGCCCCCAGGCCCGGCCCGCACGCGCTCCGAGCTGGGGCTCGGGCGTCGTCGCGCCCGCATTCGACGAAAACCCTCTGGCGACTCGCGTGATTCTGTCGTTCCCGACCGCGCGTTCCGAGACCGGTCAGTTGCGGCGCCCGCGCATCGTCCGCACGGGCCGGATCGACGCGCTCGGCGCGGCACACGGGCGGCGGCAGACCGCGACGATCTGGTCGGTCAACACGCTCGACCGCGACGCGGGCCCGCCCGACGGACGCATCGACCGGTCGCTCCGCCTCGCCAGCAGCCCGGTCACGGCGGAAGGAGTCGTCTGTGTTGGTGCGCGGCTCACGCAAAACGAAAGCCGCTCCTTCCTCCTCGGCCTCGACACGCAAAGCGGGCGGCAGCTCTGGCGGACCCCCGTCGCCGTCGCCGATTGGGTCGATCCCGACCGCCTCGAGCAGGAGCATGCCGACGGCTCGCGGCCGGCCGTCCGCAACGGCGTGGCCACCTATTGCGGCGACCTCGGCTCCATCGCCGCCGTCGACCTCGCCGACGGATCGGTTCTCTGGCTCACGCAATACCCGCGTGAGACGCCGATGCTGTGTTCGCTCACGACCATCGGCGGGCAGAGGGCCACGATGACGGCCCCGCCGAACCAGCCCATCGTTTCCGGCGACACGGTGTTCGCCCTGCCCGCCGACTCGAAGCACGTGCTCGCCCTCGATGCGACGACGGGAAGGGTCAAGTGGCGTCGCGAGCGGACGCACGGCGACGCGGTCGCTCTCCATCTGCTCGCGGCGGACGACAAGCGCGTCTACCTCGCGGGCACAGCGGTCCTCTGCCTCGACGCGCGGACCGGCGCCCTCCTCTGGCGATCGGTCCTCTTCGACTCCTTCCCCGTCGGCCGCGGCGTTGTCGCCCGCGACCACGTGATGGTCCCGATCGAGGGAGGCATCGCGATGGTCGAGATCGGCGCCACCGGCCGGCTCGACGAGCCGATCCGCTGGCGCAACTGGCGCCGCCACAACGTCCGCTCCGGCAACCTGATGCTCCTGGACGACCGCCTTGTCGTCGCGCGGGACGACTCGCTCACCCTCTTCGGCTCCGCAACGTGGGAACGAAAGGTCGGCGAGCGAGCGACCCGCGAACCCAAGGAGCCCCGCCACCACGTCGACCTCGGCGTGTTGCACGCGGGCCGCGGCGACTGGCCCCGCGCGGCCACCGCGCTCGAACGCGCCCGCGAGCTGCTTGCCGCGCGCCAACTGCCGGCCGACGCCGTCGAAGACCTGCTCGCCCGCACATACCGCCGTCTGGCCACACAATTCGAGGCCGGCCGCCGCTGGGCCGACGCGTCGCGCGTCCTCGGACGCGCCCTGGCGCTCGAACAGGAGTCGCGCCCGCGTGCCGCGCTCCTCCTCCTGCGCCGGGCGCGGGCCCTGGAAAAGGCCGGCGATATCAGGGCCGCTCTCGCCGCCCTTCACGATGTGCTCGCCCGGTTCCCCGACACCATCGTCCGTCCTCCCGGCGGCTTCCTCCCGGGCCAGAAGGGCGCGGCTGCTCGGGCCGACATGCTTGCCGCGCTCCGCATCACGCGCCTCAACCGGTCACACACGGAAAACGTCTACGCCCCATACGAGGCGGCCGCAGACGCAGCAGAGGAAGCCCTGAAGGCGGCCGGTGATGACCGGCGAGACGGGCTTCGGCGCATCGCCCGCACGTGGCCCAACAGCGGCGTCGCGGCGGCCTTTTGCCTGGACGAGGCGCGCCGGGCAATCACGGGCGGACGCTTCGCCGCGGCCGCGGGCGAGCTTCTGGCCGTCGAGCGCCTCGCCGTGGGCCGGCACGCCGATGCAGTCAAGACGTTGCGCGCGGAACTGCTGGCGGCGCGGGAGAAACGCCGCGTGCGCCCGCCGGTCGCGGAGCCCGGCCGGGAGCCGCGAATCGTCTGGCGGACGGCGCTCCCGGCGATGCGCTGCAACAAGGAATCGGCGGCCGATGCCGCGGCGGTCGAGGCCGGCCAAGACACCGGCCGGCATCTGCTCTTCACCGACGGCAAGTCTCTCAAGGCATACAACCTGGCTGACGGCCGGGTCGCGTGGGACACCGGCTCGGGCTGGCTCGGCGTGCGATTCCAGAACCCCACGGCCATCCCGCCGGGCGCGCCGCGGGCGGCGCTCGAGTTCGCCGACGTCCTCCCCGAGCAGCCGGCCGAGAAGGCGGGCGTCAAGCCCGGCGATCTCTTGCTCGCGTTCGACGGCGAGCCGATCCGGCACAAGGAGGACCTCGTTCAGCTCTGCGGGACGACGGCGCCCGGGAAGAAGGTCGGCCTGGAAGTCTTCCGCG
>CAYLQD010000094.1:5443-13633 GCA_964385685.1 uncultured Planctomycetota bacterium | reverse complement strand
TGCTGCCCACCGCTGCCTTGCCCAGGGGGGGACTATGTACCTGCGCGGTTCCGGAGGAGGTCTAAGGTCGCGTTGACACGCCTTGAGGGCTGTGGTAGAATCGCCGTCTGTGAAACGAGGGCTTGGTCTGCGCGCGCGTTTCGAAGACCGCAGGGCCCACAGGAAATTCTCTGCCGTTTGTGCGGAGCGGGCATTATGAACGCGAGATTCCTTCCGGGCGTGCTGTTCCTCAGCGCGACGCTGACCGTCATCCTGCTGGGCTCCGTCGGCTGTAAGGGCCCGCAATACACCGACATCAACGCCGCCGTCCTCGCGTCCGCGAACGTCGAGAGACGCCTCGAGAAGATCAACGGGCGCTACCGGATCGGGGCGACAGACGCCATCCAGGTGCACGTGCGAAACGGCCCGGAGCTGTCCGGCGGCCATTCGATCCGCCCCGACGGCTACATCACCGTCTCGCTCCTCGGCGATATCTATCTCGAGGGGATGACGCCCATGCAGGCCGCGGAAGTCCTCACGAAGGCGCTCCAAGTCTATATCCGGGACGTCGACGTGATGGTCCGCGTCACGGGGTTCAACAGCAAGAAGTATTTCATGTTCGGCGAAACGCCGGGCACGGGGCAGCACTCGTTCGACGGCGACGTCACCGTGCTGAGCGCGTTCGGACGGGCCCGGGGCGTCACGACGCGCGCCGCGTGGGACCGCATCCGCCTGGTGCGCGCGACCGCGACGACCCGCCAGATCTTCAAGATCAACCTGGCCGACATCGTCAAAGAGGGGCGGTGGGAGTCGAACATTCAGCTTAAGGCAAACGACGTGGTGTACGTACCCCCCACGTACCTGGCGCGGATCGGATACGTGATCGACTCCGTTCTGTTCCCGTTCCGGAGTCTCTTCGGCGCCATGGCCACGATCGAGAACGCGCCGTAACGAAGGAGGCACAACCCTATGGGCACGGGACCAATAACAAGCGCTGGCGAGGACAAACTCGACCTCCGGAAATACCTTTTGGTCCTCCGCCGCCGCATGTGGTGGGGGCTCGTTCCCTTTCTCCTGCTCGCGCTGGTCTTTGCCGTGATATGCAAGGCCGCGCCCGAGAAATTCCAGTCCGTCTGCGTCATCAAGGCCAGCAAGGACGAGGTTCGCGTGATCTTGGAAGGCGGCGGCGACAAGGCCACCGCCAGCGGCGACATCCTGCAGGTCCGCATGCTCGAGTATGAGGCCGTGATGGCGGCCCTCGCCAATACGGACCTCCTGGCCGAGATCGAACGGGAAGCGCGAGACGACCCCGGGCTTCTCGCCTCCCGCAAGAATCAACTCTACGATCGCGTTCGCAAGAATACGAGAATCCAAGAGTTCAGCAAGGTGCTGATGCAGGTCAGCTATCTCGGCAACACACCGGGGGAAGCCGTGACCGTGCTCAGCAGCCTCGTCAACCACTTCGTCGAGAACGCCCTGAAGCGGGAGCAGGTCGCCGCGCGCCGGGCCCGCGAGATCGGGCTGAAGGCCTACAGCGGAGCCAAGAACAGACTGGAACAGATTGAGACCCGGCTCGTGGCCTTCACTCACGACCACCCCACCGTCGGCTCAGCAGCGGGCGGCAAGCAGCAGGAAGTCGACCAGGCGAGGAGCGTGCTCGACCAGTTGGACCGCCAGATCGCCGCCACCCGCCGCCGAGTCGATCACTTCGCCGAGCAGCTCGACGGCATGGCCAAGTATATCGTCGACGAGGTGAAGCAGCAGCAGAACGCCCAGGTCGAGATGCTCGTGCGCCGGCTCGCGAATCTGAAGATGCAGCTCGCCGTCAGCCTGAGGACGTTCACCGAGCTTCACCCGTCGGTCAAGGCGCTCCGTGAGGAGATCGAGGCGACTACGCAGGAGCTTGCCGGTGCCCGCGAACAGGTTTCCGAGGACGTCGTCCTCAAGCCCAATTTGCTGCGCGAGCAGATGGAGCAGCAGAAGTTCATGGACGAGGCGCGGCTCGAGGGGCTCCTGGCGACACGCCGCAGCTCGCAGCTCCGTCTGACCCGCCTCGGGGAGGAATTCCGCGCGCTGCCGAACCTCCAGAAAGAATTCGCGGGGCTTCAGCGTGACCGCGCGACCGCCAGTGCCGTCTACGTCGATACACTGAGGGACTTCAGGAACGCGGACGAGAAGTTCAACACCACGCTTGAAGGACTCGTCTCCTTCAGCGTGCTCAACCCGGCGCGCGAGCCGCACTCGAGCGACAACAGGCACATTATCAAGCTGGCCATGATGGGGCTGTTCGTGTCCGTCGCGGCCGCGGTCGGCGGGATCGCCGGCGCCGAATTCCTCGACCAGAGCTTCACCGACGTGGAGACCGCGCGCGACATCCTGCGGCTCCCGTCGCTCGGCGTGATACCGTATATTGAAACGACTCGCGGCCGGCGCGAGCGCCGCCTCAAGATCCTGCTGATCGTCTCCCTGGTCGCCGTGGGCCTGATCGCCATCGGCCTGGCCATGTGGCTCACGGGAGCGGGCGGCTGGGTGTGGAACGAGATCAAGCTGCTCTGCAAGAACCTGGCGTAGGCGCGCCAGACGCGGCGAGTGGCCGCAGGGACGTCCGCTATGTATGAGAGCTTTTACGGCCTCTCCGAAAAGCCCTTCAGCTTGACGCCGGACCCCGACTTTCTGTACCTCAGCAACAGCCACAAGAAGTCCCTCGCATACCTCCGCTTCGGCATCGAGAACAAAGAGGGGTTCGTCCAACTCAGCGGCGAGATCGGGTCCGGCAAGACGACCCTCCTTCGCTCCCTGCTCCGAAGCGTCGCCGGAGAGATCCGAGCCGCCTACATCGTCAATCCACGCGGCACGTTCCGCCAGATCCTCCGCACGATCCTCGATCAGCTCAACGTCGTGCCCTTCCGGCTCGACTACTCCAAGGAGCGCCTGCTCAACAAGTTCCACGAGTTCCTCAAGTCCCAGGAGGCGCTGACCCACCCGCCGGTCCTCATATTCGACGAGGCCCAGAACCTCGATATCAGCACGCTCGAAGAGCTTCGCATGCTGTCGAACTATGAGACGGACAAGAAGAAACTCGTCCAGATCATCCTCGTGGGCCAGCCGGAGCTTCGCGACAAGCTGGACCGGCCCGAACTCGTGCAGCTGCGCCAGCGGATCGCCGTTCGCTCCCACCTCGGCCCTCTAACACGGCCCGAGACGGAAGCGTACATCAAGCACCGCCTGGGAGTTGCCGGCTCCGACGACTCGACCCAATTCACGCCCGAGGCGTGCGACGTCATTCTGAAGTTCTCCCGGGGCATCCCCCGGTTGATTAACGTGGCGTGCAACAACATCATGCTCGCGGGATACGTGGAGGAGAAACGCGTCTTCACGGGTGAGATGGCCGAGCGGGCCATCGACGAAATGCAGGCGGACGACGGGCGACACGCTGCGCCGCAGCCGGAGCCCGAGGATCGTTTCGTGCCTGAACCCGTGCCGGCGCCCCCGAGCCCCGAGGCCAGGCCGACGGCGCGCCGCCGCTGGCTCCTGTGGGGCGCCGGGATCGCAGCCGCCCTCCTCGTCGCCATCGCCGCGGTCGTGATCATTGTTCAAAGGTAGAAGCTATGTCGAGTCGAATTGAAGAGGCGATGGAAAAGGCCCGCTCCGGCCGACCGCGAAGCGAAGACGGGCCCGCCGCCGAGCCGCCGGGTGAGGCGCGAGCCGTCGAGCCCTCGCCCATCGTGCCCGCCGGCCCGGCCGGCGCCGTCGATGCGCACATCGTCGCGTTCCACAGCCCGCGCTCGGGCCTGACCGAGAACTTCAAGCAGATCCGGATCATGATCCAGAACATGCTGCCGGACGGTCACAACCGGATCCTGATGTTCACGAGTTCGACGGGCAACGAGGGCAAGACGACGGCCAGCCTGAACTTCGCCGCGGCCGTCGCGCAGGACAGCAAGCGCCGGACGCTCATCATCGACGCGGACATGCGCCACCCCCAAGTCCACCTGCTTCTGGGCATGAAGAGCCACCGGGGGTTCGGCGACCTCTTGATGTCCGACGCGCCCGCGGACACCGTGGTCGTGAGCACGCCCGTGCCGGGCTTGTCGGCCATCCTGTGCGGCGAGCTGCCGCGCAACCCCGGCGAGATACTCGGCAGCGAACGTGCCCGCCAGCTCTTCGCCGAGGTGAAGGAGCACTACGACTGCGTCATCGTCGACACGCCGCCGGTGCTGCCCGTCGTCGACACGATCAACATGTCGCCGTTCGCAGACGGCGTGGTCCTGATCGTCGAAGCGTCGCACACGCCCCGGAAAAAGGTCCAGCAGGCGGTTCATCTCCTGAACAACGCGAACGCGTCGGTGATGGGATTCCTGCTCAACAAAGATGTGAGTTCGCTCACGGAGTACTTCCGGGCGGGCGGGTATAACGGCCGATGATTCTCAGCGAGGACCATGAGCCGGGGGCCGCGACATCGGGCGGCCCGACCCGGCGCGCCCACTGACCCCAGGCCGAGAGCCCTCGCATGCTGTACATCGGCGCCCTTCTCTTCCTCCTGCTCCAATATCTCCGGCCGCAGGAATGGGTCCCCCTCATCTACGGCTGGCCGGTCGTTCGCGCCGCCATGATGGTGCTCCTGCCCACGTGGTTGTTGACTCTGCGCGGCCGGAAGATTCTGCAGACACCCGAAGACCTCTTCATGCTCCTCTACTGGCTCGTCTGCGTGATGTCGCACCTACGGAGCCCGGGCCGGGCCTTCGATACGGCGTGGATCTTCGGCAAGGTGTTCGCCTGCTATATTCTTGTGTCGCACACTGTGAACACGCGCCGGAAGATGATCGTCGCCCTTCTCGTTATCGCCATCATGCTCTCCGTCGTGGCGACGATGGGAGAGCTTCGCCTCGTCGGGGGCGGAGTGCCCATGTACGCCAGCCGGGGTACGTTCGACAACCGAAACGACTTCGCGCACGGCATCGCCATGATGTTGCCGCTGGCTCTCGCCTTCCTGCTCCGGGGAGGGCCCTTCCTGAAGGTCATGGGAATTGGCCTGGCGGTGATCGTCATCCCGGAATTGGTCCGTTCCGGTTCCCGCGGCGGCATGCTCGCCGCCATGTTCGCCGTGTACGCCGTTGCGTTTCTTGCCGTGCGGTCGCCTCACACTCGCAAGGTGATGCTCGTGATCGGGATTGTTGGCGTGATTGTCGTCCTGAGCGTGAGCGCGCGCATGGGCACGATCACCAAGTGGAGACACGACGAGTCGGCGATGAGCCGCATCACGATCTGGGGCTACGCCCTGCGATCGTTTCGAGCCAGCCCTTTCAACGTCGCCATCGGCCGCGGCTACGGGACGATCACGCACGGGATGTGGCGGTCAAGGGCCGCCCACAGCAGCTACATGAACAACCTCTACGAACTCGGCGCCCCCGGCCTGTTTGTCTTGGTCGGCCTCCTCTTCTTCGCTTGCCGCGACGCGTACCGTCTCGCGATGGAAGGAGAGCATCCGACGACCAGATTGGCCGGTCTGGGCCTGGCCGGGATCATGGCCGGGATCGTCCTCGGGTCCGGCTTGGAGTCGCTCTCGTACCGAATCTACGTGCTCGTGCCCGTAGCGCTCGTGTCCGCGTTACGGGTCATCAACCGGCAAGAGCAGCGCGCCCTCGCCGCGCAGGCCCTATCCGGCGGGGCTACCGCCCGGCGGGACGCCTCGGCGCAGAGCGACCTGTTGCCATCCGAGACCGGCGGCGTGATCACCGCTCGGGATCTGCGAACCGTCGCGCTCCTGACCTTCGCCTGTTGGCTGTCATATACGATTCTGGTCACGGTCGCGTGACCCGCCCCGGCCCCGACACGGGAGGACGTTCCGTTGGCGAAAGTCGTCCTCATCTGCCCGAAGCCCGGTGCCGCGAACCCGTACGACGCCGCAGCCGTCGACCGGCTCGCCCGGCGGCTCGGCCCCGACATCATCACGCCCCTCAATCCTCTGGTGTCGAGGAGGGTCGTAGAGCAAGTCCGGAAGTTGCCCGACCGCTTCCGTGACAACAAGAACCTGTTCATCGACCTCGTGCGCTCGATCAGCCCACCGATCGAGTTCGCGAGATACAATGCCATCGGCCACGCATATGGCGTGCGCAAGACCCGGGAGATCGTTGACGAAATGTCCCGTGAGTTGAACGGCCCCGACGCGCGCGAACTCCTTTCAGACAGACTGATCGACCTTCTCCTCGCCGGGATGGAGGCGGCCTCGGTCGCGCGGACGACAGAGGACAAGGAGCCCCGTTCGCTGAAGGCCCTGGTACCGTGGCGAATCAGGAGATGGCTCCGGGCCACGATCATGAAGGCCCCGGTGGACTGGAACACCCTGGCGTCTCGGGCATACCTGGCCTCCAGGATGAGCGCTGTCCTGACCGAAGACGCGGCCCTCTTCGCCAACGCCGGCCGGGGCTCCGCCCACGGCCCAGGCGTAGATGTGTGAGCAGCGGCACGAGGCACCGGCATAAGGAGAGCTTTCCCTCTTGCGATTGCTTGTTATCACCAAGTACTTCCTTCCGCCTCATCCGCACGGAAAGGCCAGGGGCCTCCAGATGGACAAACTCCTCAGGGCCCTCGCAGAAGCCGGACATGACGTTTCGGTCGTGGCCGGAATCCCCACGGGCTCAGAGCCGACGTTTCGCCCCCCGGCATCGGTCACGGTTGCGTATGTTCCTTTCGATCCCGCGCCCAAGTCGCTGTTCGCGCGAAGAGTCAAAGCGGCCCTCTTCGGCTCATCGTCGCCCCGGTGGGTCCACGAGGCCGCGAGGAAAGCTGCAGACGTCGCACACGCTTTCCGTCCGGGCATTCTTTTTTCGTCATCCACCCCAATCGACTCGCACCTAGCGGCGCTCGGCGTTCTCAAGCAGTTCTCGCTCCCGTGGATATGCTCCTTCAGCGATCCATGGCCCTCGCGGATACTGCCGCCTCCGTACCGCCCGTCCAATCCGACCGTGGTCGTGGCTCGCGCCAGCCGCGTGGACCTGCGCCACGCGCGCCGGGTGCTGGCCCGGGCGTGCGCGGTCCACATGTTCTCGAAGTATGGGCTCGCACTCCTTGAGAAAGAGACGCGCGTGCCGCTGACGGAGAAAGCGCATATCATCCCGCATATCGGCCGCACCCTGCTGCCGCCCCGCAAGCCCGACGGGCAGTCACGCGAGCGCCCCCCGCTCGAGGGCAAGTGGCTCGTTCACTTCGGCGGCCTGAATCACTGGCGGTTCAGCCAACCGATGTTCGAAGCGATCACGCGTGTTGCGGCTTCACATCCCGATCAGTTCGGCGGCCTGATCTGCGTGGGGTTCGTGTCGGATGACTTCAAGGATCTCATCAGGCAGCGCGGCTGGAGCGACCACGTCCGCTTCGTTCCCTGGACGGACCAACCCACCTTGCCCGAGGACTTGGAGAACAAGGCCGGTGCATTCCTCCTGGTCGAGGCAGACATGCCCGAGAGCCCCTTCGTCCCGAGCAAGCTCGCCGACTACGCGCGCTCGCGCCGGCCGATCCTCGCCGTGACCCCCGAGGTCAGCGCGACGCGCGACTACCTCGAGCAGTACGAACACTCCGGCGTCGCCGTCTCCCACGACCGCGAGCAGATCGCCGACGCCATCAAACGACTGTTCGGCATCTCGTCCACAGACGCAACGTATGACGGCGGTTCGGCGCTTGCGGACAGTTTTGCACCGAGCCACGTCGCCCAGGAATACGTCCGGATGTTCCGGACGCTCGAGGAACAACATCCAACGGATCCCGCGGAGCAAAGCTGATGATGCGGATTGTGCACGTCGTCGGAGCCCGGCCGAACTTCATGAAGGTCGCCCCCGTGATGGCCGAGATGGCGAAGGCCCCGGCCGAGTTCGAGCAGACCCTCGTCCACACAGGCCAGCACTACGACAAGAACATGTCCCAGATCTTCTTCGACGAACTTGGCCTGCCCTCTCCCGATGTGAACCTGGAGGTCGGCTCTGCATCGCACGCGCGACAGACGGCCGACGTGATGATTCGCTTCGAGCAGGTCCTCGCCGACTGCGCCCCCGATTGGGTCGTCGTGCCGGGAGACGTGAACTCCACGCTCGCCTGCGCCCTTGTCGCCACGAAGTTGGGCGTCCGGGTCGCCCATATCGAGGCCGGCCTCCGGTCGTTCGATCGGACCATGCCCGAGGAGATCAACCGGATTCTCACGGACCAGATCGCCGATCTCCT
>CAYLQD010000094.1:0-5343 GCA_964385685.1 uncultured Planctomycetota bacterium | reverse complement strand
TCATGGCCGCCCTTGGCGACATCGCCGAGGATATCGCCGTCGTATTGCCTGTGCATCCCCGGACTCGGAAGCGAATGGCCGAGGTGGGCGTCGCGCCCGCCCCTAGCGTGCGGCTGATCGAGCCCGTCAGCTACCTGGAGTTCCTGGCGCTTCAGGACAATGCTCGCCTCGTGATAACCGATTCCGGCGGGATCCAGGAAGAGACGACGTTTCTCGGCGTGCCGTGCCTCACCGTCCGCCCAAACACCGAGCGCCCCATCACGGTGACCGAGGGAACCAACCGGCTGGTCGCCAACAAGAGGGAAGACCTAGTCGCCGCTGCCCGGGCGAGTCTGGACGGGTGCAACAAGGCGGGGTCCGTCCCGGACCTCTGGGACGGCCACACAGCAGAACGGATCACGGCGGCTTTCCTCGACGCGCGGGCCACGGGGTAGGGAGGCATGATCCCGCTCTCACTTGCCGCGAGCGTGCAGGAGTGAACGTACCTCTGCGGCCGCCTGCATGATCTCCTCTCTGATCCCCGTGAGCCGGGCCTCGATCTCCTTCCGAATCGTCTCCCGCTCGGCCCACAGCCGGTCGAACTTGCCGATCAGCTCATCCGTGCCCAGCTCGGTCACCGTGCAGAGCCATTCCGTCAGGCCGAACCGGCCAAGCACACCCTCGTACTTGTGGTGCCAGCCGATGGCGAGGACCGGCACGCCCAGCGACAACGCCGCAATGATGCTGTGATAGCGAGCCGCAACGATCGCGTCGAACTGTGCGATGACCCCCTTGATCTCCTCTCCCGGCATCTCGCGCGTGACCACCGTCTCGCAATGGCCGCCTCGAACCCGCTCCTCTATCATTCGCGAAATGCCTTCGTCGTCCTCGGCCGCCCTCTTGAAATGCAGCTCGTTCGGCAGCAGGACAACATGCATCCCTGCTTCGATGGCGTGGAGCGCAAGGGTCGCCATGGCATCCAGGTAGTCCTCGCGCGACGGGGCGCGGTTATACGCCTGATGACTGACCGAGATGCCGACGACCGGGCGCTCGCGACGGACGGCCGCGAGCCGACGGCTCTGGTCCCCCTCCGCCGGGTCCAGCAGGAAGGCCGTATCCGGGACGCACCGCATCGGCGTCCGCACGCCCAAGGCCTTCGCGGAATCGTAGCTGACCTGGTCGCGGGCGAAGACCAGGCCGAAGAAACGCTTGAGGTAGAGCCGGGCGAAGAACCGATTCCAGAACTCGGTGAACGGCCCCAGATCAGCCGTGTATTTCACCACGGGCTTGCCCATCACCTTCCCGAGAACCATGTGGAGCCCATCGCCGATCAGCCGATCGTAGAACGCGTTCGATCCCAGCGTGTCGGCAAACCAGATCCCCCAGATGTCGACGACCATATCGGCCCGCTCGACCGCCAAAACGGTCGCCCGGAGATCCTGGCGGCGCGGCAGCAGCCGAGTGAACCGTCTCAGCGCACCCCAGACGACGCCCTTCGGCCCGACAGCCGACACGGGGAGCAGCTCAACGCCGTAGCGCTCAGCAAGACGCCGCTCGGCGTCCCAATCCTGCGGTTTGCTCATCAGCGAGAACGTCGCGCCCGGAAAGACCTCGGACAGGATCTTCCGCACGCTGAGGAACATCGACGGCCCGCCGAGGTTCAGGGACAGCGGCGCGCCGACCAGCAGGATATGCTCACTCATGGAACGGGTCCCTTCCCTGTCAACATCTGTGCGCCTGGTCCGCCGGATGCCGTCTGAACAACGCCCGGAACAGTTTGGAGGCGGCGCGCCTGGGCAACCGGCGAATCCAGCCCGATGCCTTGCCGGCGGCAAAGAGGACCGGCAAGGCGCACCATGTCCAGCGATGATGCGTGAAGTAGCTCGTCACGAAGTGCTTCTGCAACGCCCACCCGCGGGGCGGCTTCGGGAACGACCGGCCGGGGTAGTCCGGCACCGTTCGTCGGAGCCGCCGCCGGGCTCTGAGTCGCGAGGCCACGCTCGCTTTGCCGGCAACGTTCTGTGATGCCAGCGCTGCCTCCGCGTCGGTCGGCGTCAGATCGACCGCGCCGGCCTCGGCTGCGCGATGCAGCAGGTCGTCGGCCTCGGCCGTCCGCGCGATCACGAGTGATTTCCCGACCGTGTCCTTGCCCAGGTAGTCGGGATGCCACGCATCCCCGAACGAGATGTCGGCCAGTTCGGCATACAAGTCCGGACACATCAGGCAGCGCGGCATCCTGAAGTCCAATTGGAAGGCGGATCGGAAGATCTGCTCATCCCGGAACCCGGTTTCCTTCGAAAACCGCCGGCTGAAGACCTTTTCCGCGCCCCCGCGCGCCCGCACGGTGATCGAGCCGGGCCAGCCCTTGTCGCGATATCTCATCTCGTCCACGTCCCGCGGGTCGATGCCGTGCCGTCTGAGAAAGTACTCGGTCCCCAGGAAGGTCGCGTTGGCCGCGCAGAGGATCCCGAAGTGGAAGCGGACGTTCCGCCGCACCGCCGGCCATACGGCTTCCCACTTCCGGATGCTGTGCATGTGGCAGGGCAGCCCGACGACGGCGAACCGGCCGTCGCGCTCCGCGATCTCCCGCAGCGGCCTTGCGAGGGTTGTGGGGCAGTACTTCGAGCCGCACGCCTCGACGACTTCTTCGGCGGTCGCGGCAAGGACCGCCTCGGGCTCGAGCGGATTGTGATCCGACATCCGGACGACGAGCGCGGCATCGACAAGGTCCTGATCGAGAGCATACAGGAGGAGCGCGGTCACGAGTCCGCCGGACGTGGACTGGTATCGGACGCCGTCATCGATCGCGTGGGCGAAGTAGCACGCCCGGTGAACACCGACCAGCCCGTGCCCCGCGCTGTCGCCGAGGAACTGCCGGGCCAGCTTCGGGAAGTCGACCTCGACCCCGCCGCAGACCCGCAGGCACTGTCCGCACGACGTGCAGGCCGTCTCGTCGACGATCGGGCGCCACAGGCCGCGGCGCCGGTCGATCGCCACATGGATCGCACCGGCGGGGCAGGCCGCGGCGCACACGCCGCACCCCATGCAGAGCCCACCCGGATAGACGCCCGCGATGCTCTTCTTCCCGGTCACGCCTCGGTCTCTCCTCCTCGCCGCAAGACACGAGCCAGCACCCTCCGGAGGTCGTTCCGGTCTGAGGGTCGAAGACAGAGGCCGAACAACACCAACAGATAGGCCGCACATCCGGCAGCAGCGCAACCGCCCAGCGCGACCCAACTCGTCGGCCGGACCAGACTGCGCAGGCACAGGCACGTGTACACGCCGGCGAGGCCGGGGACAATGCCGGGCAACAACGTCTCTCTGGCGAACCGGCCGAACGGCAGGTCAAGCAGGCGCAAGCCGAGCGGCCAGTAGCCGAGGAAGCAGGTCAATGCGTTCGCGGTGAACGCCGCGACGGCGCATCCGATCGCCCCCAGCCCGCACGCCGCGACGAAGTAGAGGGCAAGGCCGACGCCGGCGAGCTGCCCGGCCAGTGTGATCAGCATCATCCGCCGCAGCCGGACGGTTGCCACCGCGATCCTGAGGAGGCCGTTCGTCGCGTGCAGAATCGGATACCCGGCCAGAAACAAGACCATCACAATGCCCGCGGAAGCGTACAACGGGTACTTCTCGCGCAGGTAGAGTTGGAAGAGTTCCCGGTGGAACACGGCGAGCGGAGCGGCAACGAGCAACGTGGCCCACATCGCCATGCGGCCGATGCGCATGTACGTGTAGCGCAAACGTTCCCTGTCGCCCGAGACGTGCATGGCCACAAGCGCCGGCTGAAGCGGGGTGGTCACTTCCATCATCATCGGATCGATCTGCCGGCTCGGCATCGATCCCACATGGAAGGCCGTCACGTCCACGGCCGTTCCCAGCTTGTTGAGAACGAGCGGATTCGCGGCCGTCTGGAGCATCGTGCCGATGTGCCCGACGAGCCGCCAAGCGCCGAACGAGGTCAAGTCCTTCGCCAGATGCCACCGGAAGGCGTTCCAACGGACCCGCAAGGCGGGGATGGATCGGCGCGACAGAACCGTGCGCATCAGCGTGTCCACGATGATCCTTGCGCTGTTCGCCACGACCACCCACATTGCGCGTTTGCCGGCCGTGAAGAGCAGGACGAGCAGGAGGGTGACGGAGAAGACCTGGGCCACCAGGTCGAGACCGTCCTGGATCACGAACTTCTGTCGCACGTAGAGCCCGACGCCGAACGGCATCAGGGGAAGCCGAAACGCCACGACGAACACCATGAGCCCGAGCATGATGCGCGCATCCCAGACGCGCCCGGGGCCGACGGTCAGCACCTTGTCGACGTGCCATGCGAGGAGGCCGCCGCCCGCCAACAGGATGCCCGACGTCACCAGCAGAAGCGGGAAGATGGTCGAGACGATTTGAGTGACACGCTCCTCGTCTCCGCGCGCATAGGCCTCGGTCACATAGCGGGCGATCCCGCTCGTCAGCACCGCAGTCAGGAGGGGGGCGAAAACCATGACGGCGCTCAGCACGGGGATCAGACTGTATTCTTCGGCGGTGATCCCTCGCACCAGGTACTGCACCACCCACAGCTGCACGCCAATCGTCAGGACTCTTCTGACCACCGTGCTGGCCGAGTTGATGAGCACAAGCCGCTTGCTGATCTCGACCCCGGAAATCACTCAGTGCCCCTGTCTCAAGATGTCCGCCTGATCGACGGAGTGCGGCCGACCCCTCGGCCCGGCGAGCGGCCCAACCGATTCTACAGACGCCGCGCCGACCGGTCAAGCCGGGGTCCGGCGCGCACGAGGGCGGCGGTCGCGACGTTCATCGGTGATGCGCGGCTTCCTGAGCCGCCGACGCGCGGGCGTGGAAAAAGAAAAGGCCCGCGGGCGTTTTGCCCACGGGCCTCTGGATTTTATCCCGGCGCTAACGGGCGCCGGCTTCGCCGGCGCCTTGGGCGAAGTCGGGGCACATCGGCTCCGGCAGGGCCGGAGCTTGGACGAACTCTGGGCGCCTCGGCTCCGCCGAGCACCCTTCGTTCGTCAGGCGGCATGGCGGGGAATCATCAGCACCCTTCGCCGGCCACAGGATTAGGCCGGATAAAGAAACAGGCCCCACCGGTGCGTTGCCCGGCGGGGCCTGTTTGTTTATTCCCGGCGCTAACGGGCGCCGGCTTCGCCGGCGCCTTGGACGAAGTCGGGGCACATCGGCTCCGGCAGGGCCGGAGCTTGGACGAACTCTGGGCGCCTCGGCTCCGCCGAGCACCCTTCGCTCGTCAATAAGGATGGCGGGGGATCGCTGGCACCCCGCCTTCGCGAGGCGCGCCGGCGGGACCGGCGCCTTGGGCGAAGTCGGGGCACATCGGCTCCGGCAGGGCCGGAGCTTGGA
>CAYLQD010000093.1:0-13699 GCA_964385685.1 uncultured Planctomycetota bacterium | reverse complement strand
TTCTTCGTGCCCCGCCCGTGGCGGGTAAACTTGGTGTCTTTGTGGTAAACTGTTGTTGGCCGCTTCTCGCGGCGCGGGAAAAACAACCCCCGCTTTTTCTACGCAAATGGCCGGGAGCGGGTTATAGTTATGTGGGCGGGCGAGACTTGGAGGCGCCAGGTGACGAGAGGAATCCTGTCGAGCTTGGCCATGTTTCTTCTGCTCACCGCCGTGGGCTGCCCGGAGCAAGAGGATCCCACGGCTCGCCCGCCCGAGGAGCAGCATTTCCCTGTCCACGATGCCGTCGCTGACGGCGACCTCGATGCCCTCAAGAAACTCGTCGCGGACGGCGAGTCGCTTGAGAAGAAGAACGACCTCGGGAGCACGCCACTCTTCGTTGCGGCCTTGTCCGGGAAGACGGAGGCTGCTGCCTTCCTGCTCAAGAACGGCGCGGACCCGCGCGCGGCATCCGGCCCCGGTCTTCTCCCTATACATGCTGCTGTGATCCGGGATCACGTCACCACGGCCGAGCTGGTTCTCGACTCGGATGACGGTGTGAACATCAGGGACAACCAAGGGTGCACGCCGCTCCATTTCTGCAAGAGCAGACCGATGGCCGAACTTCTGGTCGCAAGAGGCGCAGACTTGGATCCACAAGACGACGAAGGCTACACTCCGCTGCATAATGCGGCGCTGGACGATCGACGGGCGGTAGTTGAGTTCCTTGTGGCCAGGGGGGCGGACGTGCGTGCAAGGACCTCCTTGGGAGGTGTGCCGTTGCACGGGGCGAAAAGCATGGAGGTGATAGAACTGTTCGTCTCAAAAGGTGTGGACGTCAATATCGGCACAAAGGACGGGACAACCCCGCTTCACGTCGCGGCGGCGAACGGGTGGACGGACGCCGTTCGATTCTTAGTCGCGAGGGAGGCGGACGTCAACGTCAGGGCAGTCGATGGCGGCACTCCTCTCCATGTTGTGGGGAGCAGCGGCCACGCGGACATCGCCGCGCTGCTCGTCGCGAACGGGGCAGACGTGAACATCAAGAAGGACGATGGAGCGACCGCACTCCATCTTGCAGCAATGGACGGCCACGTGGATGTTGCCGCACTGCTCGTCGCTAAGGGTGCGGCCGTCAACGCCAAGGCGAAGAACGGCCAGACACCCCTGCACACCGCCGCAAAGATGGGCCACAAGGACGTGGCGGAACTGCTCCTGGCGAAGGGCGCTGACGTAAACGCCAGGGACAACGACGGCAAGACGGCGCTTTCCTTTTCTGTCAGCAGGTCCTTGCGTATCGACATCGATAATGAGGTCACGAAGCTCCTCAAGAAGCACGGCGCGAAGGAATGACGGAATGTCCTTGTCCCCTTTCCGCTTCTCTTCGTGCCTTGGTGTCTTGGTGGTAAACGCTCCTCTCTGCGTTCTCTGTGCCCTCCGTGGTGAATTGTTGTTGGCCGTTTCTCGCGGGGCGGGAAAAACAACCCCCGCTTTTTCTACGCAAATGGCCGGGAGCGGGTTATAGTTATGTGGGCGGGTGCGGCGACAGGAGCGGGAGTAGACTGATGAAGACGTCCAGAACCATCGTCGTGGCGAGTGTGTTGCTCGTCGCTGTCGCGGGGTGCGAGCCGGGTGACCAGGTCAAGACGCTGGAAGAATTGGCTCGTGAGTACAACGCTGCCGTGGCCCGCGGCAACAGCGGCTCGACCGTCGTCGGAACGATTCTGCCCGCCCACGCCAAGCTCTCACCAGAACGCTCGGGCCTCTCCAGCCCAGTGAGCTTCGTCATGCAAGAAGATGGGATGCTGCTTGTGAGGCCCCTGCCAGCCCCGACGGCGGAGGAACTCGCAGAAGCTGCGGCGCAGCTGAACGCAGACCAAGCTGCTCTCGAACTCATCCGAGGGGCCCGGGGACTCCCAGCCGGCCTTGTCCCGATGGATCTCCTACTGGTCTATCGAGGGCAGCAGGTCCCGCCCTATGCTTCCGCGTGCAGGGCGTTGGCCTTGCGTCTCAGGGCTGCCAGCAACCTGAGTTCATATCAAGGCAAGAAGACTGAGGCTTTGGCGTTCGCGCGGGACGCCCTCGAGATCGAGCAAACCCTGCATGAAGCGCCGATGATGTTACTGCAGCTCACGAACGCAGCCGTGCAGGACCTCTCGGGAGCTACCTTCCTTTCGATCGGTCTCGCCGCTCAGTGGTCCCCGGAAGAGCTACGTTCGATGGCTTCGGACCTTAGCAGCGCCCAAATGGACATCCCAGCAGTGATGCAACGCACGCTGGAGGTCCGCCGAGCGTGGGTCTTGGACGTCTTCCAACGGATCGCCAGGTCCGATGAAGAGACCATCGCCGCTGTTTTGAGTAGTTCGCTGCCCTCCCTCGAGGGGACACAACAACCCAAGGACCCCGCTACTTTCGGAAAGGCGAAGGAGGCTCTCCTCGCACAGCTTCGCGATGATCAGCGGACGACTCTCCTGCTATATGACTCCTACGAGGACGCCCTGGAGTCTCATCCGAAGCGGCTGAATGCGCGACCCCCTGAACCTCTGGGTACAGTCGGAAAGAAGCTCGGGCCGCAGCACGTGTATCCGCTCGCCTATGACCGCCTCTTGGATTGTCAGGTACGACGCCGTGCCGTTGTGCTTATCCTCAAGGCGCTGGCATTTCGTTCAGAGAAGGGGCGCATGCCGCGCGCAGAGGAGCTTGATCTGCAGGAAGACCCATTCCGCCCCGGTGAGGATCTGGTGTACGAATACGACGAACGGAGCGACGTCCTCAGCGTCTATTCCCGTCGCTGGAAGAAGGGCCCGAAGGCCGAAGCCGCCGGTCAGCGGACCGGTTACACATTGAGCCTGAAACCCAAGAAGGAATGAGCCGCCCCGGCCGGGAAGACCACCGCCCCACTTCTTCTACGCAAATGGCCTGCGGCAGCGGGCAGTAGGCAGCAGGCAGTGGGCAGCAAGCGGCGAGGACGACGAAGCGGAGAAGGAATGAGCCGGATGTCCCCAATTTGGGGACACCACAGCGGCCACCCCAGCGGCGGGTGGGAGTTGTGGTTTTGAGGGAATGTCCTTTTCCCGTTTGCCCATTTCCCCGTTTCCCCATCCTTACACATATCCCGGCGAGTACGACTGCCGGCTCGTAGAACCGGCCTGCAGAATCCTGTGCGCGAACCCTGTGGGGGCGATAGAGGTTCCGTCGCGTTCTTGCAGGGCCCGCGACCTCGCAGCCGTTGTAGGGGCGGTTGGCTGATTGGCGTGCCAGTCAGCTCGACCCGCCCGCGTGTGACGAAAGGGCAGGGCCGCGCGGGGCAATAATCCCAGGTATGAGCAGATAAGCACGAAAAACGGCACGGAAAGGGCTTGACGGATTCAAACATATGTTTTAAACTACTGTTAGAATGGCAGAGGGTAGTGTGATGGCGAGGACGGGGAAGAAGGCGACGGGAAGCGATAAGACCCGCACCCGGCTGCTCGAGACGGCGGGGAGGATGTTCGCCGCCGATGGCTTCCGCAGCACGACGGTCCGTGACATCTGCGGCCGCGCTGGCGCCAACATCGCCGCGGTCAACTACCACTTCGGCGGTAAGGACACGCTCTACCGCGAGGTGCTCGCCCACACGTTCCAGCACGTCATCAGCAAATACCCGTTCGACCTCGGGCAGGAGGACGCGAAGACGCCGGCCGAGCGCCTCCGCGCGTTCGTTCGGGCCTTCCTGCTGCGCGTGCTCGATCCCGACCGGCCGGAATGGCACCGGCGGCTGATGGCGCGCGAGTTGAGCCAGCCGAGCGCCGCGATGCGGGACGTGATCGAAAAGGCGATCCGCAAGGGCTTCCGGCTCCTGCGCGAGATCGTGACCGAGCATCTCGGCCGCCGCGCCGACGCCGAGTCGGTCGAGCTGTGCATCGCCAGCATCGTCGGGCAGTGCCTGTTCTATGCCCGCGGGGGCCATATGGTCTCGCGGATGCTGCGGCACGTCGAGTTCACGGTCGCGGGGGTCGACAAGCTGGCGTCGCACATCGCCGAGTTCTCGCTGGGCGGGCTGGCACGGAGGCGCAAGAGATGAGCGCGTCGCGCACGATCATAGTCCTGCTCGTGCTGCCGCTCCTCGCGGCCGGGTGCTCGGTCTATCCCGTGCCCGACCGGTCGGACCCGCCGCTCGTGATGCCGGCGGCGTTCTCGCCGTCGGGCGACGCCGCCGGGTCGGACCGCTGGTGGAAGGATTTCGACGACCCGGCTCTCGAGAAGCTGGTCGAGACCGCGCTGTCGGGCAACCTCGAGCTGCGCGCGGCGTGGGCCCGGCTGCGGCAGGCGATGGAACTTGCCCGTCAGGCGGGCGCTCCGCTTTATCCCACGGTGGACGCCGAGGCGGGCGCGTCGCGTGCCCGCACCGAGACGTTCGGCCCGACCGCGCGCGGCAATCTGTGGACGCTCGGGCTGGCCGCGTCGTATGAGCTGGACCTGTGGGGCCGCGTCCGAGCGGGCAAGCGGGCGGCGCGGCTCGAGGCCGAGGCATCGCGCGACGACCTCGAGACCGCCGCGATCTCCGTCGCCGGGGCCGTCGGCGACGTGTGGTATTCGCTGGTCGAGCAGCGCGAGCAGCGGAAGCTGCTCGACGCGCAGATCAAGTCGAGCCAGCAGCTTCTGGAACTTGTCGAGCTTCGCTTCACGAAGGGGCAGTCGACGGCCCTCGACGTCTATCAGCAGCGGACGCAGCTTGCGCGGACGCAGGGGCAGGTGCCGGAGGTCGAGGCGCAGCTTGGCGTGCTCGAGCATCAGCTCGCCGTGCTGCTCGCGCGGCCGCCGACCGAGAAGGTCGCGCCCGAGCTGGGCAAGCTGCCGGACCCGCCGCCGCCCCCGGCCGCGGGGCTTCCGGTCGATTTGCTGCACCGCCGGCCGGACGTCCGCGCCGCGGCCGCGCGGCTCGTGGCCGCCGACCACGCCGTCGCGGCGGCGGTCGCCGACCGGCTCCCCGCCGTCCGCCTGACGGGCGGGGCGGGCTACAGCACGGACAACTTCGGCAAGCTGACAAGCCGGCCGACGTGGAGCTTCGGCTCGAGCTTGCTGCTGCCGGTCTTCGACGCCGGCCGCCGCGCCGCCGAGGTCAGCCGGACCAAGGCACGCGTCGACGAGGCGCTCGCCAACTACGAGCGGACGATCCTCGTCGCGGTGCAGGAGGTCGAGGACGCGCTCATCCAGGAGCGGAAGCAGCGCGAGGGGCTCGCGTGGATCGAGCGGCGGATCAAGCTGGCCTCGGCGACCCTCGAGCAGGCGCGGCTGCACTACACCCACGGCCTGAGCGACTACCTCTCGGTCCTGTCGGCGATCCAGGCGCTCCAGGATTTTCAGCGGGAGCAGGTGAGCGCGCGACGCCGGCTCATCAGCTTCCGGATCCAGTTGTATCGCGCGCTGGGCGGTTCGTGGCCGAGCGACCTGACCCCGGCCGGCGACGCTGAAGGAGACGACCAATGACCCCTGTCCTCCAGTTCGTGGCCCGCATGATCGCGGTCATCTACGACACCGCGGCCGACCTCTTGGGATTCGTATTCCGCAACCCCGGCGTGGGGGCGTTGGCCGCCGTGGCGGCGCTCGCGGTCTTCGCAGCGTTCAGCATCGGTGTCGTTGTCGCAATCCGGCGCCTGCCCCGCCGCGTGGGCTTCTGGATGATGGTTCCCCTCCCGATCGCCGTGCTGATGATTGCGGCCGGCGGCGCGGGGTACGTGATCGTGACGAAGCCGCCGCCCGAGCGCAAGGAGACGGAGACCCTCGCGACGCTCGTCGAGGTGGAGGCGGCGACGACGGGCACGTATCCGGTGCACGTGCCTGCGATGGCGATGGTCACGCCGTCGAGGACGGTCGTGATCCGTCCCGAGGTGGCCGGCCGGATCATCGAGCCGTGTCCGCAGCTCGTGCCGGGCGGGCTGTGCAAGGAGGGCGCCGTGCTCGCTCGGATCGATCCGCGCGACTATGCGCTCGCGGTCGAGCAGGCGGCGGCCGACGTGGCGCAGGCGCGGTCGCAGCTCGAGTTGGAGAAGGGGCGTGGCGAGATCGCGCGCCGCGAGTGGGCGCTCTTGGAGAGCGACCTGGCGAAGTCCGCGGCGACTCAGGAACTGGCGCTCCGGAAGCCGCAGCTTGCGTCGGCGAAGGCGAGGTTCGATTCCGCCCAGAGCCGGCTCGCGTTCGCGAAGCTCAACCTCGAGCGGACGACCATCCGCACGCCCTTCAATGCCGTCGTGACGGAGGAGCGGGCCGAGCTCGGCCAGCTCGTCGACCGCTCGATGAACCTCGCGACCCTCGTCGGCACCGACGCGTTCTGGCTGCGCGTCTCGATCCCGCTCGACCGCCTGCGGTTCGTCGTCGTGCCCGGCGCGGACGGGGAGGGCGGCTCGACCGCGCGCGTCATCCTGACCACGCGCCAGGGGGGCGAGACCGAGCGGCAGGCCCGCGTCGTCCGGCTGCTGAGCGACACGGATCCGCGGAGCCGGATGGCCCGGCTGCTCCTCGAGGTGAAGGATCCGCTGGGGCTTGAGAAGCCGGGGCGGACGCCGCTCCTTGCGGGCTCGCGCGTCCGGGTCGAGATCGAGGGCCGGGTGCTCGAGAACGTCGTCCGGCTGCCGCGGACGGCTCTCCGTGAGGGCGGTATGGTGTGGATTATGGACGACGAGGACCGGCTCGAGATGCGGAAGCTCAAGGTCATCTGGTATGAGAAGGACCACGTGCTGGCCGAGCCGCGGGGCGAGGATGACACCGGCGTCCGAGCGGGCGAGCGGGTCGTGCTCGGCCTGATCGCGACGCCCGTGCCGGGGATGGCCCTGCGCCTGGAAGAGCTGGAAGAGAAGGACGGCGACTGATGAGCGACGGCGACACACAGCGCGGCTGGATCGCCTGGATGGCGCGGAACCCCGTTGCGGCCAACCTGCTGATGGTGGTGCTGCTGGTCGGCGGGCTCGCGACCATGATGGGCATCAAGCAGGAGTTCTTCCCCGAGTATGAGCTGGACATGATCCAGATCACCGCGCCCTATCCGGGTGCGACGCCCATCGACGTCGAGAAGGGCGTCATCCTGGCGATCGAGGAGCAGGTCCGCGGGATCGACGGCGTGAAGGAGGTGACGTCCGTCGCGAGCGAGGGGATGGGCTCGGTCACGGTCGAGCTGCTCATCGGCGCCGACAACAACAAGGCGCTGCAGGACGTCAACAGCGCCGTCGAGCGCATCACCTCGTTCCCCGACGAGGTCGAGCGCCGGACCGTCAGCTTGCTCACGAGGCGCCCCAAGGTGATCGACCTCGTGATCTACGCCGAGGACGGCCTCGATGCCAAGGCGAGCGGCCGGACGGCCCCGGCCAAGACCGACGAGCAAACGGAATGGATGCTCCGCAACCTGGCCGAGACGGCCCGCGGGCGGCTGCTGCAGAAAGAGAACATCACCTACGCCACGCTCTCGGGCGTGCGGCCGCTCGAGATCAGCATCGAGGTGCCGCAGGCGACACTGCGGACTTACGGGCTGACGCTCGGCGACATCGCTCAGAAGATCCGCCGGACGGCGCTCGAGCTGCCGGGCGGCAGCGTGAAGACGTCGAAGGGCGAAGTCCTGCTCCGGACCGCGGAGCGCCGCGACCTGGCCAGCGAGTTCCGCGACATCCCCGTCGTGACCTCGCCCGAGGGCACGTCGGTCCGCGTGGGCGACATCGCGACCGTCGTCGACGGGTTCGCCGACACCGACCTGTCGAGCTACTACAACGGCCGGCCGGCGGCGGTCGTGCAGGTGTATCGCGTCGGCGACCAGACGCCCATCGACGTCGCCAACACGGTCAAGGAGTTCGCGCAGGAATTCGAAGACAGCCTGCCGCCCGGGGTCCGCGTGACGACCCAGGACGACATGTCGGAGCTGTATCGCGACCGCATCCGGCTGCTGCTGCGGAACGCGCTGCTCGGTCTCATTCTCGTGCTCGTCATCCTCGGCGTCTTCCTCGAGCTGCGGCTCGCGTTCTGGGTGACGCTCGGCATCCCCGTGTCGTTCCTCGGCGGCCTCCTGCTGCTGCCCGCCGCCGACATCTCGATCAACATGATCAGCCTGTTCTCGTTTATCATGGCGCTCGGGATGGTCGTCGACGACGCGATCGTCGTCGGCGAGAACGTCTACGAGATGCGGCAGCAGGGGATTCCGTTCATCGAGGCGAGCATCAAGGGGGCGCGTCAGATCTTCGTGCCGGTCGTGTTTTCCGTGCTGACCAACATGGTCGCGTTCGCGCCGATGTTGTTCGTGCCGGGTTTCATGGGCAAGGTCTTCCGCGTGATCCCGACCGTCATCATCCTGGTGTTTTTCATCTCGCTGGTCGAGTCGCTCTTCATCCTGCCCGCGCACCTGGGCCACGCGAAGGCCCACCGCGAGCGCGGGCGGTTCGCCTTCATCGGGCGCTTCCAGGCGAAGCTGAGCCGCGGCCTGGCATCGGCCATCAAGACGCTCTACGGCCCGCTGGTCCGTTTTGTGCTCCGCTGGCGCTATCTGACGGTCGCGTCGGGCGTGGCCATTCTCGTGCTGACGATCGGCGCCATTGCCGGCGGGCGGATCGACACCAACTACATGCCGAAGGTCCCGGCCGACTTCGCGACGGCCTCGATTCAGCTCCCGTACGGGTCGCCGGTCGAGCGGACGTGCGAGGTGGCCGACCGGGTGGTCGAGGCGGCGTACGAGGTGATCGAGGAGGAGAAGGTCGGGTCGCTGCTTCGCGGGATCCAGGGCAAGATCGGCAGCGGGCTGGAGCGCGGCGGCCCGCGCGGCGGCCGGGGCGGGGCGACGGGCGGCCACACGGCCGAGATCCGCGTGTATTTCACGCAGGCGATGCTGGGTGACTTTTCGACGCCCGACTTTGCGAAGAAGTGGCGGGACCGCGTCGGCCTCATTCCCGGCGTCGAAACGATGCAGTTCCGCGCCGAACTCGGCCCTGGGGGCAGCCAGGCGGCCATCAGCATTCAGTTGAGCCACCTCGACGTGCCGACCCTCGAGCGCGCGGCGACCGCGCTCAAGGGCCGCCTCGAGGAGTTCAACGGGGTCAAGGACATCGACGCCGGGTTCTCGCTCGGGAAGCCGCAGCGCAACTTCACGCGGACGCGCGAGGCCGAGAGCCTCCAGTTGTCGTCGTTCGAGCTCGGTGCCCAGGTGCGGCACGCGTTCTACGGCGCCGAGGCGCTGCGGCAGCAGCGCGGGCGCGACGAGGTCAAGGTGATGGTGCGGCTGCCCGAGGACGAACGCCGGTCGGAATACGACGTCGAAGAACTCGTCCTGCGGACCTCGGCGGGCGGCGAGATCATGCTGGCCGACGCGGGCGAGATCCGCCGCGACCGCGCCTACACCGAGGTCCGGCGGACCGACGGGCGCCGCGTCATCACGGTCACGGCCGACGTCGACATCGCGGTCGCCAACGCGCAGAAGATCGTCGGCGACGTCAGGAAGACCGTGCTGCCCGACCTGATCGCCAGCCACACCGGGCTGACGTACAGCTTGAAGGGCCAGCAGCGGGACATGGGCGAGGCGATGGCCAGCCTGGGCAAGGGGCTCCTGCTGGCGATGCTCGTCATCTACGCGATGCTGGCGATCCCGCTGCGGAGCTATGTCCAGCCGCTCGTCATCATGACGGCCATCCCGTTCGGGATCGTCGGGGCCGTGCTGGGGCACGTGGTGATGGGCTACAACGTCAGCATTATCAGCATGATGGGGATCGTGGCGCTGTCGGGCATTGTCGTGAACGACTCGCTTATCTTGATCTGCGCGACGAACGAGCGGCGGCTCGGCGGGCTCGGCGCGTTCGACGCGGTGGCCGCGGCCGGCGTGCGGCGGTTCCGCCCCATCATTCTCACGTCGCTCACGACGTTCTTCGGCCTGGCCCCGATGATCTTCGAGACATCCATGCAGGCGCGGTTCCTCATCCCGATGGCGATCTCGCTGGGTTACGGCGTGCTGATGGCCACGTCCATCACCCTCCTCCTCGTGCCCTCGCTCTACCTCATCATCGAAGACCTCCGGCGGCTGGCCGGGCGCCCGGAATACCGCGTCTGACGCACATTCTTCCCCGCGGGCTAACCTCTCTCCTTGCATTTCCGATACTTGAGCGTGCCATCCGGGCCTCCGAGGGGGGCCCACGCCGAGCGCTTCGTGAGAGGAGGGAACGGCTGTGGGGTCGCGCACGATGTCGATGCCGATCCGATCCAAGCTCATGCTGGGGCTCCTGTCCTTTGCCACCGTGCCGCTGTTGGCCTTGGGATGGTTCATGTGCGCCCGGGTCGACAAGGCGCGGCAAGAGGCCATCACGCAGCTTCAGTTGACCGAGCAGAAGACGACCGAAGAGATGTGGCATCTGAGCCGGCAGGCGGCGCGGGCCAAGGCGGAAGAGATCGTCGAGCGCATCGCGGCGTTCCTCGAACAGCGCCCCGACGTGGACCTGGCCCAGATCGGGAGGGAGGCGGTGATCCGCGAGGTCGCCGAGAGTCAGACAACCGTCGGGTACGTCACGAGCATTGACCTGCTGCTCGACGACGAACGGATCGGCACGTTCGGGGATACGCTGCCCGAGGGCAGCACCGTGAGCGACCCGCCGGCGGCAGAAGCCCCGGCCGGCGGGCCGAAGGGTTACGCGTTCGTGGCGACCGTGCCGGGCACGTCTCTGAAGGTCGCGGCGCGCGTAAAGGACGGCGGGATCGAGAAGACGATCGACGCGCTCGTCCTGTCGATCCAGGGGATCAACGAGCGGGCGCAGACGCAGACCGCCGGGGCGATGGAGCGGCTGAAGATCCTGCTCGTCGTCGGGACGGCGGCTCTCGTTGTCTTCCTGACCCTCATCGGCGGCGAGGTCGCGCGGACCATCACCAAGCCGATCGGGAAGCTGACGGCCGCGGCCGAACGAATCCGGCAGGGCGAGCGGGATATCGACCTGAACGTCCGCGGTGGCCGCGAGCTGCAGCTCTTGGCCGGCGCGTTCGAGCGCACAACGACCGAGCTGCGGGACTACGCGGTGTCGCTCGAGACGAAGAACGCGGAACTCGACGCGGCGCGGCAGACGGAGGCGGCGGCCCGGCAGGATCTGCAGCAGGCGCAGGACGAGATGATCCAGATGGAGAAGATGTCGAGTCTGGGCCGGCTGGTCGCGGGCGTCGCCCACGAGATCAACACGCCGACCGGCGCGATCTACAACGTGACCGACGAGACGACCGGGTTGCTCGACCTGCTCGTCGACGGCCTCCATCAGATGCGGCAGATGCCGCCGGAGGATTTCGAGCGGTTCCGCCATTTCCTCGACGTGGCCGTTGCGCGGCGGCTCATGCCGGAGCGCGTTTCTCGAAAAGAGCGCAACACGCTCCGCGACGAACTCGAGCGCGCCGGGATCGGAGAGGCGGCGAAGCGGGCCGAGCTGCTGGCCAAGTGCCACCTCACGTCGCCGTCCGAGGGGGTCGAGCTGTGCCGGTTGCTCGAGGAGTACCACGTGGTGAGCGTGTTCGCGGCGCTCGTGGAGATTCACGCCAGTGCGAAGATCGGCCGCACCAGCGCGGAGAAGATCTCGCAGATCGTCCGCGCGCTGAAGTTCTACTCGCACGGGGGCGACACCAGCGCCGAACTGCATCCGACCGACGTGAACCAGACAGTCAACGACGCGTTCATCATCCTCCACAACCGGTTGAAGCAGCGCGCAAACGTCGAACTGGACCTGGCCGAGGGCCTGCCGGAACTCCGGTGCTCCGGCGGGATTACGGAGGTCTGGGTCAATCTCCTGGCGAACGCCTGCGACGCGATCGAGGAGAAGGGCGAGGGCGCCCGCGGGAACGTGCGCGTCCAGACCCGGCGGTCGGACGTCTCGATCGACGTCGTGGTCGCCGACGACGGCCGGCCGGTTCCGCCCGAGGTCGCCTCGAAGATATTCGATCCGTTCTTCACGACCAAGGCTCCCGGGAAGGGGACCGGGCTGGGCCTGTCAGTCGTCATGGGGACCATCAAGCGCAACGGCGGGACCGTAAACCTGCGGACCGATGGCGGCTTCAAGGAGTTCGTCGTGTCGTTGCCTGTGGAGAAAGCTGCGAATGGCTGAGCACGCAGACACCAGGTACTGGATCGGGTGCGTCGATGACGACCAGGGCTTCCTGGAGTCTGTCGGCCGGCTCGTCGACCGGACGATCCGGGAGCGCCCCATCGACATCCCGTGCGAGGTCGAGCTGGCCATCGGCGCGGCCCAGTTCAACGAGGCCCTCGCCGAAATGAACGCCGAGGGCTCGGAACTCGCCGTCCTCATTGCCGATCAGGTCATGCCCGAGTGTTCGGGCCTGGAGCTGATCGAACAGGTACGCGAGAAACGGCCCGGGACGTCGTGCGTGCTCCTGACCGGCTACGCCGGCATGGAGTCCGCGCGCTACGCCATCAACCACCGGTTGCTCGACCGCTACGTGTCCAAGCCGATCGAGAACGAGTTGGATTTCGCGGAGGTCGTCACCTCCGAGCTGGAGCGGTTTCACCTCCGGCGGGTCGAGGGCATCCAGGCCGCGCAGATTCGGCGGCAGACAACCGCGCTCCAGCTCGCAAACGAGCACCTCGAGCAGCTCAAGCACGTCGCCGAGCGTGTGGCCTACTTCTCGCGAGATCTGCGAACCCTCGACCTCGAAGAGGTGCTGGACCTCATCTGCAACAAGGCCCCGGAGCTGTTCGGCGCGAAGTCCTGCTTTCTCTTCGTGCCCGACCGCGACAACCAGCTGACCCTCTGGCGGGAACGGCGCGTCAACTGCGCCGCGCCCGTGCCGCCGGGCATCGACGTGAACCGGGTGCTCCGCGAGGCCATGGCCACCCGGCGACCCGCCGTCGCGACGGAGCGCGGCTGGTGCCTCGGGTCTGTGGCCGAGATCGCCGACAGCCAGGGGTGCGTTGTGATGCCCCTGTGGCTCACGCGCGACGAGAACTTCGAGCCGCCGTCGACGCCCGAGCAGATGATGAACACCGACACGATGCCCGCGCTCCTGTGTCTGTGCGGCATCGAGAATCCCGGCAAAGTGTCGCGGCAAGTGCTCGAATACAAGGTGCTCCTGATCAACGACATCCTCGGCGCCAACATCGCGAACGCGCTGGCCCACATCGAGACCGACCGTCTCGCACATCAGGACAGCCTGACGAGCGTCCGGACCCGCCGCGTCTTCGACTCGCTGCTCACGAGCGAGTGGCTGCGGTTCAAGCGATACGACTCGACGTTCGCCGTTATCCTCGTCGACGTTGATCACCTCAAAGAGGTCAACGACACACACGGCCATGCCGCGGGCGACGAGGTGCTCTGCCGGATCGCCGAGGTGCTCGACCGCGAGAGCCGGCGGTGCGACACCGTGGCGCGGTACGGCGGCGATGAATTCGCCGTGATCTGTCCGGAAACGGACATCGCAGGGGCGCGGGTCGTCGCGGACAGGATTCACGCGGGGGTCGCCCAGGTCGAGTTCTCGTTCGCGACGGAAGGCGGCGGGGACGGGGAGCGAGGTCGGCCGTCGGTCAGTATTGGCGTGGCCTGTGCCAACGGCAAGAGCTCGGACGCCGAGCTGCTCGAGGCGGCGGACCGCGCGCTGTATGAGTCGAAGCAGGCCGGACGCAACAGAGTCTCCACGGAGCGCGGCGCCTGACCGTTGCGGCGGCCTCCGCACGCCGAAATAACCGCTAATCCAATAGTTTAGCGTACCGACACTGGTATCAGTGAGTGTCCAGGCCACA
>CAYLQD010000092.1:0-13877 GCA_964385685.1 uncultured Planctomycetota bacterium | reverse complement strand
TTAGCGGCGTCGTGGGTTCCGAGCGCCGCTCATTCCTTGGGGCGCTCCCCTTCGAAAATGTCGATCTTGCGCCAGGCGCCGCTCGCAAATCGCCAGAAGTTGATGCCGCCACTCAGGACAACCTGGATCGGCAGCGGCAGCCACGCCCCGACCACTCCCATCCCGCGGACCTGCGTCAGGTACCAGGCGAGCGGGACGAAGACGCCCCACGAGCAGATGATGTTGACGAACATCGGGAACCGCGTGTCGCCGGCCCCCTTCAGCGCGCCGTGCGACACGATCGCGACGGCGTCGAACGCCTGGAAGACGGCGCCGATGATGAGCATCGTGCCGCCCATCTCGACCACGCGGGCGACCGCATCTTTCGCCAGATCGTCAGGCAGGAACTGATCGATCAGCGTCTCGCGGAAGATCACGAACAGGGCGCCCATCGTAACCATGAATGCGATCGCGAGCCCCGTCGCCCGGTAGGCGCGCCGCTTCGCGCCCGCGCGGTCGCCCATGCCGATGTGGTGCCCGACGATGGCCTGCACCCCGATGTTGAGCCCGATGGCCGGCATGAACGAGAGGTGCAGGACCTGGAACGCGGCGTTGTTCGCGGCCAGCGCCTCCTTGCCGAGCGAGCCGATGATCCACATGAAGAACAGGGTGAAGCTCGCCTGCGTGACCGCCCATCCGGCCCCGGCCGGGAATCCGAACCGGGTCAACTGCCAGCAACGGGCTCGGTCGAACCGCCACGCGCTCCCCGTGCCGTACTCCGCACGCTCTCGCCGCCCGAGGAACGGGACCAAGAGCCACGCCGCCTGGAGCGCACTCGCAAGCACGGTCGCGATCGCCGCGCCCGTGATGCCCATCTCGGGGAAGCCCCAGGCGCCGAAGATCAGCGCGTAGTTGCCGAGAATGTTCGCCGCCGCTCCGACAAGCGCCGCGATCATCGGCACGACCGGCCGCTTCGTCGCCTGGTAGTAGCCCGCGAGCGCGAACCAGAGCCCGAGGGCGGGCACGCGAAGCAGCATGATGCGGAAATACGACACCTCGAGCGGGCGAATCTCGGCCGCGTGTCCGGCCGCGTCGAAGAACCGCTCGGCAAACGGCCACGCGATCAGCGCGACCGCCCCCCAGATCAGACTCAGGTATATCCCCTGCCAGACGTACGCGGGCGCGTCGCGTTTCCGGCCCCGGCCCAGGCTCTGCGCGACAAATGTCCGCACGATGCTGAGCGTGCCCATCAGGAGTGTCGCGAGCAGGTAGAAACAACTCGAGGCGGGCATCACGGCCGCCAGCTCGTTCACGTCGTGCCGCCCCAGCATCCTGACGTCGCAGAACTGCATCACCGTGTACGACGCCATCGTGATGATGATGGGGAAAGAAAGCCAGACGACCTCGCCCAGCTCGCGCCACGGCCCGCCGACGGGGAACTCCTCCGGCTGCTGCGGCGGAGGGACCGGGATCGGGTCCGGCACGGACACTTCGATGTCCTGGGGGATGTGCTCGTCCGACATGGGAGTTATCTTACATGAGGGCGTGCCCGTTGACCAGCACGACGGCGAGCAGCCAACACTGGGACCAGAGCGGAAGACTACGCCTCGGTGATGGCGAGCTTGATCTCGGCGCCGCCGACCTTCGCGACGCGGTCGGGCTCGTCGAGCAGCCCGCGGGTGATGTCGAGCGCGAGCGTCTCGGTCGCGATGTAATCCCCCCACGTCTCGACGGCCGCGGCGACCGCGTCGTCGTCCGTGTCGAACCGCACGCGGATGCGGGCGTCCATCTTGAGGTCGGCGTCCTTCCGAAGCTGCTGCACGTGCCGCACGATGTCGCGCGCCATCCCCTCCGCGATCAGCTCGTCGGTCAGCGTCGTCTTGAGCGCGAGGCCGAACCCGGTCTCCTCGGTGCCCGCGAGGCCCTCGGGCCAGACGCGCTCGACGGCCACGTCCTCGGCCGTGAGGCGATGATCCTCGCCGTCGATGGTCACGAGCAGCCCCTCGGCGCGGTCGACGCCGGCGGCGACCTCGGCCGGCGGCATCTCGGCCAGCGCGGCCGTGAGCTTGCCCGCGTTCTTCCCGAGACGCGGCCCGAGCCGCCGCATATCCGGCTTGACCTCGACGGAGAGCACGTCGTCGAGTCCCTCCCGGACCGACAGCGCCTTGACGTTCAGCTCCTCGAGGATGTGGGCCTGAAAGCGCTCGACGCCCGCTCGGAAATCCGCGTCGGCCGACGCGATGATCAGCTCGCTCAGCGGCTGCCGCACGCGAAGCTGCTTCGCCTGCCGCACGCCGAGCGCCGCCGACACGACCTCCGTCGCCGCGTTCATCTGCTTCGAGAGCGCCTCGTCGATGAGCAACTCGTCCGGCTCTGGGTACTCGCACAGGTGGATGCTTTCGGCGGCGCCACTGTCGGCGCCGCGCACGAGGTTCTGGTAGATCCGCTCGGTCACGAACGGACAGATGGGAGCGATCACCTTGCAGAACGTGACGAGCGCGGTGTAGAGCGTCTGGTAGGCCGCGAGCTTGTCGCGGTCGCTCTCGTCCTTGCTGCGCCAGAACCGCCGCCGGCTGCGGCGCACGTACCAGTTCGAGAGCCCCTCGACGAACCGCTCGGCCTGCTCGACGAATCCGTAGAGCAGGTAGCCCTCGAACCCCTCCCGCGCCCGCACCACGAGCAGTTGCAGGTTCGACAGGAGCCAGCGGTCGATGTCCTGCCGCTCGTCGGCCGGGACCTGCTCGGCCGTCGGATCGAACCCGTCGAGCCGCGCGTAGTTCGCGAGGAACGCATACACATTCCAGAGTGTGTTGACGACCTTCTTCTCGATCTCCTTGCCGACCTTGTAGCCGAACCGGAGGTTGTTGACGGGGTTGTGGCGGCAGAAGATCCATCGCATGACGTCGACGCCCATCTTCTCGGCGGCGTCCTCAAACCAGATCGCGTTCCCGGCCGACTTGTGCATCTCCTGCCCGCCCTCGTCCTGCACCTTCGCGTGCCCGAGCAGCGTCTTGAATGGCGGCACGTTCTCCATCATCGTCGACATCGCGAGCATCGCGTAGAACCAGTTGCGGAACTGGTCCTGGTAGCACTCCGTCACGAGGTCGGCGGGCATCCACTTCGCCCAGTAGTCGCGGTCGCTGTTGTACCGCACGGTCGAATAGGCGACGATTCCCGCGTCGAGCCACGGGTTGCCCACGTCCTTGATCCGCGGCGCCTCCTTCCCGCACTGCTCGCACTTGACACGGACCGCGTCGACGTGCGGCCGGTGTGGCGAGCGCCCGTCGAACTCGTCCCACCCGGCGACGGCGCGCTCCTTCAGTTCGTCTTTGCTGCCGATCACGTCGAACCAGCCGCACTCGCACTCGAAGATCGGAAGCGCGAGCCCCCAGTACCGCTTCTTCGAGATCATCCAGTCGCGCATGTTGTCGAGCCAGTCGAGTTCGCGGTCACGCCCCCACTCGGGGATCCATCGGACCTGCTTCGCGACCTCCTTGATCTCCTCGCGCCACGACATCTGGATGTACCACTCGTGCACGTTGCGGTAGAGGAGCGCGGTGCTGCACCGCCAGCAGTGCGGATAGCTGTGGACGTACGGCTCGGTCTTGTAGAGGAGCCCCTTCTCGCGGAGCGAGTCGAAGACCGGCTCGGCCACGTCGCCCGCGAACTGCCCGCTCAGGAAGCCGAAGCCGTCGAAGTAGTTGCCCGCCTCGTCGATGGGCGCGACAACGGGCAGCCCAAGCTCCCGGCCGAGATCGAAGTCTTCCTTGCCGCAGCCGGGCGCCATGTGGACGACGCCCGTGCCCTCGTCCTCGCTGACCATCTCCCACGCGACGACGCGGTGCGCGGCCTTCGCCTCGGCCAGCGCGGGCAGCTCGTCGAACGGGCCGTCGTACTCGAGCCCGACGAGGTCCTTCCCGGGCACGTCGCCGAGCACCTTGAACTTGCCGCGATCCTGAAGCTGGCCGACGCAGTTGCGGCCGAGGATGTAGACCTCGCCGTCCTGCTCGACCCTCGAGTACGTCAGGTCGGGATGGACCGCGCAGGCCACGTTCGCCGCCAGCGTCCACGGCGTCGTCGTCCAGACAAGAATGAACTCCGCCGGCCCTGAGCGAGCGGAGCGAGTCGAAGGGCGGAGCGGCATCTTCGCGATGACGGACGGGTCGCTGACCTCGCGGTACCCCTCGTGCATCTCGTGCTGGCTGATGCCGGTGCCGCATCGCGGGCACCAGGGCATCGAATCGGCGCCCTTGTAGATCAGCCCCCGCTCGTGGCACTTCTTCAGGAACCGCCAGATCGTGTAGTTGTTCTCGTCCGACATCGTGAAGTACGAGTCGGACCAGTCCATCCAGTAGCCGAGCCGGATCGACTGCTCGGTCTGGACGCCGGAGAACTTGCGGACGCGCTCTTTGCACTTCTCGACGAACTCCGCGATGCCGTAACGCTCGATGTCCTTCTTCGTCTTGAAGCCGAGTTCCTTTTCGACCTCGACCTCGACCCAGAGGCCCTGGCAGTCGAACCCGTTCTGGTATCGCTGCTGGCATCCGAGCATCGCGTGGTAGCGTTGGAAGGCGTCCTTGTAGGTTCGGCCCCAGGCGTGGTGCACGCCCATCGGGTTGTTCGCCGTGATGGGGCCGTCGAGGAACGACCAGACCGGGCCGTCGGCGTTCTTCGCGCGGAGCTTGTTGAACGTATCGTTCTCCGCCCAGAACGCGAGGACCTCGTGTTCGGACGGGATGAGGTTCGGTTGTGTCGGCACCGGCTCAAACATCACGAAAACCTAACCACAAAGAC
Organism: uncultured Planctomycetota bacterium; assembly: GCA_964385685.1. Lineage (GTDB taxonomy): Bacteria > Planctomycetota > PUPC01 > PUPC01 > PUPC01 > CAYLQD01. The sequence continues at coordinate 9,104 of CAYLQD010000092.1, read as the reverse complement.
ACAAAGGCACAAAGAACGACCGGACGCAGAGAAACGCATTCACCACAAAGGCACCAAGGCACCAAGAAGCACAGCTTGACGCAGATTGCACGGATTACGCAGATGAACTCTGATTGGCAGCGGCGGATGCCGCTGCATCTGTGTAATCTGCGAAATCTGCGTCCATGGCCGTGTTGTGCGGCGGGATTCTAGCAATGCACCGCGGGCAAGTCAAGGTTGGGCGGGGCGCAACGGGCCGGACCGCAATCTCGTCAGCCCCGTTTCGGAGCGACGACTCGGAGTTTGTGTTCGGTGAGCACAACAAAACAACTGCCCCAGCCAGCCACGTTTTCGGTGCGGAAGGCGGCCTCGATCTGACGGACAAGCGCTTGCCGCCCCGGCGCGGCAAGTCGCACGAGCAAGATGCCGTGATGTGTTCCGGGCGCGAAGCGCCGGAGGTCCGAGAAGTCCAGGTCTTGGGTGATCAGAAAGCGCCCGGAGTTCTGTGCTGCCCGCCACACGGCTTCGTCCGACTTGCCGGCCAGCCCCTCTTTCGGCACCGTATCGACGTCATGGCCCAACGCAGACAGACGGTCCGCTAAACGCGCGGGCAAGTTCTCATCGAGCTTGATGTTCACTTCAGACCCGGGATGCTCGGAACCGGCAGGTCCTCCTCGGCCGACGCGGCTGCGAACGCGATGACGGCTCGCACGTCGTCCGCCGAGAGCGTCGGGAAGTCCTTGATGATTTCCTCGGTGCCCGCCCCTTCAGCCAAGCTCGCCAGGATGGTCCGCACGGTGACTCGCGTCCCCTTGATGACCGGCTCCCCACCGCAGACCGACGGGTCGCGAACAATGTGATCCTCGTATTTCATGGTTATTCACCCTTCCCGGCATCGTGCCATTCGCGGATGGCCTCGCGGATGTTCTCGAGCGCCTCTTCCTTGGTCTCACCCTGAGAATGACACCCCCGGAGCGCCGGACAACTGACCGCATACCCCTCGTCCGACCTGATGAGCACGACCCTGTACTTCATCGCCTGCGTCTCCTCTCAGAACTCTATCACATTACATTATGGGCCGCGAGAGGCGAAAAATCAACGGCGGGGCGCGTGACACAACTGCCGCGTCTGCTTTCGTGAGGCGGGAGTACAGACCGCCTCCCCTGATTGACTGGTTGATCGATGATGGCAAACGTCCGCGCCGGCTCGGTCAACTGGACCTACTAGTCGCCGCTCAGCTTCTTGTATGCGCGTTTGAATAACGGTGCATAGGTCGCGACCTTGGTTTTGCCTGGTTCGATGTAATAGACGGCCTGCTTCCACTGGCTTTCATACCTCGTCATGGGCAGTTTGACGGCCTTGGCATCCCGCTCAGGGAGTTTGAAGAAGAACGCGAAGGTCTTGGAGCCGACCCACTGGATTCCGAACGCATTGAAGAATCCCGCCTTGAATCCGCAGTAATGCTTGTTGAACTTGGTGTCCAAAGACCATCCCTGCTTCTTCACGAAGCGCTCAACTTCGCGGGCGTACTTGAGGAACTGGCTCACGCTGGCGTTGTTGTAGAGAGTCTTGTAGAACGCTTCGTCGTACACGGGGCGACCTCTCACAGGCCTTGCTGGGCGCTTTGTCTCCGTCTCCAACTTGTTGACAAGCAAGATCTCGTTCTTGCCCTCGACCCACCGTTTGACCTCGATCAAGTCAACCGCGTAGTTAATCTTGTCCACAAGGTTCAGCGTTGATCCCAAGATCGAGGGAGCGATGACCAGAATGCGGACTTGGAGACGATCCCACTCTGGAATGATGTCGTCTGGGAGCGTCTTGCATTCGAGGCACAGCGCCCTGATTGAGTCCGGATTGGTCTCTGCCCAGAACGCGTATTTCAGCACTTGAGGGATGATGGAGGAATCGACCGGATGGTTCTTCATCTCTATGATGCACACGTTCCCGTCGCTATCAATGCCGATGATGTCCGGTATCCCCGATTTGCCGCCTCCGCGGACCTGACGCTTCAGGAGGAAAATGTCCTCCAGAAGCTCAGAGGTGCCGAACACGGTGCTCTCGAACTCGTCTTCGCTCCCGAACGGGGTGGCGAGCAGCGCCTTGACGCCCCGTGGGGTTTTCCAGAACAGATTAGCCATTGCTACCTCCTATCACCTGGGTACTGAAGCAGGACGAATAGCTTTCGCGACAGGGTCGTGTGGGCGTCGCAGGGTAGTTGAATCGTGTTGCGAAGCTCATCGCCACTCCGTTGGGCCGAGGATACGGTCGCCGCCGCCTTGAGTCAAGGATGAAACAGCGGGTAGCAGGCAGCCGGTAGTGCGCAGCAGGCGGAAATCGGTGTTTGGTGGGCGGTGGTCGGTCAGAATCTGCGGAATCTGCGGATGCTCTCTCCGTGTTTTCCGTGGTCAAGGGCCGTCACCCCGGCGGGATGGCCTGGCTCGCGAGATGCAGGAGCGTGAAGAAGGCGATGAAGGGGAGCGACACAAAGGCGAAGAAGACAGCCCAGTGCTTGCCCTCGAAGTCGACCAGCGCGTCCTGCAGGAGCATGAACCCGCCGGCGAGCACCCAGGCGATGCCGTGCGCGTAGACGATCAGCCCGCCGGCCATCACGAAGACGGCGGTGATGGCTATGCCCGACGCGAACAGAATCCACCCGAACACCAGGATGCCCAGACCGAGACACGCGACGAGAATGGCGGGGAGCAGGACGACCGGGCGGAAGAGGCCGGGCATGAGGTCGCCGACGAACTGCAGCGTCTGCCTCGGGGCCGACGGCCCGCGGACGGGATCGGCCTCGGTCTGCAGTTCCTCGCCGGTCCGCAGGTCGATGCCGCACGGGACACAGATGACGGTGTCGTCGGCGTAGTCGGTTCCGCAATGGGGGCACGTGCGGGGCATCCTCAGCCCTCCTGTTTCAGCATGTCGTGCGCGGCGTCCGGGTTCGGCATCGGCGAATCGTCGTAGATGCGGTCGAGGCCGAAGAGGCGCAGGATCTCGACGGCCCGCCGGGTCTGCTCGGGCGAGACGCGCCGACGCCATGCCTCGGTCAAGCTCCTGCCCAGGACGACGGCGCTGTGGTGGCCGCTCACGAACGACGGCCGCCGGAGTGCGCGGAAGACGCGGTCGTCGACCTCCGTGCCGAGGAACTTGAAGAGCGACGTGATCTCGGGCTCGGGGTCCTCGCAGAAATGCTCGTAGAACGCAAGGTGGATGTCGCCCTCGCGGAACTGCCGCAGCGGGACGACGTTCTCCACGCACCACTGGAACACGGCCCGGTCGAACGGGTCCTCGGCCCGCGCCATCTCGTCGCGGACCGGCGCGAGGAAGTCATCGACCAGTGCCGGCTGGCTCAGCAGCTCCTGCTTCGGATTGTACCGCCACCAGCCCTTCTGCCGCTGCGACACGACGGTCGCGCAGGGATGGCGCATCAGGAACACGATGGGGATGCGGGGGAACCGCACGTGGAGCCACTTGAGAAACAGGTGCGCCCGGATGGTCTTGACCAGCCGCCGGCGGCAGAGCCACTTGCGGTTCTGGTGGTCGATCCACCGCTGCCGGACGCGTCCGCTCAGGATCCTGCGCACGAGTTCGAGGAACTCGTCGTCATCTTCGTCGGGCCGCAGGTACTTCGACTCGCCGAGGTGGGAGCAGAAGCCGACGCGGTGGGCCGCGAACGGCTCGAACAGGACGCGGTACTCGTTGCGGCAGTTGATGACCTCCTGGAGCCACGTCGTGCCGCTGCGGACGCTGCCGACGAGGAGGACGCAGGCGTCGGGGTCTGCGTTGCGGTCGATGTGCAACCGCCCGAGGATGCGGCGGGGGAACGAGAGATTCTTGTGGAACCGGTATTGGAAATACCGGGCCGCGATGCCGAGGGGGCCCCCGGATTGTGAGGTGTCGGCCGTCATTCGGTCGGCGACGCGGGCGGCGGGGCGGGTTCCTCGGCGGGGGCCTCGGCCGGCGCGTCCTCGATCTCCCAAAGCTGCTTGGCTCGGTTCTCGGTCGCTTCCGCCTTCGCCTCGTCGCCGGTCTCGCGGTGGAGCGCGGCGAGGAGCGGGTAGCTGGGGAAGTAGTTCGGGCAGAGGCCGATGGCCTTGTCGACGGCGGAGATCGCGCCGTCGGCCTGGCCCTGCTCGTAGAGCACGCATCCCATGTTGCTGACGACGCCCATGTGCGCGAGCGATTTCTTCGCGATGTCGAGGTAGATGGCCTGGGCCTCGCCGAACCGCCCCTTCTTTGCGAGCCGGTTGGCGTCGTCGAGCTGCGCGAAGACCGGGTCGGGCACCTGCTTGTGCGCGCCGAGCGCGCGGAAGTACGTGACGAGGTTGTAGGGGACCGTCACGATCGCGGCGACGGTCGAGAGGAAGAGACAGTAGATCGCGCGGTTGCGGGCGCGCGAGCGGGCGCAGGTCGGGCAGAGCTTTTCGCGGTGGAGCGACCACTGGATGTACCAGATGAGGCAGAGCAGCTTGAGGGTCGAGTATTCCTGGATGTGGGAGTAGTAGCCGCAGCACTCGCAGAAGTAGTGGTCGCGTTCGAGGTCGTGGGCCGCGTCGCGGTCGACGGAGAAGATCGACTTGCAGAACTCGCAGTGGACCTGGGCGGCGTCCGAGAAGTTGGTCATGTCGATGGGCGTGCCGCAGAAGTGGCATTCGACGACGGCGAGCGCATCGGGGCGGCCCTCCGCCGCGAGCTTCTCCTTCTTCTGTTCGAGCGCGCGGATGCTCCGGAGCCGGTCGAGCTGCGACTTCAGCTCGCGGGCCTTGCCCTCGGAGCCGAACCCGCCGACGGAGAACGCGAACCCGTCGACGGACTCCTCGCCGGACAGGTGGCTGACGGCGATCCGGTTGCGCGACCGCTCGGTGTCGACGATCACTTCGAGCGGCAGCGAGATGTCCTCTTTCCCCTTGCGGCCGATCCAGAGCCGGTCGCTCGTCAGGATGAGCTGCTTGGCGCCGATGTGGGCGGCCTGGCCCTCGTGGTTGAGGAGATAGACCTTCTTCAGCTCGAACGCGGCTTGATCGGATTCAGACACGTCGGCACTCCTCCAAGCTGGGCCGTGGCTTCACGGCGTGTCCATGCCATCGGCCATCATGATATTCGCCCGGCCCGGCGATGTCAAACACGCCCACGGGCTTGACATCGCACAGCGGGCGCCGCAGAATACGCGCGACCGAGGAGGAGAAACGATGGCCGCAGCAGAGACAACACCGCCCGCGGAAGCCATGGCGCCGGGGCAGTGGGACCTGACGGCGTTCGAATGGGAGATGGTCGAGCTGGTCGCGTGGATCGCCGTGAGCGGTCTGCTGGCCGTCGCGGCCGCCCTCGTCTGGCGGCGGATCCTCATCCCGCTCAGCCGACGGACCCGCACGGCCTTCGACACGACGCTGCTCGAGTCGTCGGACGGACGCGTGCAGTGGGTCATTCTCTCGCTCGGCCTCTACCTCGGCTCGATGCAGATCTTCCGAACGTACGAATACTGGCGCTACTGCACGGCGTTCCTCTACATCTGCGTCGTGTTCGCCGTCACGACGCTGGCCTATTCGATGACGGAAGGCGTCGTGACCTGGTACGCGGGCAGCTTCGCGGAGAAGACGCGGTCGGAGGTCGACGACCGGGCCGTCCTGCTCTTCCACCGGTTCGCCGGGCTCGTGTTCTTCTTCATCGCACTGACCGTGATCTTCCAGCACTTCCAGATTCAGATCACGGGCATCCTGGCCACGGCGGGCATCGCCTCGCTCGCGTTCGCGCTCGCGGCACAGGACACGCTGGCCAACGTCATCTCCGGCCTCATCCTGATGTTCGACCGCCCGTTCAAGTACGGCGACCGCATTACGCTGCCGTCCGGCGGCTGGGGCGACGTGATCGAGATCGGACTGCGGTCGACCAAGGTCCTCTCGTTCGAGCAGAAGGTCATCGTGATTCCGAACGCGGAGATCGCGAAGTCGGAGATCGTCAACCACAGCGTCCCCGACCAGAAGATCAAGATTCAGCACGACGTGGGGGTCGCCTACGGCAGCGACATGCACAAGGTCAAGGGCCTCATCCGGAGCATCCTTCGGGAGCACCCGCAGATCCTGAACACCCCGCGATCCGAAGTCTATTTCATGGAGTTCGGCGACTCCTCGCTCGACCTCACGATCTTCTTCTGGATCGGCGATTACCGCGAGCGGTGGCAGGTCACCGACGACGTGAACATGGCCATCAAGGATCAGTTCGAGAAGGCGGGCATCGAGATCCCGTTCCCGCAGCGGGACGTGCATGTCCGGGCGCAAGGGGCGCCGCCGGCCGAGGGCTAGCGGGCCGCCCGGGAAGAAGAGGAAGAGGCCGACATCCGGCCGCACAGAAAGGGGGCCGCGTATGATCGTGGTGAACACAGAGACCGTGCCAGGGATGAAGACCGTCGAGATCAAAGGCATCGTGCAGGGCAACACCGTTCGCGCCAAGCACGTCGGCCGGGACATCGCGGCGAGTTTCAAGAACCTCGTCGGCGGCGAACTGGTGGGATACACGGAGCTGTTGACCGAAGCTCGGCGCCAGGCCCTCGAGCGGATGCTCGCCCAGGCCGAGCAACTCGGGGCGAACGCGGTCGTCAACGTCCGCTTCAGCACGAGTTCCGTCACACAGGGCGCCGCGGAACTCTACGCCTACGGGACCGCCGCCGTGGTCGAGCCGGACGCCACCGCCCAGCCCAAGGAGGCGTGACCATGGAGCTGCTCTTCCAGCTTGGGACGGTCGCGCTCCTCCTGCTCCTCGGGTTTACGTGCGGCCGATTTGCCGAGAACCGCCACCGCCGCGGCCTCCGTCGCCGCGAGCAACAGATGAGCCACATGCTGCTGACCGACATCAAGACGTTCCCCGGCGGGGTCGCGTCCGGCACCACCCCAACGCTCGTCGTGGCCGAGGCCGTCATCGCGACCGACTACCTGAAGTCGTTCCTGGCCTCCATCCGGAAGATTCTCGGCGGCGAGGTGCGCAGTTACCTCAGCCTGATGGCGCGCGCCCGGCGCGAGTCGCTCGTTCGGATCATGGAACAGACCCGCGAGCTGGGGTGCGACGCCATCTGCAATATCCGCCTCGAGACCGCAGCCATCGGCGGCATGACCCGGAAGGGAACGGCGATGGTCGGCGTCATCGCGAGCGGGACGGCGTATCGTCGGCCGCCGGAGCAGGTATCATGACACGGCCGTCGTCGGATTCTTCGCTCGGTGACGAACCGCATCTGCGCGCGGGCGATTTCTCGCCAGACCGGACCGAGGAGCGCGCCGGCCGCGCACTCGGCAAGGAGAAACCGACAGAAGATGAGAAGGTGCGGGATTCCGTCTGGGACGAACCCGGTCTCTCGCGCGAGTTAGCCGGGATTCCGCCACCGGACGAGCGGACCTATGCCGTGTGGCTCGATCAGCGTCGCTCACAGACCGGGCCGGCCGCAAGTTGGGCCGCCGTGGCTCTGGTCGCTCTCGTCGCCGCGCCGTGGGCCGTGTTGGGAGCATTCTGGGGAAGCGGAGAGACCGCCTTCAGCGTCCTCGCCCTGACGGTGTTCGGCCCGGTCGTCGAAGAGACGATGAAGCTGGCCGCCATTTCCTACGTCGTCGAGAAGAAGCCGTTTCTCTTCCGCTCGCGTTTTCAGATCGGCGCCTGTGCGCTCGCCAGCGGACTCGCGTTCGCCGCCATTGAGAACGTGCTGTATCTGAAGCTCTACACACCGCACCCCTCCGACGTGCTCGTCGCTTGGCGCTGGACAATCTGCGTGGCGCTGCACGCGGGGTGTTCACTCGTTGCGGGGCTCGGCTTGATGCGCATATGGGCCGACGTGTGGGTCCGGCGTGCCCCCGCGCGCCTCCCTCTCGGCTTCCCGTATCTCGTGACGGCCGTCGTGATCCATGGCGCCTATAATGGGTTCGCACTGCTGCTCTACGTCGCGGGATTCACCTTCTAGCGGTCTTCCGACCGCAGTCTGCCCCGCTCGATCTCACGATCTTCTTCTGGATCGGCGATTACCGCGAGCGGTGGCAGGTCACCGACGACGTGAACATGGCCATCAAGGATCAGTTCGAGAAGGCGGGCATCGAGATCCCGTTCCCGCAGCGGGACGTGCATGTCCGAACACAAGGGGCGCCGAAGACCGACCTCGAGGGGCCGGCCTAGCCGGCCGCGTCCGACTCGATCTCCCTCAGGTGGTGTACGACTCCCACGCCCCCTTCGCCCAGGTCCACGCGAAATGCCGTGCACTCGTACGTCCCGGAGAACGGCAAGTCGTCGAGCTTTCCCATAACGGCGCCGTCCGCCTCGAGCACTTCGGGGCGGAGGCAGCCCGGCCAGCCCTCCGGGCAGCCGTGCAGCGCCTCGCCGCAGTGCGTCCGCAGCACCTGCGTCGGCGGCTTGCCGAGCTTCTTGAAGAACGCCCGGTTGCCGCGCACGATCCGGTCGTCCGGGGAGCACACGAAGATCACGTCCGGCGAGCCGTCAATGATGCTCTCCAGCTCCCGCTTCGCCCGCCAGACCCGCTCATGAACGACGAGGCGCTCGCCGCCCACCGATCGAAGGTTGCTGAGCGCATGCTCGAGCACGCCCTCGCACGGAAGAGATTCCGCGCTCGGCGTCGGCTCACTCGAGTCCTGCCCCCAGGCGACGAGGAACTTGGCCTTCTCGGAGATGCCCCAGACGTTCGCGGACGGCCACCGTCGTTTCAAGTCGGCCACGGCGTAGTCCGGGAGATTGGCGTGAGGGCCGTCGAGAACGAGATCCACAGACCCCGACATCGCCTCGACGTCGACGTCCGTGATGTCCACGGCCGCGGATGTTGGGAAGCCCGCGGCCCGGAACGCCCGGACGATCGTCTCCCGCCGCACATCGTCAGAACTGACAACAACCACCGAACGCTCGGCGCCCATGTCGCCGCCCTCCCAAGACCACGACGTCCCCTCTGGCGGAAGGCGGCGGAGCGATTGGTACCCGTTCCAACGACGCCTGCCGCGCGATGTCCTGCAGCCGCTCGCGCTGTCGACCCCTACTCTATACGTCTTGTTATGCCATATCGAAGCCCGCCTGTCAAGCCGTAATTCGCTTTTTCCGGTGCACGGGGGAATCTCGATCCCCTCCGCCCAGCGGCCCGCGCACGCGCC
>CAYLQD010000091.1:0-13907 GCA_964385685.1 uncultured Planctomycetota bacterium | reverse complement strand
CGTCCGAAACATAAGTCATGTTCTGATACTGCTTCATTTGGCTGAAGTGTTACGTCCGGAGAAGAAACAGAGCTCTGGCGCCGTGATGGCTGGGAAACCGAGCCAGCCAGCTTCGGCCCCCCTAGCCAACATCGAATCAGCAGGATACAGAGGAAGCAAGTCTTTTTCTTGGACGAGGGGTGAACGAGTATGCACAACGACGAGCCCCGTGTCGTACTGGGGCTCTCCCAAGGGATAGAAACCTACTGCATCAGCGGCGCTACTGAACACCGTCTCCCTGTCGACGGAGACTATCTCAAGCTCTTGTGTCGTGCCAGGCAGTTTCTTCAACACATGCCAAGCCGTCGCCAGCGTCGCGAAGTAGTCGCCACTCCGAGGATCGCGGCCCAGCGACACCAAGAACGCCGTTCCGGCCATTGAACCAGCATACAGTCGGAACACACATTTCCGCATGCGTTCTACGACCTCATCCCACCTCAGTTCGGGCCACTCCGCGGCAGTGTCATTCATGTTCAACCCATCCAACAGGGGGCCTGCGATAACTGTCAACACCTGCGGTCTGCATGCGCACGAAGACTCAATGTTACGGGCCAAGTCTAGCATCGACGCTGAATGCAGGCAATGCCGAGTTGGCGCCATGAAAAAGCGGCGGCCGGAGATGCCGCCCGCCGCTCTCGTGGCTCAATGAGGCGCACATTCGCGTGTGCTTGGCGTGGGCGTCAGCGCGCCGAGATGGGTGAGTGGGCCGCAGTTCGCGCAGGCGGCACGCAGACGCCGGGCATTCCTGTCCGCCGGATACCGCCTACGCGGCGGCTTCGGCCTGGCTGATTTCTTCGAGCTTGAGGAGCTTGGCCCAGTTCTTCTCGACCTGCTCCTGATGCCAGTCGACGATACCCTCGGGGTCGTCCTTCATCAGGTGCTTGAACCGGCCCTGCAGCTTGAACCACTCGACGACGGGCACGACCTCCTTCGGTTTGTAGTTGATCTTGTACGCGCCGTTCTCGACCTCGTAGAGCGGCCACCAGCGCGACTGCACGGCGAGGTCGGCGACGCGGATCGACTCCTCGGGCTTGCAGCGCCAGCCGCGGTGGCAGGTCGCGAGGATGTTGATGAACTTGGGCCCCTCGATCGACAACGCCTTCTCGACCTTCTTCATGAAGTCGAGGTGGTTGCTGACCGAGGCCTGCGCGACATAGGGGACGTTGTGCGCGATCATGCACGCGGTCAGGTCCTTCCGCCGCTGCTGCTTGCCGGGGACGGCCTTGCCGGCGGGGCTGGTGTTGGTCGCGGCGCCGCGCGGGGTCGCGCTCGACCGCTGGATGCCGGTGTTCATGTAGGCGTTGTTGTCGTAGCAGATGTAGAGCATGTTGTGGCCGCGCTCCATGGCGCCGGAGAGCGACTGGAAGCCGATGTCGTAGGTGCCGCCGTCGCCGCCGAACGCGATGAAGTTCATCTTGGCGTCGGCCGGGATCTTGCCGCGGCGCTGGAGTGCGGAGAACGCGGCCTCGGCGCCGCTGACGGTCGCGGCGGAGTTTTCGAACGCGCAGTGGATGTAGGGCACGTTCCACGCGGTGTAGGGGTAGATCGTGGTCGAGACTTCCATGCAGCCGGTCGCGAACCCGACGACGGTGTTGGGCCCGGCGACGTGCAGGACCTGCCGCAGGACGGCGGGCGCGGAGCACGCCGCACACGACCGATGCCCGCCGACGAGCAGCTCGGGATTCGCCGACATCTTCTTCAGGTTGATGGCCATTCTGTTCTCCTTTGGAACTGTTGAAAACGTCGGTTTCTTGCCCCGGAGGGGCAACAGCGGCAGCTTGGCTGCCGTCGCAGTTTGCCCACGGCAAACTGCCAGGCGAGCGACGCTCGCCCACTAGCCCAGGGCGAAGCCCTGGGTAGCAGACGCATCTCGTGTCAAGCCCTGTAGGGGCGTCATAGAGTTTCTATCGCCCTTTCAGGGCTTTCCTTCCTCACTCACATTCTCCCAGGGCTTCGCCCTGGGCTGGTGAATTCGAGCCTTTCAGGCTCGAGAAGTCACTTTTTCAACAGCCCCCTTTTACAGGTGACACAGGTTTTGTTGGACCTATTCATTCGCGCAGCCCGATGTAGCGATAGAGGTCGCCGGGGTCGCCTGATTCCTTGATCTTGACGAGTTCGTCGAAGATGCCCTCGATCTGGGTCGCGTTGATGTCGCGCCCGCCGAGCCCGTAGACGTAGTTGATGAGCTGCGGGCAGCCGCCGTTGGCGAACGAGCGGATCTCGTTGAAGAGCGGCCCGCCCTTGAGCCCACACGAGATGGACCGGTCCATCACGGCGACCGTCCCGACGCGGTTGACGATCTCGGCGATCTCATCGCCGGGGAACGGGCGGAAGCATCGGAGCTTCAGCACGCCGGCCTTGACGCCGCGGTCGCGGGCCTGGTCGGCGGCGACCTTCGCCGTGCCGGCCGTCGAGCCCATCGCGACGATGCACACGTCGGCGTCATCGAGCCGGTATGCCTCGAAGAATTCGTAGGGCCGGCCGAACGTCTCGCCGAACTCCTTCCCGACGTCGATGATGACCTGCCGCGCGGTCTCCATCGCCTCGACCTGCTGCCGCTTGCACTCGAAGTAGTAGTCGGCCAGGTGCAGCGGGCCGATCGAGACGGCGTTCTCGGTGTCGAGCAGACTCCAGGCCGGCTCGTAGTCGCCGACGAACTTCCCGACGGTCTCGCGGTCCTCGACCTCGACGCTCTCCATCGTGTGGCTGAGGATGAAGCCGTCGAGGCAGATCATTACGGGCAGGAGCACGTCCTTGTGCTCGGCGATGCGGAACGCCTGGATCGTCGTGTCGTAGACCTCCTGCGCGTTCTCGCAGAAGAGCTGGATCCATCCGGCGTCGCGGCAGAACATCGCATCGCTATGGTCGCAATGGATGTTGATGGGGCCGCTGATCGCGCGGTTGACGACGGGCATCACGACGGGCAGCCGGACCGACGACGTGATCGCGCAGATCTCGGCCATCAGCATGAGGCCCTGCGACGAGGTCGCCGTGATCGTGCGCGCGCCGGCCGACGCGGACCCGAAACAGGCGCTTTGCGCGCTGTGCTCCGACTCGACCGGCACGAGTTCGGTGTCGACCTTCCCATCGTTCACGTAGCTGGAAAACTTGTGCATCAGTTCCGTCTGCGGGGTGATGGGGAAGACCGCCGCGACGTCGGGGTTGACGTGCAGGAGCGCCTCGGCGCCCGCGTCGTTCCCCGTCAGGCCAACTCTTGTTCCCATGTGCTGCCTCCAGATCTCGGCGCAAGTCTCTCGATCAGGCGAATGTCAGCTGCTCTTGCGCCACGTTCTTGCCCTTCTTGATGCGAAGCTGCCGTTCGAGGTCCGCGAGCGTGTCGGTGCCGCTGTCCGCGAGGAGCGCCGCGAGGTCGCGGCGGGTCTCGAGCGAACAACACTCCTTCGACGGCGAGAAGTACACCAGCACCTTCTTCTTCTGCCTGAGAAGATTGAGGATGTTGTTGAGCGTACCGATACTCTTGCCGTCCCACATCGCGAACCCGTAGGTGGCCTCTTCGCTCATCTTCTCGTCTTTGGCCGTGTAGAACCGAAAGCCCCTTCGCGTGCCGGCCGCGGGCTTGACATGCCGGGTCTTCCAGCCGCCGACGTTGTTCCGGCAGGCGCTCCCCGTGCAGAACACGATCACGTTCTCGTACTCTCGCTCGGCGAGATACTCCTGCATCGACGTGTCCGCTCCATTCGCGTCCCCCACCAGAACGGTGAACCCCTGCGCGATGATGCTGTCGGCCCGGTCCCTGACCGCCTGATTGAGCCGGGCGAATCGTCTTGAACCACTGAAGAAGACCTTGGTCATCGCAGACGCCTCGTTCTCGTCATCGTGACCGCGTAGACCGCCTCGGCCTTCCCGCTCTCGTAGAGGGCGTTCGTGACCGCGCTGAGCGTGGCGCCGGATCGATACAGATCGTCAATCAGCAAGACGGTCTTGCCCGCAAGCTCGGGTTCGCTCGCCCGAAACGCATCCTCGAGCAGCTCCAGGCGCTTGCCCCGGTCCCGCAGATCCTTCAACTCCGGCGTGCGCTTCATCTTGACGATCCCGTCGGCCGAGACGGAAATCCCGAGACGCTCGCCGACGCCTTCGGCGATGGCGACGGACGGAACGATTGTCCGGTCCGGGTTCGACGGGGGCACGGGCACGACCACGTCGGCAGAGAAACCAAGGGAGCCGATGAAGTCGCCGGCCGTGTCGACGATCGCCTCCAACACAGATTCGTCACCCTTGAACTTCAGCCGGTAGAGCAACTCGCCCAACTCGCTGCGCCGGGTCTCGAACTTCGCATGCCCGGACTCGACGTCGCCGACGCAGGTGCTGCTCAGCGTATGCTCGGCCAGGGCGAATCCCTTCACCCAAGGACCGGCGATTTCCTTGGGGCTGATTTCGATCATAGTACTGGCGCCGTTGCCCTTCTGGCTCGTGACGCACGCTGCAAACGGCGAATGACCGGGTCGGGCTTCGTGACTCGTCATTCTTCTGCGCCGTCATCCATTTTCATTTCAATCGCGTGGCATTTCTCGGGGCACTCGCGGGCGCAGATGCCGCAGCCCTTGCAGTGGTCGTAATCGAACCCGACCATCTTGCCGTCCTCGACGAGAATCGCGGAGTCGGGGCACAGGATCCAGCAGCGGAGGCAGTGGATGCACCGCTCCAGGATGTGGACCGGCTTGTAGGTCCGCCAGCCACCGGTGTCGTAGTCCGCGCTGTTGCCCGCATCGACGATCTTGCCGCCAATCGGCATCTCTTTCCAGGTGAGCGGCTTGCTCATTCGGACTTCACCTCCTCGTGGGCGCGTTCGATCGCTCGGATGTTTCCCTGCACGACGCGCTCGCCGAACTTCTTCAGGAATTTCTTCTCGACGTCCTTCTTGATCGCGTCGAGTGTGATGCAGCCGGTCGCTTTGATGAGGGCGCCGATCATCGGCGTGTTCGGGATGGGCCGGCCGATCTCGTCGAGCGAGATGCCCGTCGCATCGATGCAATACACCTCCGCGCCCGGCCGGTCGAGCTTCGTCTTGATCTCCGCCGGCGGCGCCGTCGTGTTGATCACGAAGACCGTGCCGTCGGTCGTCGCCTCGGCGACCATCGGGAGCGCGAGCAGCGTCTCGTCGAGCACGACGACCACGTCGGGGTGCTCGATCGGGCAGTGGAGCCGGATGGCTCCTTCGCTGATGCGCGTGAACCCGCGGATCGGGGCGCCCATCCGCTCGGGCCCGTACTCGGGAAAGCCCTGGCTGAACTTCCCCTCCTCCAGGGCGACCTGCGCGACCAGTTGGGCGGCCGTCTTGGCCCCCTGACCGCCGCGGCCGTGCCACCGGATCTCCGTCATCTCCTGTGCCATAACGCTCGTGCTCCTGCCTCCGTTCGTGTCGTAATCCGGGCCGTTGAAAAAGCAGCCTCTTGAGCCTGAAGGGCTCGAAGCGGCAGCGAAGCTGCCGGCGCAGTTTGCCAAAGGCAAACTGCCGAGCTGACCCGAAGGGTCAGCCGTCAGCCCAGGGCGAAGCCCTGGGAAAGTGTAGGTCAGCCACGAAAGCCCTGAAGGGGCGATAGGACCTCTGTGACGCCCCTACAGGGCTTGGTTCGACGCGTATCTCCTACCTGGAGATGCTTCGCTTCGCTCAGCATGACAGAAAGTACGCTTATGCGACGATCATGTCATTCTGAGCATTAGCGAAGAATCTCCTGAGCCAAGGCGCCATTTCCATTGTCAATCTAAACACCAATAGGAGTAAGGGTCCGCTACGTGACCATACCTCGCAGTCGAACCAACGCGGTTGCCAATTCTCTCATGCTCGGGTACCGGCGCTGGGGCACCTTCTCGAGCGCCCGCAGAATGACCTGGTCGACCTCCGGCGCGAGCGACGCATCGACCTCCGACGGCGGGACCGGCTCGACCCGCAGGTGGAGGTTCGTCAGCTCGTCGCGCGAATCGGCGATGAAGGGCCGCCGCCCGGCGAACGCCTCGTAGAGCATCACGCCGAACGCATAGAGGTCGGTCTGCACGTCGAACCGGTTGTGCCGGATCAGCTCCGGCGCCAGATAGCTCGGCCGGCCGGTCCGGACCTCCGTCTGACGCAGCCGGTCGTACTTGTGGATCGCGACGCCGAAGTCGATCAGCTTGACCGTGCCCTCGCCGTCGAACATCAGGTTCTTCGGGCACACGTCGCGGTGAATTATGCCTTTTTCGTGCACGTATGCAACCCCGTTTGCCGCGGCGATCAAAATGTCGATCCGCCGCGCCAGGACGTCCGGCGTGCGCGAGCGCAGGTGCTCGGCGAAACTGCCCCCCGCCAGATACTCCATCAGAACGTAATACTCGCCCTTCTCCTTCCCGCACGCGTGGGTCCGGACGACGTTCGGATTGACGAGCGGCTTGGCCCGCTCCCCCTCCCACGGCTTCGAGAGCTTGACCGAGAGTTTCTCGGCGATCCGGTTCCCGTGCGGGGTCAGGATCTTCGCGCAGATCGTCCGGTCGTCGGGATCGACGGCGCGGTAGACGGTCGACATCGGCCCCTCGGCGAGTTGCTCGACGAGCTTGCAGCCCGCGATCTCGCCCAGAGCCGGGTCGTCGGGGGACGGTGAGGACATAAGTTTATCGAGGAGAGCCAACCGCACATCCCGCTTAGAACAACGAATACGCGGCCACGCGCCGCACCCTGCGCCGGCATTATATCCGGAACCCCCTGAACCGCAAGCAGAAAGAGCAGCAGGGGAAACAAGGCCAAATGCCAGAGCTCAAATAAGAAATGAAATCCAAAGCTTCAATACCCAAATCAGAAAACAGACCGCGCTGTGCTTTATTGAGAAGCGAGATCCCTGCGTGCGGCAGGCAAGCTTCGCTAACGCTCAGGATGACAACCTGCCGGAATGGCCACATGCTGTCATTCTGAGCGGAGCGAAGAATCTCTCTTGCGTGCCTCCACCCGGTCTTCAACACAGCAACCACGCCGTTGCCGTGGCTGAGGCATTCGGCCTCTCGGCTTTGACATTCATTTGTTATTTGGACTCTGACATTTGACATTGTCTCGGAAGCCCCTTGCCTTTCCGCCGCCCGCGCGGTCTAATCAGGCCCGGAAGGTCTTCGGGAGTGCGGAGGGAGAAGAGAATGTCTGATCCGGACGAGATGGAATGGGGGCGGCCGAGCCGCGAGGCGCCGCCCGACGCGACGCCGGAGTTCTACGGGCCGGCGAAGTTGGCTCTATGGCTGGGGCTTGCGGCCTGGGCCTGTCTTGCGGCTAACGCTGCCGTCGGCGGCAGCGCCCCGCTTCTCCTGCTCGGGATCGCCGTCGCGATCGCGGGCGTCGTCGTCGGGATCGTGGCGGTCCTTGCGATCGGCAGGAGCCGGGGCCGGCTCACGGGCAAGGGCTCGGCCATCGCCGGCATCTGCATCTCGGGCGCTCATATCGTCGCCATGGTCGTGCTCGCGGTGCTGATGCTGTCCGTGATTGATAAGGCCGAGCGGCTGCGCTGCGCTCACAATCTCGAGCAGATCGGTCACGCGACCCAGATGTGGCTGAACCTGTTCGGCCGGGCCGAGGAGGACCCGCCGTCCCTTGAGAAGCTCCTGGCGGAGGGTTACATCGACTACGAACGCGTCTTCATCTGCCCTGGGACCGACAGCGTGCCCGTCCGGGGCAAGCTTGTGACCGACTACGAGGCTCTCTTCGACCGAACTGACTTCAAGATCAAGACGTCAATGATCCCGCCCGGGCTCCCGATGGCGTGGGACGAGCCGGGCAATCATTCCGATGGTTCGAACGTCGTGTATTTTGGCAACAATGAAGCCGAGTTCGTGTCGGAGGAGCGCTTTCGGGAACTCATGAAGCAGGTCGACGCCTGGATCGAGAAGAACCGGCCGAAGGAGAAATAGCGCCCCGCGTAGCACTTCAGCCAAGTGGAGCGACGGGGACGAAAAGCGGTGACGCGCACCTTCGGAGCGGGCACGTCCCTGCTCGTTTCACTCGCTTCGCTGGTGCCAGCCTTCGCGGGCCGTAGCCCGCTTCGGCGGGCGGAGGCCAGTCCCCGTTTTTCGCCCCCAGCGTTACCGAGACGCGCAGGCGGAAAACAGGGACTGCGGGGCTGTTGAAAGAGTCTGTTTCTTGCCCCGAAGGGGCAACATTCACCAGCCCAGGGCGAAGCCCTGGGGTAGCGGACGCGTCTTGAGCCAAGCCCTGTAAGGGCGTCACAGAGCTTCTGTCGCCCTGTCAGGGCTTTCCCACTTCATCCACACTTTCCCCAGGGCTTCGCCCTGGGCTGACGGCTGACCCTTCGGGTCAGCTCGGCAGTTTGCCTTTGGCAAACTGCGCCGGCAGCTTCGCTGCCGCTTCGAGCCTTTCCGGCTCAAGAAGGCACTTTTTCAACAGCCCCACTGCCACCCCCGGAGCGAAGCGGAGGCCGCGACGAAGCTTTGCTTCGTCCGTAAGTCCGCCGAAGGCGGACGGCGCTGCCCCGTTTTCCGCACTTCGTGCTCTTCACCGGGCTGAAGTGTTACCGCCCCGCTTGGCGCCGGCCGCCGCTATCGCCCCCGCATGGTCGCGGCGAGCTGCTCGAGCCGCGTTTGGGTCGCTCCGAAGAACGTCTTGAGGCCCGCGCAATAGTGGCTGCGGCCGTCGGGCGCGCGGTCGCGCGGGCAGCCGCCGTGACAGAGCGGCCAGAACTCGCACGCTCGGCACGCGTCGGCCGCCTCGCCCTTGAGCCGGCCGAACCGCTCCTCGCGGGCCTCCTCGAAGAACTCGGCCAGCGGGCGCTCCCCCACGTACCCCAGCAGCCAGTCGGGCCGGCCGTAGAAGTCGCACGGGAAGACCTCGCCGCCCCGCTCGATCAGCAGGTAGTCGCTGCACCGGTCCTGGTACGTGCACATCGTCGGTCCGTCCGACACGTAGGAGGCGACGGCGCTATCGATGGTCCGCTCGGACACGCGGCGGACGTCGTCGGGCCACCACTCGTCGAACACGCCGACGAGAAACTCGCCGAACTCCTCGCCCGTGATGCTCTCGGGCGAGAGGGTCCCGTCGTCGAGCAGCTCGCGGCACGGGATGAACTGGAGGTGGTGGAACCCGCGGTCGACGAACCAGCGATAAGTCTCGGCGGCCCGGCCCACGTTCGCGCGGCTGACGACGGTCAGGATGTTGAACTCGACGCCGAACTGCCGGAAGAGCTGCGCGGCCCGCATCGCCGCGTCGAACGAGCCGCCCCGCATCGACTCGTGCACCTCGCGCGGGCCGTCGAGCGACAGGCCGACGAGGAACTTGTACTCGGCGAGGAACGCCGCCCAGTCGCGGTCGATGAGCACACCGTTCGTCTGGAACCCGTTGCCGACGATCTGCCCGGGCGAGCCGTGCTCCTGCTGCAGCTCGACGACCCGGCGGAAGAAGTCGAGCCCCGCGAGCGTGGGCTCGCCGCCCTGCCAGCAGAAGATCGTCTCCGGCATCTCGTAGCTCATGAACTCGGCGACGAGCTTCTCGAGGACGTCGTCGGCCATGACGTCGTTCGCGCGGCGGGCGGGATCGAGCCGGCCCTCGAAGAGCCGTTCGGTCCCGCAGTAGAAGCAATACGCGCAGCGCAGGTTACACCGGTCGCCGACGGGCTTGATGAGTAACTGAAATGGGCGCATCTGCTACCTTTCAAGTCCTCACGCCAGTCCTTGCCGCTTGCGGGCGATCCATTCGGCGCACAAGAGGCCGCAGAGGGCGAGGTACATGAACACGTTGTCCCAAAGGCGCCGATACGTCGGCCGGACGAGTCGCGCGCCTTCGTGCCGCGAGAGGACGGCGTCGAACGCCTTGCCCGCGTCGGCGCGCCCGAACAGCTCGCCGCCCGTCGCCTTCGCGATCCGTTCGAGCGCGTCGGGATCGGCGGCGGGATTCTCGTTCTCGATGTCCAGCTCCTGCACGACGAACTTCGTACGAGCGACCAGCTCCTTGGCGCCCGGCGGCTTCGCCGTCACGGTCACGTCGTATTCGCCGCTCTTGGAGACCGGCTCGAGCATGCCGACCTCGTACTGTCCGGGGCCGGTGCCGACGTCGAGGTCCTGCACGAGGCCCGGCCCCTCGATCCGGACGGAGATGTCCGCGTCCGCAACTTGCCGGCCGCCGGCCCGCACGGTCACGAGCGGCGTGTCGCCCGTCAGGTATCGCAGCCGGTCGGTCTCGCACCAGACCCCGCCCCCGACCCCGCCGTACCCGCTCCGTGTCAGCCACTGCACAAGCTGCCGCCAGAAGGCCTTGTGGTAGCGGGCGAACTTGCCCTCGTTGAAGATCCACCGCCAGGTCGTGTCGGCCGCGAACACGGCCGTGCGGCCGCGCCCGTATTCCTGCACGACAAGGATCGGGTCCTGCGCCGGCGTCTCGACGAGCACCCGCGCGAGCGGCTTGACGCCCGACACGCGCGTGTAGCCCGAGAGCGGCGGCAGCGATTCCCAGATCCGTTTCGTCTGGTCCGCGGGGCCGAAGGCGAGGATCGTGTGGGCCAACCCCTCGTCGGTCGGCACGACGCGCACCGCGTCGAGCGTCTGCTCGTCGGCCGCGGCGACGTCGACGGGCAGGATGCCGGCGAGCGGGGTCGCCCGGTAGCCGCCGGGCCCGAGGGTGTTGAACCCGCCGAGCATCAGGAGCGCGCCGCCCCCGGCGACGAACCGCTTGACCCGCTCGAGTTGCGCGGGCGAGAACCGGCCGGCGGGGATGTCGCCCAGGATGATCAAGCTCACGTCCGCCCATTCCTCGTCGGTGCGTGGCAGGAGCATCGCGCGCCGCCCCTCGTCGGCGAGGAACGCGTGCACGCTCGTGAGCTTGATGTTGGCGGCCGTGCCGACGGCGCGGCGGAGGAACTTGTATTCCCACCGCACCTCGCCCTCGACGAGGATGACGCGGAGCGCCGCCTTCGACGCGCGGACGAATAGCTCGCGGCGGTTGTTGCGCTCGTTCGGGTCGCCGTCGGCGGGCGTGACATCGACGACGAGCCGCTTGAGCCCCTCGGTCTCCGGGACGTACTCGAGCGCGACGTCGGCCGTCTTGCCGGGCACCGGCATCCGGATGCGCGTCGCCGTGATGCGCCGCTCGCCCTCGGACAACGTCACGGCGATCAGCTTGTCGGTCTCCGGCCCGGCGTAGGCCACACGCACGCGGACGGTCGCGACGTTCTTCAGGAACACGCGCTCGGGGCAGTTGACGTCCTGGACGGAGCTGTCGGCGAGCGAGACCTCGGCCTCTTTCGAGCCGAGCGCGACGGGAAAGACGGGCACGCCCAGCCGCTCGGCCGCGGCGACCGGATCGCCGAACCCGTTGTGGCGGCCGTCGGTCAGGAGCACGATCCCGGCGGCCTTCGCGCCGGCGAGGTCGCGCATGACGCCCGTGAACGCGGCCGTCAGGTCGGTCCGCTGGCCGGGCGGCCGCTCGGGCAGCGCGTCGACCCGTTCGAGTTCACCCGCGAACGCGGCAAACCGGTAGTCGCACTTCTCGCGCAGCTCCTCGATCGCGTCGGAGTTTTCGTCGAGGATCGCTCGGAGGGCCGCGTAGCGCGTCGCGTCGGGCGGCGCGTCCCTCCCCTCCATCGACGCCGACACGTCGGCGAGGACGACGGCGCACGCGCGGTCGTAGAAGACGTCCTCGAACTCGAGCCGCGGGCGCAGCAGACAGACGATGACGAGTGCGAAGACGAGGATCCGCGCCGCCGAGAGCAGCACCTTCTGCCTCCGCGACAGCGGCTGCTCGGTGTCGCGATAGGCCGCGATCGCGAGCCACGGCACGACGACGAGCGACGCCAGCAAGCTGACTTCCTCGCCCAGCCAGATCAGGGGGATGCACAGGACGGCGGCGATGGGGGCCAGGACCCGCGCCCCGACGGCGCGGAGGGTCGTCCGCCCGAGCGTCCACGCGAGCCAGAGGAACGCAACGGCCACGCACACGTCGAAGACAACCGACCACGCGGGATCGATGCCGAGCTTCGGCACGCCGTCACTCCCGCAATTCGATGTGCCCCGCCAGGGCGCCCAGCCGGCCCAGCAGCCGCCGCTCGATGAGGGCCGACACGCGCAGCGCCCCGTCGTGCTCCGCCTCGTCGAGCACCTGGGCGTGCCCTCGCAGGAAAGCCATAAGCCGCCCGTCGCCGAGCCCCGCCGTCAGCCGCACCTCGGCAAATCGCGCCGACATGCGGTCGGCCACGCACCGGCTCAACTCATCGAGCCCCTCGCCCCGCAGCGCCGACAGCGCGACCCCGTCGGGGCAGCGGCTCTTGAGGGGCACCAGTGCGCCTTCGTCGTCGACCGCGTCCATCTTGTTCAGGAGCGTGATGCGCGGCCGCTCGGCGCAGCCGATCTCGGCGAGGACTTCGTCGACGCTCTGAATCTGCTCCTCGCAGTGCGGGTGGCTCGCGTCGGCGACGTGCAGGAGCAGGTCGGCGCGGATCGCGCCCTCGAGTGTCGCGTGGAACGACGCGACGAGATGGTGGGGCAGGCGGCGGATGAAACCGACGGTGTCGCTCAGGACGGCGACGCGATGCGGAGCGACCTCCCACCGGGCCGACTTCGTGTCGAGCGTCGCGAACAGCTTGTCCTGAACGAGGACGTTCGCGTCGGTGAGTGCGTTCATCAGCGTCGACTTGCCGGCGTTGGTGTAGCCGACGAGCGCGATGTTGAAGAGCCCGGCCCGCGCCTCGACCTGCCGCTCGGTCCGTTTCTGGATGACGTCGAGTTCGCGGCGCAGCTTGTCGGCGCGGCGGCGGACGAGACGCCGGTCGGTCTCGAGCTGGGTCTCGCCGGGCCCGCGGGCGCCGAGGGCGCCTTCGAGCCGCTCGAAGTGCTTCCACATGCCCGTGAGGCGCGGATACGTGTATTCGAGCTGGGCGAGCTCGACCTGGAGCTTCGCCTGCTTGGTCCGCGCGTGCGACGCGAAGATGTCGAGGATCAGCTCACTCCGGTCGATGACCTTGTGGTTGACGACCGATTCGAGATTGCGGATCTGCGCAGGGGTGAGGTCGTGGTCGCAGATGACGGTGTCGGCGTCGGTCGAGGCGCTGAGTGCGCGGACGTCGTGGGCCTTGCCGGACCCGACGTAGGTCGAGGCGTTGAAGTGCGCGGCCCGCTGCGAGACGGAGCCGACGATCTCGGCGCCGGCGGTCTCGGCGAGCAGGCGCAGTTCGGCCAGGGGCTGGTCGCGGTCGGCCGCGGAGCCGGGCGTGATGAGCCCGAGCAGGATGACGCGCTCCTTGCGGCGCTTCAGGTCAATGCTTCGTTGTTCTCGTACCATATCATTCCGGGCGGCCGGGCGGGGCCGGGCGCCGACTTTCATCTTAGTGGCAAGCGCGGCCGGAGTCCAGCCCGCGCGCGGCGCAAGGCGGCGCAAAGGAGCCGGACGGATGACGATAGGGAATCACGGGCCGGAGCAGCCCTTCCCGAAAGGCCGACAAAGGGCGGGGGCGGCTATGCGGCCGGCGGCTCGGCGGGAGCGGGAGGTGCGCCCTGAACGAGCATCTGAATCCGCTCCTTCATGGCGTGCCCGGCCTTGAACTTGATCGAGGCACGGGCCGGCACGCTCACGGCCTCCTTCGTGCGCGGGTTCCTCGCCATGTGGGCATCGCGGGTCCGTGTGTCGAAAACGCCGAACTCCCGCAACTCAATGCGGTTCCCGGTGCTCAACTCCTCGATAATCTGATCGAGGAACGACTGGACCGTCTGCCGAGCAGCGCTTTGCTGGCATCCGCACTTCTCCGCCACGGCACATACCAGATCCTTCTTCGTAATCGTCGACATCTCACCCCCTCCTCAAAATCACGGCCGCACAGGCCATCGGCTGCTACCCAAGTGCCTGCGTCTGAACTAATTGTAACACCAAATC
Organism: uncultured Planctomycetota bacterium; assembly: GCA_964385685.1. Classification (GTDB taxonomy): domain Bacteria; phylum Planctomycetota; class PUPC01; order PUPC01; family PUPC01; genus CAYLQD01. Next base: position 28 of record CAYLQD010000091.1, on the reverse strand, counting down.
AGCGGCCGAGTCAAATGTAACTCCCGGC
>CAYLQD010000090.1:0-14005 GCA_964385685.1 uncultured Planctomycetota bacterium | reverse complement strand
CCACGCTCACCACAGATACCATATGGTAAATATTCTGAGCGTTTCTGCGATGGGCTTGGCGGCGGGGCGCTCTGTTGAAAAGCTGGGCTCAGTGGCGCCAAGAGATTCTTCGCTTCGCTCAGAATGACAATATGCGGCCATCTGCACGGGTTGTCATCCTGAGCCCTGAGCGAAGCCGAAGCGATGGGCTTGGGGGCGAGCGACGCTCGGTGTGATGCCGTTCCTTGCGGCACGTCCGGCTGTCTCTCGTCGGTGCGGCCCTGTTCACGGGCCCTGCTCGCCACGGACCGGCTTCTCACAACTTGAACTCTGAGCGTTCACCTGAACGCTCAGAATCCGAATTGCGCCGTCGGCGGATTGCGCGGCGCGCCGCGCCAAAGTTGTTGGGATCGACTCGCCGCGGGGGGGCCGTTCCCGCGTCGCGGGGACGTTACAAATGATGACATTCGGGAGGAGCAAGCTCTCTTGCATATGCCCCGGGCGTCGGCTATGATGCGCGACAGTCATCAGAACGGGCGGAAAGGATACCAATGAGCGGACGGACTATTCGTGATTCGCGGGCCGTTGTGTTCGCCGGCGTTTTTGTTGCGCTCACGGCGGCTGTTTGCGCCGCCGGCGAAAACTACTTGTCACCCGTCGCATTGACGGTCTCGTCGAACGGCAAGACGCTCTACGTCGCGGAGGCGACGGCGAAGCAGGTGGCCGTCGTCAACGCGGCGACCGGGCGCATCACGCGGATCCTGCGAACGCCTGCGCCGCCGACGGGCCTGACCCTCAGCCCGAACGAGGCGACACTGGTGGTCACCTGCGCGGGCCCGAAGGGCATCGTCCAGATATTCGACCCCCACACGGGCCGGCGCGCGGGGACCTGGCCCGGCGGCCACACGCCGATGTCGCCGCTCTTCCTGCCCGACGGCAAGACGCTCGTCGTCTGCAATCGCTTCGACAACAACGTGTACCTGATCGACACGGCGCACCGGCCGAAGGCTCCGTCCGTCGATGTTGCGCGGATTCCAGTCTCCCGTGAGCCGGTCGCACTGGCCGCGACGCCCGACGGCAAGACGCTCGTCGTCGCCAATCTTCTGCCCGCGGGACGGGCCGACGCCGACTACGTCGCCGCCGAGGTGAGCCTCATCGACGTGGCCGCGAAGAGAGTCGTCGCACGCGTGCAGCTTCCGAACGGCGCCAGTGGCGTCCGAGGCTGCGCCGTTTCGCCCGACGGCAAGCACGCCTTCGTCACGCACATCCTCGCCCGCTACCACGTGCCGACCACCCAGCTCGAACGGGGCTGGATGAACACGAACGCGCTGAGCATCATCGACCTTGCGAACAAGACCCTCCGCGAGACCGTCCTCCTCGACGACGTCGACCTCGGCGCCGCGAATCCGTGGGCCGTCGCCTGCACGCCCGACGGCAAGAAGATTCTCGCGACGCACGCGGGCACGCACGAGATCAGCGTCATCGACACCGCCGGGCTCTTTGCGAAGCTCGCGGCTATCAAGCAGAAGCCGCGCGACGTCGCCGTTCGCGACACCCTGTCGTTCCTCGTCGGCGTGCGCGAGCGCGTCCGTCTCAAGGGCAACGGGCCGCGCGGCCTCGCCGTCGCGGGGAACACCGTCTATGTCGCCCAGTACTTCACCGACGACGTGGCCGTCGTGAAGCTGGACGAGCCGGTCCCGTCGAAGCGGCTGAGCACCATCGCCCTCGGGCCGAGACGCAAGCTGACCGACGTCCGCCGCGGCGAGATGCTCTTCAACGACGCCGACATGTGCTTCCAGAAGTGGCAGAGCTGCGCGACCTGCCATCCGGATGTCCGGGCCGACGGCCTCAACTGGGATCTCCTCAACGACGGCGTGGGCAACCCGAAGAACGCGAAGAGCTTGCTCCTCTCTCACAAGACACCGCCCGTTATGGTCACCGGGGTGCGCGACAAGGCCGAGACCGCGGTTCGCGCGGGCATCAGGTACATCCAATTCGTCGTGCGGCCCGAGAAGGACGCGGCTGACATCGACGAATACCTGCGGTCGCTCCGGCCCGTGGCCAGCCCGTATCTCGTCAACGGCAAGCTGAGCAAGGCCGGCCGGCGCGGCAAGAAGGTTTTCAAGAAGGCCAGCTGCATCGACTGCCATCCCTCGCCGCTCTACACGGACCTGAAGAAATACGACGTCGGCACGGGCGCGGGCCGCGAGGCAACGCGGGAGTTCGACACGCCGACGCTCGTCGAGGTCTGGCGGACCGCTCCGTTCCTCTACGACGGCCGCGCCGTCACGATGACCGAGATGCTCACGAAGTTCAACGCGGACGACAAGCACGGCAAGACATCGAAGCTGTCGAAGAAACAAGTCGCGGACCTGGTCGAATTCATCTTGTCGCAGTAGCCGGCCGGCTGCGCATCACTCCCAGAGGAAACGCCGCTTTGGAGCGCACCACACGCATCGCACCGGGCTTGCACTTGTCCCGCCTCAAGGCCGACGGGCTGGAAGAGCTCTTCATCACGGTCGCGCCCGAGAAGGGCAAGGACCCGCACACGGCGTTCGAGCATCTGGCCGACGTTCTGCGCGACGAAACGGCGACCGTCGTCCATCAGGAAGTGTTTGGCGCGCCCGACACCGGCGGGAACGGGATCCGCGCCTTGGCGGAGGCGGTCGGCGAGCTCGAGTGGCCGGTGACCTGGCTGCTCGGGAGCAGCGGCGACCGGTGCGAACTCGTCGGCACGCAGGTCGCCGCGGTGTCCGGCGTGGACGTCGCTCGTATCCGCCGCGACGGGCGCGTCGTCGGAAGCGTCTTCGACACCAGCCACGCCCGATGCTGCCGCTTGGGCGGTCTGACGGTCGACCCGGGCAAGCCGCGGACCGATCAAGCCCGGGAAGTGTTTGAGCAGGCCGAGGGGGCGCTCGCCGAGGCCGGAATGGCCTTCACCGACGTCATCCGCACGTGGCTCTACCTCGACCATATCCTCGACTGGTACGGCCCCTTCAACGAGGTGCGCAACGCGTTTTTCACCGAGCGGGGCCTGTTCGACGGACTGCTGCCCGCGAGCACGGGCATCGGCGGAGCGAACCCGGCCGGCGCCGCACTTGTCGCGGGAGCGCTCGCAATTCGCGACAAAGACGGATCGGTCTCCGTGCGCGGCGTGCGCTCGCCGCTCCAATGCAGCGCGGCCGACTACGGCAGTTCGTTCAGCCGCGCCGTCGAGGTGGCCGCGCCAGGGCATCGTCACCTGCTCGTCTCCGGCACAGCCAGCATCGGGCCCGGCCGCGAGACCGTCCACGCAGGCGACGTGGCCGCGCAGGTGGCGCGCACGATGGAGGTCGTCGCGGCGATCCTCAGCTCCCGCCGAATGTCGTGGGAGGATGTGACGCGGAAGGTCGCCTTCTTCCGCCATGCCGAAGACGTGTCCGTACTGACCGACTACTGCGTCGAACACGCCCTGCCGCCGATCCCGGTCGTCATGACGCACAACGTAATCTGCCGCGACGATCTGCTGTTCGAAATCGAGCTGGATGCTGCCGCGGAGGCCTGACACGTGCGCATCACAATCTCCGTGATGATCGTGATCGTGTGCTTCTTGCTCGCGGGAGCGATTCCCATCGCCGGGGACGCGCAGACCATCGTTTTCCGCACGCCCGCCTTCATTGCCTTGATGGCCGTCCTCGCCGCGGCGCTCGTCGTGTGCAGCGTGCGTCGTCGGCCCGCGCTCCGGCAAATCGGTTTCTGGCTCGCCCATCTCGGCGTCGCGGCCATTCTTCTCGGCGGGTTCCTCGGCCATCTCAAGGAGACGAAAGCCCAATTCTGGATGCCGGTCGGCGGAGAGCAGGCCGTCCATTACCTCGCCCGCGACGAGACGAACCGCATCGATATCGAGTTCGGCTTCAGCTTCAGGGTCAAGAGCCTGAAGGTCGAACGGTACGATCCTGACTACGCGCTCCACCGGCCAGAGGTCTCGATGCACGACGGCGAAGAGAGAACCGAGTACGTGTTCGTGCGGATCGTCCGCTTGCCCGACGTGGGCGAGATCGATCTCGGGCCGGCCGGGAAGCTCAACGTGGGCCAACTGAGAAGCTATGGGGAATGGGTCGTGCAGAGCCGTCTCGAGAGCGGCTGGCTCCTCGAGCAGAGGCCGGTGGACAAGCATTACGAGGTCGTTCTGCTCATCTATGAGGACGAGCACGACGAGGAGCCGGATGAGACGATGCTGGCCGTCAATCATCCGGTGACGCACAACGACTGGCGGCTCTACCTGATGGAGTACGACGACCGGCCGGGGCAGCGGAGTGTCGCGCTTCTCGCGCGCCGCGATCCCGGACGCGGGGTTGCCGTCGCCGGCATCTGGTGCACCCTGATCGGCGTGGCCGCGATGTGCTGGCTGCGCGGGAGGCGAATGGCATGAGCACGGAATGGGCCATTCGCTTGTTGCTCTGGAGCGCACTGGCCGGTTACGCGCTCGCCTTCCTCGCGCTGCTCCTGCGACGGCGCAAGCCGGGCCTGGCCGTGTTCGCGGCGGCCTGGCTCGTCAATGCCGCTCTCATCCTTGCCAACTGGCTTGCCGCGGGCAACCCGCCGCTCGGCAACATGTATCACGTCCTCACGTTTCTCGCGTGCTGCTTCTTCCCGCTCTACGTGCTGTTGGCGCGCCGCGACAGGCTCCTCTGGACGGCGGCCTATTTCGCGCTCGCCTCAGTCGTGCCGCTCCTCGGGACGCTGTTCATGGATGCCGATGTGTTCTGGCGCCGAATGCCCGCCCTGCAATCGCACTGGTTCGTCCCGCACGTCACGGCCTACATGATCTCCTACGCTCTCGCCGCCGTCGCGTTCGCGCTGACCGTGGTCGCGTGGGGCCGCCGGCTTTTGCTCGGCCGTCCGCCGGCCCATGATCACGACGCGGCCGTCTACCGAATCCTCGTGCTCGCGTTCCCCCTGATGACGTTCGGCATGCTCTCCGGCGCCCTGTGGGCCGAACAGGCCTGGGGCGTGTATTGGTCGTGGGATGTCAAGGAGACCTGGTCGCTGATCACGTGGATGCTGTACCTCGTCTACTTCCACTGCCGGCGGTCCAACCCGCATCGCCGGTTCGCGGCACTGGCCCACGTCCTCGCGTTCCTCGCGCTCATCACGACGTTCGTCCTCGTCAACATCCTGCCGAAGCTCGCCAGCGCGCTCCACAGCTACTCCTGACAACGCCGCCATCACCGAGCTTGAGTCATGACAGGCCTTGCTCTGCCGTATGGGCGGCGCCGGTCGCGCGCTCAGAAGCCATGCCGGTGGGCGACAGTCCGCACGTCATGGTCCCTGCCCCTCCCGAGAACTCCGCCCGCCTTCTGACACAAGCGCTCACGTCAGTTGCGGACTACGCGCCCTTCCATCAGCATCGACCATCTCTTGCCATTTGGACGTCGCCGACCGCTTCGCACTTGGCACGAAATGTGAAATCGATGCTTATCCCGGGTGGCTCTCCGGGAGCGGCGTCCTGGTCGGGAACGGGTTCCCCTGGCCTCGGACAAGCGACGATTCGAGCTGCCTGACCTTCTCCTTCGCGAGCTGGTAGGAATCCGTGTCGAGCGACTTGCGCCGCTCGCGTCCTCCCAGGCGGTATGTGGCGTAATAGACCTTTCCCCTCTTGAGCAATCCTGCCATCTTGCAGCACCTCCTTTCGCGACCTCCGGTCCTTTGTGAACGCTGGTTCACAGGTCCCGATTGGCCGCCGTGCTGTACAAAATGCTGTATAGGAGGCCGCGAAACGGCATGAAAAAGGGACCTACAATTGCTGCAAGTCCCTGTCGTGCAAATGGTAGCGGGGGCAGGATTCGACGCTGTTAAACAAGAGCGGGAATCAGTGTTGACGTACAAATAGAACACGCGGAGGCAGGATTCGACCGGGTTAAGACAATGCGGGAAGTTGCCGTGACGTATCGTTGACCCGCTAGGAACTCGTCCGCCACTGCGCGCCCAGCCTAACGATGCGCTACACCCACACGCAGATCGATGACAAGGTGAAGGCGCTCGATGCGCTGCGGCAGTCGCATAGGCGTGATGCCGACCTCTCGACAAACTTAGGCGAGACGTTCGTCTGGTCCGCCCGTTCGTACGCTCAGGCACTCACTGACCGGTGTCGTGTATACCACCCCATCACCGGGCAGGCCGGTGCGGGCCTTGTCGGCGATGGTCCGGGCGATGGCTGGCGCGGTGTCGTCGGAGCAAACGACCTCGATGCGAACATGCGGCCGATAGTTGCTGGGTTCCCGGTCGAGTTCCTCCGGGGTCAAGTCCATCCGCCAAGCGCCGAAGCCTCGGCCGTCGGCGACGGAGGCCCCGCGCAGGTCGCCGACGTTGTGAAGGGCATACATGACGTCGTCGAGCAAGTCCGGTTTGATGTAGGCCACGACGAGCTTCATTGGCGAGGTCTCCTTATCGGTGGTTCCCTTGGACGTACCGCCGTTCGATCAGGCTGTACACGGCCGGGATGACAAACAACGTGAGCACCGTCGACGTGGCCAGGCCAAAGACCACAACGGTCGCCAGCGGCCGCTGGACTTCCGCCCCAATTCCGCTGGACAGCAGGAGCGGCAGCAGGCCGAGGATGGTGGTCACGGCGGTCATCAGCACGGGGCGGAGCCGCAACAGCGCCCCTTCTTCGACGGCTTCGCCGAGCGGTTTGCCATGGGCGACCAAGTGGTTGAAGTAGCTGACGAGTACCATGCCGTTCTGCACGGCGATCCCGAACAGGGCGATGAACCCCACAGACGCAGGGACCGACAGGTACTCGCCCATTATCAGCAGGCCGGCTACGCCGCCGACGAGGGCCAGCGGCACATTGACGATGATCATCAGGGCGTGCCGGAGCGTGCCGAACGTCATGTAGAGTAGCACGAATACGGCCAGGATGACGATGGGGACGATGAACGCAAGCCGCTCCATGGCGCGCTGCTGATTCTCGAACTGGCCGCCGTACTCGGGGTAGTAGCCCGGTGGAAACTTGACGCGCTCGTCGATGCGCCGGCGCACATCGGCGACAACTCCGCCCAGGTCTCGCCCACGCACATTGCCTTGCACGATCCAGCGGCGCTGGTTCTTCTCGCGGTTGATCTGGATGGGGCCAAAGGACGTCTTGACACTGGCCACCTGGGCCAGCGGGATGACCGTGCCGTCGGCGGTCGGCACGAGCAGGTTCGAGATGGTCTCGGGCGTGTCTCGGTGGGCTTCCTGGTACCGGACATGGATGCCGAACCGCCGCGTGCCGAGATAGATGGTATCGACGACTTCGCCACCGACGGCCAGTTCGACCAGCTCCAGGATTTGGTCGGCATTGATTCCGTTGCGCGCACAGGCTTGGCGGTCAACTCTTACCTGAACTTGCGGCTGGCCGTAGCTCTGCTCAACGGACAGGTCGACCAGACCCGGGACGCCTTCGATGGCGGCGCTGACCTCGTCGGCCTTGCGGCGCAGGACGTTCAGGTCATCCCCGTAGAGCTTGATGGCCAGTTGCGCTTTCACGCCGGACAGCAGTTCGTCGAACGCGTTCTGGATCGGTTGCGTGAAGTTGAGCTGCACACCGGGGAACTGGGAGAGGTCTTCTGACAACGCGTCGACCAGCTCGGCTTTCGACGTGTACCGCTTCCATTCCGCCAGTGGCTTCAGCTCGATGTGGACCTCGGCGTAGTTGACCGGGTGCGGATGGCTCCCCGCCTCCGGCCGACCGATCCGTGAGATGACCTCGCGGACTTCCGGGTACTTGACGATCTCACGTTCCATCCTCAGGACGGTTTCCGTCCCCTTCTCAAGCGACGTGGACGGGGCCATGGTGACGCCGATCAGGATGCTGCCCTCTTCAAGCGTCGGCACGAACTCGCTGCCGACCTGCGACAAGGCGGCCAGCGCGGCGACCAAGGCGGCAAGCGCCCCGACGACGAGCAGCGCCTTCAATCGCAAGGCGAGCCGCAGGAGCGGGTGGTACCCCGCCTTGAGCCAGCGGAGCAGGAAGAACTCCTTGGCCCCGGTGTGACGCAGCAGGTAGTGAGCCAGAGCCGGTGTCACGACGAGCGCGGCGATGGCCGAGCCGCCCAGAGCGAACGCGATGGTGAATGCCATCGGCGAGAACATCTTGCCCTCGACGTTCTGGAGCGTGAACACCGGGAGGAACACCATCACGATGATTCCGATGGAGAACAGGATGGGGCGTGCGACCTCCCGCGCGGAGTCAAAGATCACGACGTCCTTGGGCTCGCCGCGCCCCCGTCGTTCGCCCAGGTGGCGATAGATGTTCTCGACCATCACGATGGCCCCGTCGCCCAGCATGCCGATGCCGATGGCGATGCCGCCCAGCGACATGAGGTTGGCGCTGATCCCCGCCCATCGCATGCAGATGATCGCGATCAGGGCGCAGAACGGCAACGCCAGGGTGACGATGAACGCGGTTCGGACGTTGCCCAGAAACGCGGCCAGTGTGAGGACGACGAGCAGCGCCCCGATCAGAAGCGCGTTCTTGACGGTGTGCGTGGCCTTGGCCACCAGCTCCGCCTGCTCGTAGTAGGGGTGGAGTCTTACGCCGGCCGGGAGATTCGTCTGAACCTCTTCGACCTTCGCGTACAGGTTCTCGATCACCTCGGACGTGTTCTCGCCGAAGAGCTTGAGGACCATGCCGGAAACGACCTCGCCCTCACCGTTGCGGGTGACCACGCCGCGCCGGACCTCGTTACCGTATGTGACCCGGGCGACGTCGCCGACCGTGACGGCCACGCCGTTCACCGTCTTGAGCTTGATCGACCGAATCTCATCGAGCGCGTTGAGCAGCCCGAGCCCGCGTACCAGGTACTCCTCCGCACCCAACACGAGGAACTGCCCGCCGACATTGCGATTGTTGGCCTGGATCGCCTCGACGACGTCATCGATGCCCACGTCGTGTTTCCGCAAGGCGTGGGGGTCGAGCTGGACTTGATACTGGAGAACGTGTCCGCCGATGGACAGGATGTCGGTCACGCCACGGACGGCCTGGAGCTGGAACTTGACGATCCAGTCGTTGATCTCGCGCAGGTAGGTGTCCGGGTCCTTGCCGTCGGTGTCCGTGCCGGGCTCCAGCGTGAGGTAGTACAGGAACACCTGCCCGAGCCCGGTGGAGATCGGCCCGAGCGTGGGCGGGTCGTGCATCTCCGGGAGGTCGTTCATCGCGGCCGCAAGTCGCTCGGCGACGAGTTGGCGTGCGAAGTAGATGTCGACATCATCCTCGAAGTACACGTAGATCACGGCCATGCCGAAGGCGCTGGTCGACTTGATCTGCGTCACCTTCGGCAGACCGTTCATCGCCGCTTCGATGGGATAGGCGATGAGGCGCTCGACCTCTTCCGGGGCGATGCCGTGGGCCTCGGCGAAGACCGGGACCATGATCGGCGAGATGTCGGGGAACGCGTCCACCGGCGTGTGTTGATACGCATACACGCCGTAGGCGATGATGCCCGCGAAGGCCATCATTACCAGGAGGCGCTGGCGAACACTGGTGCGTATGAGCGTGTCGAACATGCGGACCTCCTTTCTGGTCTAATGGCCGTGCCCGGCGTGCGCGCCGAGCCCGCTGGTGGCGATCTTCGCTTTCAGCTCGAATCCGCCGCTCGTGACATACCGCTGCCCCGGTTTGAGGCCGTCGGTCACGGCGACGCGCTCCCGGTCACCGGCACCCAGTTTCACGCGGACGGCTTCGAATCCGTCGCCCTCTTGGACGAAGACCACATTCTTCTCGTCGAGAACCTGCACGGCGGACCTCGGCACGACGACGGCCGCCTTGACGGCCTGGGTGTCGACCCGTACGGTCACATACGACCCCGGCCGTAGCGAGCCGTCGGCGTTGTCCAGAACGACCCGGGCGGGCACCGTGCGCGTTGCTTCATCGATGAGCGGCGAGATGTAAGAGATCGCGCCCGTGCGGGCCTTGGCGCCCGCCCCCAGACCGACACGAACGGCCAACCCCGGTTTCACCGACGTGAGGTCCTTCTGGTATACGTTGAACCGTACCCACACGGCGGACGTGTCGGTGATCGTGAACACGCTCTCTTCGTCGGTCGCCTTCTCGCCCAAGGTCAGGTGCTTCTCCGTGATGATGCCGGCGCTCGGTGCTCGCAGCGCATACCATGCGAAGCGGGCGTCCTTGCCGAGCGTCTTCGCAACGGACGGCACCTCGCCGTCCCTGCAGTTGGGATCGTCGCAGAGGCAGGGCTTCAGCGAGGCCGTCTCGGGGACAAGCGCCACAAGTCGCTTGACCAAGTCACTGTCGGCGCCCTTTTGCCGCAGGCGCTGTTCAGCCGCGACCGCCTCGAACTCAGCCACCTGCTGCGCGCGGGCCGCCTCACCGTAGGCCACGAGCACCTCAAACCGCGCGATGTCCTTGGCCGCCACAAACTTGGCCTGTGCCTTCTTGTACGTCGCCTCGGCCTCGTCGAGTTCCTTCTCGCTGGAAATCGCCTTCCTGCGCAGTGAGCGCTCTCGCTCATACGTTCGCTTCGCCGCCCGGTACTCCGCATAAGCCGTGACCAGTTTGCCGCGGTATTCGCCCATCTCCAGACCGTCGAGCTTCCGAAGCTCTTTCTGGCCGGGCTCCTTCTTCAACAGGGCCAGCAGCTTGTGCGTGTTCTCGAAAATCTCTTTCGCGCGAGGGAGGTTGACGGCACAGCACCCGACCTCGGACTGTTTGGCATAGAAGTCGAGTTTGGCTTCGGCCAGTTCGTCACTTTCGATCCAAGCCAGGATGTCGCCGGCCTTCACGCGGTCACCCAAGGTCTTCTTGACCTCGCGGACGATGCCTGCCGCGCGCGGGACGACGTGTACCGTGCGATCGGGGTCGAGGATCACTTCGCCGGGGAACGCACGGGTGAGTGCGATCTCCCCGGAGCCGGCCACGGCGGTCTTCAGCCCGATTCGCCGTCGCTGTTCGGCCGTCAACGCCACGTGATCGGCGTCGGCCTCGTCGCCGTGATCATCGCCGTCATCTTCGTCATGTGCGTCCCCGTGGTCGTCGTGACCGTCCTCGTCGTCATGATCGTCATGGCCATCCGCATCCGGCGAGTGAATGTCACCCTTCACGTGTCGCGCGGAACCGTCGTGATCGTGACCCGCGTGCTCGTCGTGGCCGCCCTCGAAGAGGTGCTCGCCCTTGAGGATCACAACACCCGCCGCGACGCCTGCCACGAGCAGTACGCCGCCGAGAATCAGGGCCGTCTTCAGTTGCTTTGACATGGTCAGTCCTCCTTCTTCGCTTGCTTGTCGTCATTGAGGGAATGAAGTCGGGTGCCGATCAGGCTCTCGACGACGGCGACGGCGCGGTGATATCGCGCCAGCGCATCAAGAAGCCCCGCCCGACTCTCAAAGAGCGTCCGCTGTGCATCGAGGACGTCGAGGTACCCGAACCGCCCAAGCTGATAGCCTTCCCGGGCTGCGTCGAATGCCTGAACGGCGGCGGGCACGACGTCGCTTTTCAGACTGAGTGCCTCGGCGCGGGCGATCTGGAGGACCTCGTAGGACTCCGTCAGCGCCCTGGCGGTCCGCACCTCGGCCCCTCGCTTCTCGTGCTGCATTTGGGCGAGCCGATACCGCGCTTCACGAATCCCTCCCTGGTTGCGGTCAAAGACGTGCAACGGGACGCCCACACCCAGAACGAGAGCGTAGTCGTCGTTCTCCTCGGATCGCTTCACGCCGAACCCAACGGTCAGGTCGGGCACGCGCGCCGCCTTCTCCACGGCAAGAGCGGCCAGCCGTTGCTGCATTTCCTGAGCCCAGCGGGCAATCTCCGGGTTCCGGTGAACCAGAGCCTGCAGGGCCTTCAGCGGGGGCGGCTCCGCTATGCTCTCCAGCGCGCCGACGGCCTCCGCGAACCGCGGAGCAACGTCTCCCCACGTCGCAGCCAGCCGTGTCCGGGCGGACCGCAGTCTGCTCTGCGCCTTTGCCAGCTTGATCTTGCTGTTGGCCAGCTCCACAGCGGCCTTGGTCTTCTCAAGAGGTGACACCTTGCCCGCCTTGACCCGCTCGGCCACGGTCTCGTACGTCTGCTCCGAGAGCGTCCGAAGATCCTCGGCCAGACGGAGCTGTTCCTGCGCCGCGAGAACGTCCACGAACGCAAGGGCGGTGCCTGTCAACACGGCCAGTCGCTCCGCCTCGTAGTCCCAACCGGCGAGTTGCCCCTCGATGGTCGCCAGTTTGATTCGCGCTGCGCGCTTCCCGCCGAGTTCGACGAGCTGGCCGAGGGCAATCGTGGTCTCCGCTGCCTCCACGCCAGCGTTGCCGCCCCCGGTACCCGCAACATCTTCGACCTCGATCTCAAGCTCGGGGTTCGGAAGGAGGCCGGCTCGAAGAACCTGCGCCTCTCCGATGCGCCGGTTCCAGGAGGCGGCGGCCAGCGTCGGATTGCGCAGAAGGGCGGCTTCCAGCGCGGCTCGCAACGTCAGCTTGCCTTCGAGCGGGCCGGCGCTCTCTGACGGCGCCGCAGCCGAATCGGCCCCACGGGGTGGAACGAACAGCAGTATGTCGCTGCCAAGCGGGCGCCGGTCCGGCCACGCGACGTCCGGCTGAAGCGCCGTGCATCCCGCCGCAACGGCCGCCATCAAGAGGATCGGAATCGGTTGCAGGTGTCTCAGTGTCATGAGCGTTCTCCGTGTGTGTTGTGCCGGCCCCGGGTGAGTGCGGCCTGCGCGACGGCGGAACGAAAGCACGAGGCTCCGCACACTACACGGGGCAACAGGTTGTTTGCAGGAGGGTGTTTCGGATCAGGTCAGCAGGATCACCGTGCGGAGCTGCCGCAGGGCGACAAGGGACAAGGCGGCTGGCCTGGCGGACCCCGAAGCAGAGCGCATCGCCAGTGGAGCGGGGTAGCCTGGAATGATCCGACCGCCACTTGCCGAGCGCCTTGGCGTCGGCCTGAGATGTTTCACAGAAGAGATGGCGCGCTTCCCCACGGGTGGCAGAGCGCACAACGCGCAAGGAGTGTCGCAGGGCGCGCCGGCCGGAAGTCCGGGGGCCGCTGTGCAGTGGACGTTGGTAACCGGCCGACCGCCGCGGTGCGTTGCCGAGAAACAGCGGGCCGGACCTGCGTCTGGATCGGGCGAACACCTGCCCTCACCCGGCATGTGCGACAGATCACAGAACAGGCACATGAACACGGCGACTATCGCCAGGAGCACTCGATTCATACTCGCCTCGAACGCGTTTCCAATCTATTCAGCATTCTATATGCATTCCCGTTCGCAGTCAAGCCCGATCCCGGACGAGATGTCGTGCCAAAGCGATTATGTGACCCCCCTGGGCCGAATGAAACCCGTTAATAGGCGGTCATCCGGGAAGAGCTGATGCGTGCGATTCTGGTGGTGCGATATGTAGCCGCTGGTCCGGGCGGTGTCTGAGTGTTCTTCGAGCATCTGCACCAGGGCAAGGCATCACGAGGTCGGCGGCCTGGCTGGCAAGTGTTGTTCCACACGCGCGGACATGAGCAGAATGCTGCCCGTCGCCGTCGTCCCCGGTGTCCTCACCTATGGCTGGGACACCGAGACGCACGGCAACGGCTGGCCCTGCCCAGAGCCTGAGCCTGGGCGTCCTCTTGCCTTTCTCGTCGGTCCGTGTATCCTCGGCGACATGAAAGAACTCAACAAATGGTCGGCGGGAAAGAAGGTCGCCACGATCCTGCTGGCCCGGGAAATGGCGGCGTCAACGGAGGAGACGTTCGACTGGCTTGACATGCTCCATACGGGCAAGAGGTCGAGGCCGAGCTTGCCAAGTGCCGGGAAGTGCTGCCAACGCTGCCTGGAGCGGACACGTTGCGGGAGAGGGCAGAAGCGGCCTTGGATCGGCTTGCGGGCGTACTGAGCGGTGCGACGATTGAGGAAAAGCGTGAGTTGATAGGGCTTTACGTCAGAACAATAGAGGCTGATCCAGACGCGGAAAGGGTCCAAATCAGCCTCTATCCAACTCTGTTTGACAGAATGGTAGCGGGGGCAGGATTCGAACCTGCGACCTCCGGGTTATGAGCCCGACGAGC
>CAYLQD010000089.1:0-14257 GCA_964385685.1 uncultured Planctomycetota bacterium | reverse complement strand
CCGAGCGCCTTCAGCTTGAACTTGAACTTGCCATTGCGGTTGATCTTGAACCAGATCCTGCCGGGGAACGCGGCGCTGACCGGCTGCCAGCCACGCTTCTTGTTGAACTTCGCCGGCAAGGTCCCGAGGTCGTTGCCGAGTTCGAGCGCGACCTCCTGCGTCAGGTCCGGCCCCACGGGTACGGTCCCGTGCACGCCGTCGGCGAAGTCGGGGCTGGTCCGGAAATCGTAAGCGAGGTTCGACCAGTCCTCGGCCCCGGCAAGCACCTCGCCGGGGGAGGGCGGCTGCGCGGCAAGGACGCGGTTGATATCGGCCGCGACGCCCACATCGTTGTCCGGATCGCCGTCGAAATCGGCGTCATCACGGCTCCAGTCAACCGGCCCGCTCTCGCCGACGATCTCCCGGGGCAGGGGGCCGGCCTGCGTCATGCGGCCCGGCGTGCCGCCGATCCCGACCGCCTCGTCGAGGTTGGCCTCGTCGAGGTCGGGAAGCTGGTCGCGCGAATAGTCGAGCATCCACTGAGACGTGAGCGATGAGATCGGCGCCTGCCACGTGTAGTTCATGACGCTGCGGTAGTTCGGCTTGCAGTTGACGTCATCGCCGCCGCCGTGGAGCAGGCCGAGCGAGTGGCCGAGTTCGTGCATGAACGTGCCCGCCTGCTCCTCGGGCGTGCCGCCCGGCGTGAGCCAGCCGCCGAGCGTGACGAAGAAGTCGTTCCCGCCGACCTCCGCGGAGCCGGACGACGTTGTGCCGCCGTGGGTGTCGGCGAAGACGCAGTAGCGATAGACGAGTCGCTTGGCGGCGAGCGCGTCGGCGTCGACCCGCTGGGCCGCGGTCCCGAACCGGGCGGCCTTGACGGCGTCGAAGTCCGCCCACGCAGCGGGCCACGCGGCGAGCGGGATACTCGTCTCGTCACGTTCGATGTGCAGCGTGATGCCGTCGACGCCGTCGGGATTGCCGACGAGCGCGTCGGGCGCGGCAGCGAACGCTGCGACGACCATGTCGAGGGTGGCCGTCGTCGGAGCGCGGCCGTCCATTGCGTCGACCTCGATGAAGACGTCCTTGTGCATGGGATCCGCGCCAAGCGCCGGGAGGTCGAGGTCGATCGTCCCGTCGCCATCGACGTCGATGCCGAGCGTCTCCCAGAGGTCGAGCAGGGCGTCGCCATCGGCGTCGAGGCCCGCGGCCGGTGTCGCCGACGCGTTCGGAGCGGGCGCCGGCGAATAGGTCAGCGTGGCGTCATAAGACCACGCGTCGTAGTGGTACGTAATGCCGTTGACGACGCCGTTGTCGATGAAGACCTCGCCGATGTCGTTGTAGATGACGGTCCCGCCGCCGAGGGGGCTCGCGACCGGATAGGCGACACCGTCGGTCGGCCCGACGGCGGGCGGAGCGCCTGCGCGGCGGACGATGATAATGCCGACGACATCGGGGTCGGTGGGATTGGTCCAGTCGAGCCCGACCTGCGCGTCACCGGCGACGGCCCGGAAGCCGGTCACGTTCCGACTGCGCTCGATGCCTGTGATCTTCGCGACGAACGCATCCTCGGCTCCGTTGTACGTCTGGTCGAAGCCCGGCAGGCCGGGGACCTCCGACGCGAAGTTGCTCGAGTTGGTGTATCCGGTCAGCAGCACGTCGCCGGTCGCGTCCACCGCCAGAGCGGTCCCCTGGTCGCGCCCGTTCCCTCCGAGGTAGGCCCACCAGTCGAGGGTGGCGCCGTCCTCGGATACCTTCGCGGCAAAGATGTCGCCGTCGCCGCCATTGTACGTGTGGTCGAAGCCGAGGGCCCCAGGGATCTCCGACGCGAAGTCTCGTGAGTTCGTGTACCCGGTGACCAGCACGTTCGCGTCGGCGTCCAGCTCGATAGCGGGCTCCAACTCGCTGCCTCGTCCGCCGAGCAGCGTTCCCCAGTCGAGCGCACCGTCCGCCGCCATCGCTTTGACGATGAAGACATCGGTGCCGCCGTTGTAGGTGACGTCGAACCCGCCGGCAGCAGGGAATTCGTTAATGAAGTCCGTGGAGCTGGTCGAGCCGGTGATGACCGCGTTGCCGGCTCCGTCGACGGCGATGTCGCGTCCGGACTCCGTGCCTCGGCCGCCGACATACGTCCACCAGGTCAGGCCGCCGTCTGCCGCCGCCAGCTTCGAGATGAAGGCATCGTCGCCGTCGTTGTGTGTGACGTCGAACCCGCCGGCGGCGGGAAACTCGGACGCGAAGTTGCCGGAGTTGGTCAGCCCCGTCAGCAGCGGGTCATCGGCGCCGTCGATTCCGAGGGCGAGCCCTTCATCGTTGCCGCTGCCGCCGAGATACGTCCACCAATCGAGGTCGCCATCCGCGGCCATCAGTCGCGCTACGAAGACATCGAAGGAACCGCCATTGTATGTCTGGTCGGCCCCGTCGAGCCCTGGGAACTCGGACGCGAAGTTCCGCGAGCTGGTGCTCCCGGTGAGCATCGGATTGCCCCCGCTGTCGAGGGCGATGTCGGGATCGCGGTCGATACCGCTCCCGCCGAGGTACGTCCACCAGTCGAGGGCGCCGGCCGCTCCTGTGAGCTTCACGGCGAAGGCGTCGAAGTCGCCGCCGTTGTATGTCTGATCGGCGCCGTCGGGCGCAACGGCCTCCGCGGCGAAGTCGCCCGAGTTGGTGTGGCCCGCGACGAGCACATCGCCCGCCGGGTCCAATTCGAGGGCGGGCGCGGCGTCGTCGCCGATCCCTCCGAGGTACGTCCACCAGTCGAGTGCGCCGTCGGCGCCCGCCAGCCGCGCTGCGAAGACGTCGTTGGCGCCGCCGTTGTATGACTGGTCGAATCCGACGGCGAGCGGAGATTCCGCTGCGAAGTCGCCCGAGTTGGTAATCCCCGTGACGAATGCGTTTCCGGCGGCGTCGACCTCGATGTCGAATCCCTCGTCGTTCCCGTTCCCACCGAGGTACGTCCACCAGTCGACGGCTGTTCCGTCCGTGCTGATCCTCGCCACGAAGGTATCGAAGGAGCCGCCATTGTATGTCTTGTCGGCCCCGTCAAGCCCCGGGAGCTCTGATGCGAAGTCGGCCGAATTGGTGCGGCCGATGACAAGCGAGTTCCCGGCCGCGTCGGCCTCGATGTCCGCGCCCCGTTCGTTGCCGTCGCCCCCAAGGAACCCCCACCACACCAGGTCGGGGTCGATGATGAGTTCGCTGCCCGCGTCATACGGGCCCGTGATGTCGAACGTGTACGCGCCGGAATCGAGGAGGGCGAAGCTGCCGGATACTTCGACCCGCTCACTGCCGACCTCCTGGAAAATGTACGGCGCATCATCGGTCAGATCGCCCAGCGCGGTGTGCACGACGAGCCGGCCGTCGTCGCCGAGCGACAGTCCGTCGATTCCGTCGTAGCGCACGACGATGTCGCCGGGGTCGGCACCGGGAGCGACGTGGAACTCGTACTTCAGCCCGTCCCGCCGGCCCCACGATACGAGGTCGATGCCGTCGTACAACTCTTCATATCCGATGGCCGTATAGGCGGGCACGTTTTCCGCAGCGGCCGCGCCGCCCACGTAGTAGTTAAAGACGGTCGGGGCCGGGGCCCATCCGGTCGGGGAGATCGCGTTGGCGCCATCGAAGCCCACGGAGAACTGATCCGCGCGGGTGACATCCGAGTCGTCGAGCTGGAAGACCTGAAACACAGGGCCGCCATCTTTGAAGAGGATGTTCGCCCCGGCCCCGTGGAAGCCGTAGCGGATCGATGCGTCGGCCCACTGTCCCTGGTTCTCGATGAACAAGGCGGGGGACGCCTGAAAGACGTCGTTGGCTCCCGCCTGGCCGGGCAGCGCGCCGTCCAGCAGGAGGCGTGGCTCAAGCTGCTCGAACGGGGTCAACACGGCTGCCATCTTGGGACCCTTCTGCCAGCGCCCTCCCGAGCCCGCTCCGGGGGACACGATCGTACCGTTGGCCGAGGGCGCAGATTGCGCATCTCTCGCCCGGAATCTACCCCATTATCGGCTGTTTCGGCCACGGTGTTGCGGCAAAAGCTCTTGAACTTCCGGGGCCTGCGGCTATAATGGCCGGTTCTGATGCGCCTCTGGCCCGTTGAGGATCTTTCGATGGCGCGTGTTTGTGAATATTGCGGCAAGCGCACTCAAGTGGGCCGGTCGATCGCCCGGCGCGGTCTGGCGAAGCGGAAGGGCGGGGTCGGCCGGAAGACAACCGGTATCACCAAGCGCACGTTCAAGCCGAACATCCAGTCCGTGCGGGCCGTCGTCGACGGCGAGACCCGCCGCGTGAAGATCTGTGCGGCCTGCATCCGCTCGGGCAAGATCGTGAAGCCGGCATAGCGTGCCGCGCGTGCCGCCGCACCTCCGGGGGCCTGGTAGCGCCGATGGCGAACCCAAAGTCCCGCACCGACGACGTCGATGCAATCGAACATCTCGGCCGTGCGCGAGACCTGCTCGTCCGCGAAATCCACAAGGTCATCATCGGCCAGGACGACGTTATCGAGCAAGTTCTCATCGCGATGTTCTCGCGCGGGCACTGCCTGCTTGTCGGCGTGCCGGGGCTCGCGAAGACGCTCCTCATCAGCACGATCGCCGAGGTCCTCCAACTCGAGTTCCGCCGCATCCAGTTTACGCCCGACCTCATGCCCTCCGACATCACCGGTACGGACATCATCGAGGAGGACATGGCGACGGGCAAGCGGACCTTCCGTTTCATCAAGGGCCCGCTTTTCGGGAACATCGTTCTCGCCGACGAGATCAACCGGACGCCGCCGAAGACGCAGGCCGCGCTGCTCCAGGCGATGCAGGAGTACCAGGTCAGCGCCGGCGGCCGCAACTACGACCTCGACCTCCCGTTCTTCGTGCTCGCCACGCAAAACCCCATCGAGCAGGAGGGCACGTACCCGCTGCCCGAGGCGCAGCTCGACCGCTTCATGTTCAACATCTTCGTCGATTATCCGACGAAGGACGAGGAGCACACGATCGTCAAGACGACGACGTACGAGGTCGACGCCGAGATGAAGGCGGTCTTGCGCGGGAAGGACATTCTCGCGATCCAGAAGATCGTTCGCCGTGTGCCCGTGTCCGACCACGTGATCGACTACGCGATCCGGCTCGTCCGAGCGACCAGGCGCAACACCGAGGACGCGCCGCCGTTCATCAACGAGTGGCTCGCGTGGGGCGCGGGCCCGCGGGCCGCGCAGTATCTCATCCTCGGTGCGAAGGCGCGGGCCGTCCTGCACGGCCGCTACAACGTGAGCTGCAAAGACGTGCGGGCGATGGCCATCCCGGTGATGCGCCACCGCCTCTTCACGAACTTCAACGCCGATGCCGAGGGCGTCGACTCGGTTCGCATCATCAAGGAACTCGTCAAGACCGTGCGGGAGCCGTCGGAGGCGGACTACGCGAAGAAGTAGCTGGCAGCAGACAGCAGGTAGCAGGCAGGCGTGGGGGAGCGGGGGCAGGGGGAGGAGGCGCACCTTCGGATTCAGTTTTCCCGCATCGAGACCGTGAGAAGTTGCAGCGACCCGGCGGGGCGTTTCAAGCTCTGAATGCGTTCGAGGCAGATGGCGATCTCGGCGAGCGAGGCGCCGGACCGCAGATAGACGTCGATGAGCACCGCGGGCCGCCCGTCGATCCAGCACAGCACTGCCGGCGTGAGGACACGCTCGATGCGGGCCACGTCGCGCACTCGCACGGTCGCGTTGCCGACCGTCCTGAGGGGAAGGTTCGCCAGTTCCTCCAGCTTCGCCGGGCGCCCCTCGCTCACCACGATCGTCGTGTAGTCGTCGATAACGAGTACGCGCCGACGCAGGAGCCGCGCAAGCTCGGCGGCGTTGACGCCCAGCTTTGCCGCGCGCTCCTTGTCGACTGTGACTCGCATCTCCTGCCTCGGGGCGCCTTGCACCTCGTGCCGGACGGCGTCGGGGATCTGCATCAGCCGCGCCCCGAAGCGGCGAGCCCCTTCGTGCTGCGCCAGGCCGGTCTGTTGTCCGTCGAACAGGAGAGCGATGACGAGGTCCGGCGGGCGGCGCGCGTCGAAGGCCCGCACGACGACACGCGCGGCCTCGGGCAGCTCGCCCTTGAGCCGCTTGATGACGGCGATCGCCTCGTAGGCGACGTCGTCGGTCCGTACGCCCGGATCGATGTGGAGAAAGATGCTGCAGGCGCCGGCCTCGCAGCGTGTGATGACGCGCGTGACTCCCCTGATGCCGGCGAGTTCGCTGGCGAGCGGAAGAGCGACGCCGGTCGCCAGGTCCTGGGCCGAAGCGCCGGGGAGGGCGCCGAGCACGGTCACCCCGCTCGGCGAGCCCGGTCCGGCGGCGCGGCGAGAGGCGCACGACGGGGCAAGCGCGATGAGGGCGAAGACAAACCAGATGAACGGGTGCCTTCTCATTGGCGCCATGTTAGGACGAGCGGCTCGAAGATTCAAGGGGGATTCGAGTGGACGCGGCAGGTGGGGCGCCACTCCCGGAATGGCGCGAAAAACCCCGCCCGGTCCTTCCCGACCCGGGCGGGGCTTCTCATCTATGTAATCGGTTCCTTCCGAACCGTTGTCCTACCTGCGCCTCCGACGCAGGCCGAGGAGCGCAACGCCGAGCAGCCCGAGGCCCGTCGGCTCCGGGACGGGCTGGTCGCCGTCAAGCCGCAGTCCAACGATCTGGCCGCGGATTTCACCGGCCGGAAACTGACCGGTATGCAGATTGACATACCACAGTTCGCCCAACAACTCGGCCTCCTGCGCCTCTGAGATCCCTGCTTGGCCGACAATAGGGCTGGGGTCCGTCGACAGAGGGACTTGGACGCCGGCGTTACTGCCTGCGGGAGCCGGACCATGAATGTGGGCCGCAGTCAGCGGGCCTGTGAGGTCGCTGTAGGCGATGGACCAAGAGAGCAGGTTCGTGACGTCGTTGTAGTCGACCGTTCCGGTGCCGCTTCCGGGCATGATGAGCGGAGGGACCTCCTGAGCACCGCTCAACGGGAAATCAGCGTGGTAGACAAGAGCGAAGGCGGGAGCCGCGAGAAACACGAAAATGACCACCGTTGCCAAGCCCAGAAGTCTCTTCATCAAGCATCTCCTTGCCAAGTTGGCGTTCAAACGCTGCAATTTCGGTGCCAACGAGGACGAAAGCAGCCCTCTCATTTCGGCCTTTGTTCGTAACACGCTAGTGCATAAGAAGTTCGGATGGATGCAACTTGGCGAAACGCGTGTGGCTCTATCTGAGAGCGTCCGTGGAACGTTGCCGCTGGGCAACGGGCTCGCGCCGGTCCGCAGGGGAGTTCAGCTTAAGATATGGGCAGACAGATGGTTAGGCAATGATGCTCGTTCGAAACGCTGGAATCGCCGAAGATGTCTCGGGGCAACGGCGGAGACGGTCAGCCGTGCTGACCGTAGTACGCGTCTTTCCCGTGCTTACGCAGGAAATGCTTGTCGAGCAGATACTGTGGGATCGGCGGAGCTTCGGGGGCGAGTTGGAGCGTACCGATCGCCGTCCTGGCGATCTCCTCGAGCGTCACACTGTTCTCGACCGACACCGAGGCATCGCTGCCCCAGACAAAAGGCCCGTGATGAGCCACAAGGACAGCGGGGATCGCGGTCGGATCGAGTACCTCAAACCGCTCGACGATCGTCTTGCCAACGTTGATCTCGTAATCGCTGTGAACTTCGGCCTCCGTCATCGGCCGGGTCACCGGCACCTCGCCGTAGAAGACATCGGCGTGGGTCGTCCCGAAGCAGGGAACCCCGCGGCACGCCTGGGCGAACATCGTCGCGTGGCTGCTATGCGTGTGCGTGATGCCGCCGATGCCCGCGAAGGCGCGGTACAGCTCGAGATGCGTCGGCGTGTCGGACGACGGGTGCAGCGACCCCTGGACAACCTTGCCCTCAAGATCGACGACCACGAGATCGTCGGCGCTGAGGTTCTCGTAAGGAACGCCGCTCGGCTTGATGACAACGAGGCCGCGCTCGCGGTCGATCCCACTGACGTTGCCGAACGTCATCGTGACGAGGCCATATCGCACCAGGTCGCAGTTCGCCTGGCGGACGACTTCCCGCAATTCCCTGAGCATATCGCCTCCTCAGTCGCTCCGCTGCCGCTCGCGGATAGCGATCAGTTGCTTCATGACGTTCGCCATCGCGCCCGACCACTCGGCCGTACCGAACGCGTCGTGCAGTTGGCGGTAGAGTTCATACAGTTCGGCGTAGACGGCCTGGTTCTCCGGGATCGGCTCGTATACTTCGTCACGCACGCCGCAGATGGCGGCCTGCGCGTCGCCGACCGTCTCGAATTCGCGGGCCGCGACGGCGCCGAAGATCGCCGCGCCGACCGCGCAGGTCTGGTCGCTGCGCGAGACCTTCATCGGGCGGCCGGTCACGTCGGCGTAGATCTGCATCAGCAGCGGGTTCTTCGTCGCCAGGCCGCCGCAATTAACGATCTCGTCGACGGGCACGTCATACTCCGCGATCCGCTTGATGATCGTGAGGGCGCCGAACGCGGTCGCCTCGACGAGAGCGCGGTAGATTTCGTGCGCCTCGGTGTGGAGCGTCTGCCCCAGTAGCAGCCCGCTCAGCCGGACGTCGACCAGGATCGTTCGGTTGCCGTTGTTCCAGTCAAGCGCCAGCAGGCCGTGCTCGCCGGGCTTCTGCTTCGCGGCGGCTTGGCCGAGCTTCTGAAACCGTTCGGCGGCCGTCGCGCCGTATTCGTCGGGCACGAGATGGTTGACGAACCAGAGGAAGATGTCGCCGACCGCCGACTGGCCGGCCTCGATGCCGTGATAGCCCGGGAGGACCGAGCCGTCGACGATGCCGCAGACGCCGGGGATGTCGGCCAGCGGCTTCGAGCTGTCGTGCACCATCATGTCGCACGTGCTCGTGCCGAGGATCTTGACGAGCGTGCCTTCTTTGATGCCGGCCCCGACGCCGCCCATGTGCGCGTCGAAGGCGCCGACGGCGACCGCGATCCCGGGCGTGAGCCCGAGCTTCTCCGCCCACTCGTCCGAGAGGAGGCCCGCGAGTTGGTCGGCCGGAACCGCCCTGTCGTAGAGCCGATCTCGCAGGTCGCCGAGCTTCGGATTCAGGCCGGCGAGGAATTCCTTGTCGGGCAGGCCGCCCCATTCGTCGCAGTACATCGCCTTGTGGCCGGCGGCGCACACGCCGCGAACAATCGACTCGGGCTTCGTGTCGCCGGCGAGCAGCGCGGGGATCCAGTCGCAATACTCGACGAAGCTGTGCGCCGCGTCGAAGACCTCGGGCGCGACGTTCAGGCAATGCAGCACCTTGCTCCAGAACCACTCCGAGGAGTAGGTGCCGCCGCATTTCGCGAGGTATTGCGGGCGGATCCGCGACGCCAGTTCGGTGATCTGCGCGGCCTCCGCGTGGCCGGTGTGGTCTTTCCACAGCCACGCCATCGCGTTGAGATCGTCCTTGAACTCGGGACGCATCGCGAGCGGCGTGCCGTCTGCGTCGACGGGCATCGGCGTGCTGCCCGTCGTGTCGACGCCGATCCCGACGATGTTCTGCGGATCGAACTCCGCATCGGCGTCCTTCGCCAGCTTGACGGCCTCGTTGACTGACGTCATCGCGTCGACGTAGTCCTGCGGATGCTGCCGCGCGACGTTCGGATCCTTCGGGTCGAGCAGAATGCCGGCCTCGCCAGAGGGGTAGTCGAACACGTCGCTGGCCAGTTCGGTCCCGTCGCTGATGTCGACGATGACGGACCGGCAGGAGTTCGTGCCGTAGTCGAGCCCGAGCGCGTACTTCTTCATAACGGCCTTCCTCGAGGGATCCTGCTGAGGTGTTCGTCCATGCGAAATCTTAGTGCGCCGCCGGGCGAAATGCAATCCAAAACGGGCGGAGCGAAACTCCGCCACACCGTGCGCTCGACGCGATGGGGGGAGCTTCGCTCCGGCTCGCCGCGTTCTTGAGTCATCCCCAGTCTCGCGGAGCGTCCTGTGCAGGCCCGTTTACGGGCCTTTGCGAGGAGCTTCAGCTCCGAGTCCAGGCCCCGCCTTTCAGGCGGGGTGAAGCGGGCGAGTTCTCCTTCACGGCCGGAGCCCCGTTCACGGGGCTTCCCCTGCCATCCGGCGGCGCGGCTTGAGCCGCTGGGTAAGCCCGGTGAACCGGGCTCGAACAACACAACAGGCCTCCCGCCGGGTTACCCCCGCTCAAAGCGGGGACCTGGACTCGGCCCTGAAGGGCCTCGCGAAGCGGCGTGAACGCCGCTTGAACAGAGCGTTAGAAAACTGGGGATGACTTGCTCTGTTGAGAAGCCCGGCTCAGTGGTGCCAGGAGATTCTTCGCGGAGCCTGTCCTGAGCGAAGCCGAAGGGCTCAGAATGACATGTCTTGGACATGTCGCGCAGTTGCCGTCATCCTGAGCGTGAGCGAAGCTCCGCCACACCGTGCGCTCGACGCGATGGGCGGAGCTTCGCTCCGCCGCCCTCCGGCCCTGCATTCAGGTTGACAGTGCGCGCGAGTGTGCTATACTTCCGCGCACGAGGACGCAAGGCACACACAGACAAGACAAGGGCCGTCCAATGAACAAGATCACACAACAGGATCGTGACATCCTCCGTGGGCTGGCGGGGGAGATCGCAGAGATCGCCGCTCTGCCCGTGCAGAAGGAGCGGGCGAAGCTCTGGACCGACCTGAACGATCTCAAGCCGACCCGCCCGCTCGTCTGGATCAACGAAATCTGCTGGCACGAGATGAACGTCGACGACGAACTCACATGCCGCTGCGAGGGCGACTGGGCCCGCGGCCGAGAAGCGCAATTGCGTATGACCCTCTACCAGTGGAAACACCTGCCCGGCGACATGGTCATCAGCGACACCCTGGAGTCGCCGCTCGCCATCCGCAGCACGGGCTTCGGGATCCAGCAAATCGACGAGCGGACGGAGTCCGACGTCCTCTCGTCCGTCGACTTCATTCCGCAGATCACGGAGTCGAAAGACATCCAGAAGATCAAGATGCCCGAGGTCACCCACGACGAGGCCGCGACCGAGGCGAACTACCAGACGATGTGCGACGTCTTCGCCGACATCCTCCCCATCCGCAAGGTCGGCATCAAGGGCACCTGGTTCTCGCCCTGGGACAACCTGATCCGCTGGTGGGGCGTCACCGAGGCGATGATGGACCTCGCCCTCAAGCCCGACCTCGTCAATGAGGCGATGACCCACCTCGTCGACTGCTACATCCACGAACTCGACCAGTGGGAGGAACTGAACCTGCTCTCGCCGAACTTCGGCAACGCCCGCAACGGGTCCGGCGGCTACGGCTATACGACCGACTTGCCGCCGTCGGACTTCGATCCCGCCCGCGTCCGCCCGAGAGACCTCTGGGGCTGCGCGACGCCGCAGATCTTCTCCGAGGTCTCGCCCGAGATGCACTGGGAGTTTGCGCTCCGCCACGAGATGCGCTGGCTCGAGCGCTGGGGCCTGACCTACTATGGCTGCTGCGAGCCGCTCCACAACAAGGTCGGCATCCTCCGCAACGTGCCCAACCTCCGCAAGGTCTCGATGAGCCCGATGGCCGACGCCGCGAAGGGCGCCGAGGAGCTCGGCACCGACTACGTCTTCTCGATGAAGCCCAACCCCGCCATCCTCGCCGAGGACCGCTGGCGGCCGGAGATCGCGCGAGAGGACCTCGTCGAGACGCTCGAGAAGGCCCGCGGCTGCCGGGTCGAGATCATCCTCAAGGACATCTCGACCGTCCGCAACGATCCGAAGCGTCTGTGGGAGTGGGAGACCATCGCGTCCGAAGTCGCCGAGCAGTTCGCGCCCTGACGCAGCTCAACGGCCATTCACCACAGATGGACACGGATACACGCGGATAGGGAGAGCGTCTCGCCATCTGTGTCCATCCGCGTGGACGTTGCCGCGCGGCGGCAACTCCAAGCCGCCGGCACGGCGGCCGTTATCCGTGGTGAGTGAATGTCCTTCGTGTGCTTCGTGTTCCCGCCGCCGCCCAGGCTGTGGCGGGTAAACTTCGTGGTGAATCATCGAGTCAAAAGAAACCCGTGCGGCGGGTGCTCAGCCGCACGGGAATCTTCAACTCACTCAGCGTCAGTTCTCAGCAACCACTGGTCACTGATTACTGATGACTGATCACTTGCATCTACGAACGACGTCTCCTCATTGCGAGAAGTGCAAGACCGACCAAGCCAAGACCAGCCGGCTCAGGAATAACGACCGCTGGCTCATACAAGGTTCCAATGTCGCAGAACAGGATTTCATTGAACTCGGTCACGTCGTGGACGAGTGAGATCGGTCCACTACCATCAAGGGGCGCCTTCCTGATATACTTAGTCCTGTCCACCATGTATATTTCCCCATTGGGGACGTCGAGCGCAATCCCGTTGAGCTGAATACTGTCGTACAAGGTCGTGAGGCCGCTGCCATCGAGGCTGGCCCGCAGGATCTTGTCCGCGTTGAAGTCCGAGACGTAGATGTAGCCGCCGGCCGGGTCGACCTTGACGTCCCAAGCGTGGCTCAGGCCACTTGTGACCACGTCCTCGGGGACGCTGCCGTCCAGATTGACGCGCCGGATCGCGGTGCCATCCGTGTAATAGATCTTGCCATTGGTCAGGTCCAAGTCGAGCCCGTTGCACCAGTCGCTGGCGGTGAAGTAGGCGGTTTCGACCGTCGATCCGTCGAGATTTGCTTTCTTCAGATCGAAGCCGTTGGAAGGGGTGGAGGTGTATTCGATCCAGTAGATCTTCCCGCCGAGCGGATCGACCGCGATGCCCTGCATCTGGTCCCGGCCGGTCACCAGCGACTCCAGGTTGCTGCCGTCCAGGTCCATCTTGTTGATTTCTGTGCCGTAGTACTCACAGACGTACACCTTGCTGTTGTTGCGGTCCACCGCGAGGCCGAAGGCGTGCGTGTCAAGGTCGACCACCTGCACGTGGCCGGTGCCGTCCAGATTCATGCGCTCGGCCGTCTCGCTACCCCCGGTTGTGAAGTACAGCTGCGGGTCGGCGGCGAGCGCCGGAACGGCCGCCAAAACAATTGCCACAACCATAATTGTCATAAGCTTCTTCATCGTCTTACTCCTGTCACGGACGGTTCCGAGTTCCGTGTTTCGAGTTCTCGGTTCGCCACGCACATTCTCAGGCCCGTCCGTTTCGCTGCTCCCCCCGGCCTGTCAGGCCCCCTTGGTCGACAGACGCCGGAAGAAGGTGCATCGTGTGAAACGGAGTAATCAGTTATCAGTCATCAGTGTTGTTGTGAGTTGTTACTGATCACCGTTCACCCGCCTTCGTCAAGGACTTCGGCGGGCAAGCTGATTACTGGTCACTGCTTCATAGGCATTCCTTTCCGGGCAGGGTCGCCGCCGTTTCGTGCTTCCGGTCTTACTCCTACTCTTACTCTTGCTCTTACTCCTGCCCCTGGTCGCTCCGAACGGCGAGCAAGAGTAAGATTACGAGTACGAGTAAGATGGCAGCGGCACACTGCCTCCTTTCAAGGGGGCATCCCTCCAAGCCCCGGTCCACATGCGGCCCTTCGGGCCGAAACGACAAACAACAAGACACAAGCTCCAAACAACGGCGCCTCTCGCAGAGGACGCAGAGAGAAGAGCCTCTGGTGGGGCAGACGGCAGTTTCGCGCGGCTGATGCAGAGCATCAGCCAAACTGCAAGCTGATTGGCTCGCCAATCGGCCGTCTGCCCAAGAGCAAGTGCTCTTTTCCCGTTTTCCTCATCCTTAACACCCTGCGTCGACATGCGGCGCACCGAGCGCGCGGCGCGCACCTGCAGTCCGGGCGCGAGGCGCGCCCGGTCCATGCGCGGCGCACGGAGCGCATGCCTGCTGCCGGCAGACTCCAGTCTCTCAGCGCAGCCCGGCGGCAGACACGCCCAGCGTCTGCGCAACCGGCACCACACCGCGACCGAGGGCCGCCAGCCATCCGTCTATTCAGCGGCACGCGACGCCACCGATGCGGCGGCACGCACCTATGTCCTGTAAGTCCTTCCGCTGGCGACCGACCGAGACCTTTCGGCCCCTGCGGTCGGGGACATGTACCGGAAGCCCGCGCTGCGGAAGCAGCACGGGATCGGTACGTGTCCCCCGACAGATCACGGGCGAGACGCCCCTGCAACGGGAGCGCCGTCGAACGACTCAGGACCCGCTTGTCAATTCCCGCCGCCTCGCGACGGCACCTTGACATACAGCAAGTTCCGTGCCGGAGCCGGGCCAAATCCGCCGATTTTCGTGGGGGGGGGGGGGGGGTAAAACATGGGGGGCCGGTGGGGAGCCCCGCCGCAAAAGGGGGGGGATATGCCCGCCCCCC
>CAYLQD010000088.1:3882-14268 GCA_964385685.1 uncultured Planctomycetota bacterium | reverse complement strand
GGCCGGATCAACGCGCCTCGGCCCATAGGCGATTGTACGCGATCGGTCTGCGCAGGCGGGCAGCCCGCAAGGCATGCCTCCTTGCCGGGCCGGGAACATAGCGAGCATGTGCCGTGCGCCTCTAGGGCCACCGTGCGCAAGTATCGGTCTGCGCAAGGAGTGCAGACCGGGTGCAGCCCACGGGGCTCCATGTGGCGTTGCGCCGGCGCTCCGCGCGCCCGACGACGGCCCGTGTCACGGGTGCGCGAGGGGTCTGGCTTGCGCCCGTCTGTTGCGGCGCGCTGATGGATCGTCTGCGCCGTTCGTGCGCGTCGCGGGACGTGCGCGCAGATTGCATGTTTGCAGAGGTTGGCATGTCAAACGTTCGCGGGCCACGCCCGCGGCAAGAACCGGCAATGCCGGAAAGGAGGAGCACCATGCGGAAGAATCTGAATCTGTGGGGTGGGTTGCTTGTGGCCGCTTTGATGGCCGTTTCCTCGGCCGCACACGGCGGAGTGACGACAGTCGGCCTGTTCACGGGGGGCGGCCCCGGGGACGGGCTGGATCTCCAAGGCGACTTCGTCTATGCGCTGGACTTCGGCCGCACGCCCGGCGGCGGGACCATCAGTTATGCGCCCAACGTGCAGTTCCAGCCGGTTACGGACGCGCACGCATGCGTGGTCGGCGGCACGTCATACGGGAACATGCCCAATTTCGGGTCCTCAGCGGACGACAACCTTCTCGAAGCGATCATGTATCAGTGCATTTACGGCTGGTACACCTACCCGCAGGTGACGGGATCGGCCGCGACGGCACTGACTGACCTCATTCCGGGGCGCGACTACAAGCTTCAACTGCTCTTCCACGAAACGTACTGGTGGATCAACGGTTACGGCTCCCCGAACTACCGGATAACCGACATCTGGGTCGAGGGCACGAAGATTGTCGACAAATACGACATCGGCGCCGCGACGGGCCCCAACTACGGCGGCGTGGTCACCTACGAGTTCACCGCCACGGACAGCGTCCTCGACGTCATGCTGGACGGATGGGACTGGCCGGGCTACCGGGACAATAACGATAACTCGCTCTTCAACGCGCTGACGCTGGAGCAGTTCATCCCCGAGCCTGCGGGGCTGGGGCTGATCGGCTTCGCGCTGCTGGCGGCGAGGAAGAGACAAAGATAGCGACAGAATCAGAGACAAGGGGGCGGGGCCGAGACGTGAGTGACGTCCCGGGCCGCGCTGCCGACGGACAGAAAGGGAGAGGAGCGGGGATGAAGGCGAAAAGAGCGTTGGTGATGTTGCTGATTGGGATCGTGTGCGCCGGGCTTTTCCTCGTCGCGCCGATTCCGGCGCGCGCAGTGCCGCCGCCCGACCACTACTACCCGTTCGAGGGATCTCTCAATGACACGGTGGGCGCGGTCAACGGATCCCCGGACGGCGGGGGCGTCGGGTTCGACGTCGACAGGCCCGGGGCGCTGGGCCACAGCGCGGCCTCGCTCGATCTGGACGGCAGCAGCTTCGTGCACATTAACAACGCCGTCATCCCGAGCTCCGGCCCGTTCACTATCTCATACTGGTTCGTCTCCGATCAAACAGACGGCACCATCTTCGACATGAGCCAGGGCGACAAACATTTCTACAGCAGCATCTACGTCACCGCCGGCGGCGGCGTCGACCAGGTCATGTGGGCCTACGAGTCCTCCGACGACAGCGACGTGCAGTGGCGCTACCAGGAGGACCCGGGCGTATTGGAACTGGGCGAATGGCACCACGTAGCCGCGCTGGGCACCTACAGCGGCTCGACGCTCCCGCAGCCGTACCTCTACCTCGACGGCATGCCGGCCAACCTCGACGACGTGACATTGCCCACCAGCGCCAAAGCCGCGTTCAGCGACTTCGCGCTCGGCGAGGGCAAGGGCATCAAGAATCCGAGGGGCAATCTCGACGGCCGCATCGACGACCTCGCCATCTGGCACCAGGAACTCACGCCCGCAGACATCGTCGCGCTGGCCGCTGGCGCCCCGCCCGTCGACCCGGCGTTCAACTGGAACACGGATGCCAGCGGCTTCTTCCACGATGGCGCCAATTGGGACAAGGGCACGGCCCCGGACGGACTCGACCATGATGTCAACATCATCCGCGGCGCCGCCGATCCGACCGTGACGTACGACGCGACTTCCGGCACGCGCACCGTCAAGAGTCTCGCGACGGAGGAGACGCTCGTCGTCTCCGGCGGGGACCTGACCGTGATCGACACGCTGACCGTCGGCGCGGCGGGCACGGTGGAGATGAGCGGCGGCGCCCTCACCACCGGCGGCCTCGACAACTCCGCCGGGGGAACCCTCATGTTCAGCGGCGGAGCGCTCACCGTGGACGGCGGGACATTCGACCCGGGCGTCGCCGACTACCACCTCGGCAGCGACGGGGGTGACCCGGAGTTGACGCTCACCAACGGCGCGCAACTGAGTCTCGACAACCTGGGCGTCGCCGGGGACGAATTCCCCGCCACACTGAACCTCTCCGGCGCCGGCACAACCCTGACCGTCACCGGCGGCGTAGCGATCGGCTTTGTTGATCTCTTCTGGGGCCCCGGAGAAGGGGAGGTAACCGTCACAGACGGGGCCCAGGTCAGCAGCAACGGGCTCTACGTAAGCTCGAAGAGCGGACTATTCCCTTCTGCCGAGGCCGGGCTGGGCATCCTGACCATCTCCGGGGCTGGCTCGGAATGGATCGCCGGCGACACGCAACTCGGGGTGGACTCGGACAAAGGGGGCGCGCTCGTGATCCAGGATGGCGGCCGACTCGAGAGCTCCGGCGCCCGTCTTGAGCCCGTCAATCCCTCCGACACCTTCCAGGTGTGGATCGACGGGGCCGGGTCAGAGTGGGTGATCAACGGTGATCTCGAGGCGATGGGCACCGTCCGGTACCTAACACCCGCCATACGCATCACCAACGGTGCCGGCCTGCGTAACGCGAAGGCGACGATCAATCCTCGGTACGACCACATGTCCTACGATGCCGTCTGGGTCGGCGGGACCGGGAGCACGTGGACGTGCACTGGCGGGCTGACCGTTAGTGGCATTTACGGATTCGACTGGGACACCCGACAGGCGATGGAATCAGCCATCATCATGATCAAGGCCGGAGCGGCCCTGGACACGACGGCGGGGGACTCCTGCATCGGAGAGGCGCCCTGGCCGTGGGACCCGAATGACGGCGTGTACGGCGGCTGGCCCGCCCCGCGATTGACCACCACCATGGTCGTCGACGGAGCCGGTTCAACATGGCAGGCCGACACGCTGACCATCGGACGCTACGGCGACGGGGACCTGTGGGTCCGCGATGGGGGAGCGGTCGTCAGCGGCACCTGCATGATGGCGATGTACGTCGACGTCGATTACTGGCCGGAACTGGGCCACCACCCCTACAACGAGGTGTCCGGCCCCCGCCTGTACGATTCGCTCGGAGCCGCTGCGGTTGAAGGAGGCGACGCCGATTCCTCGTGGACGGTCAACGGGTCGCTCTACGTCGGCGGCACGGACACGACCGTTGGCGGAGAGGCCGTCGTGGACGTGCTGTCCGGCGGAACCGTTGAGGTGTCCGGCACGATCAAGATCTGGGAGACGGGCACGGTCAACCTCTACGGCGGCACGCTGACGGCCGACACCATCGACAACTCCGCCGGGGGCACGTTCGACTTCGAGAGCGGCACGCTCTCCGTGGGCACGTTCCTGGGCGTCCTGGTCTGTAGCGGCGACGGCACGATCAGCCCCGGGGCGTCTCCGGGGACGATGACGGTCGACGGCGACCTGATCATGAGCGGCGGGTCGATCCTGATCGAGATCGGCGGATACGGCGCCGGGACCGACTACGACCGACTGATCGTGACCGGCGACACGCTCCTTGAGGGCACCACGGTGATCTTCGCGTTCATCGACGGGTTCGCCCCGGCACAAGACGACGTGTTCGGGATCCTGACCATCGGCGGGCAGGCCGTCACGGACATGATGGCGTACGAAGTCCGAAACCTGCTTCCGGGTTTCGAGTACGAGGTGGAACTGACCGGCGGCGCCCTGTCCATGACGGCGCTGAACAACGGCCACTATGTCCCCGAACCGGCCGGTCTGGGGCTGATCGGGCTGGCGATGCTGGCGGCGCGGAAGAGACGGCAGTAGCGAAAAAGCGAAGAAGACTCTGACACGCGGCGCCGCTCAGCGGCAGCGCGGCGTTCTGTGTCCACATCGTCTGACCGCCTCGAATCCTGCCCACAATTCAATTCACTTCTGTCCTTGACACGTTCCTACCTCGTGGTATGATTCGGCCCATGGGCCTACCGGATGAGGAGAAAACGACCGTCGTCAAGGCCGGCAAGGCGGAGGTCCGCCGCGAGGTCAAGGAGTTGTCGCTTCTCTTCGAGATCAGCCGCACGCTCGACCAGAGCATGGACCTGCGGGCCGTGTTCGGGCCGGTGCTCAAGGCGATCGCGAAGCACATCGGGATGGTCCGCGGCACACTGACGCTGCTGAACCGGCAGACGCGCGAGATCCACATCGAGGCGGCCTACGGCCTGACGGAGAGCCAGCGGCAGCGGGGCCGCTACAAGCTCGGCGAGGGCGTCACGGGCAAGGTCGTGCAGACCGGCGAGCCCGCGGTCGTGGCACGCATCTCGGAAGAGCCGGAGTTCCTCAACCGCACGGGCGCCCGCAAGAAGCTCCGTAAGAAAGACATCTCGTTCATCTGCGTGCCCATCAAGCTCGGCAAGGAGGTCATCGGCGGCCTGAGCTGCGACCGGCCCTACGTCGAGGCCGCGTCGCTCGAGGACGACGTCCGGCTCCTGACCATCATCGCGTCGATGGTCGCGCAGGCCGTGCGGCTGCGTCAGTCGGCCGAGGAGGAGCGCCAGCGGCTCGTCGAGGAGAACACCCGGCTTCAGGAGGAGTTGAAGGACCGGTTCCGCCCATCGAACATCATCGGGAACTCGCCCGAGATGGAGGATGTGTACGACCTGATCGCGCGGACGTCGAAGAGCGACGCGACGGTGCTGATCTGCGGCGAGAGCGGGGTCGGCAAGGAGCTGGTCGCCCACGCGATCCACTACAACAGCGTGCGGGCGAACAAGCCGTTCATCAAGGTGAGCTGCGCGGCGCTGCCCGAGACGATTCTCGAGAGCGAGCTGTTCGGGCACGAGAAGGGCGCCTTCACCGGCGCCGTCCGCCAGCGCAAGGGACGGTTCGAGCTGGCGCACGGCGGCACGATCTTCCTGGACGAGATCGGCGACCTGTCCGCGACGACCCAGATCAAGCTGCTGCGCGTGCTCCAGGAGCGCGAGTTTGAGCGCGTCGGCGGCACGACGTCGATCCGGACCGACGTCCGCGTCATCGCCGCGACCAACGCCGACCTCGAAGACCTGATCGAGAAGGAAATCTTCCGCCGCGACCTCTACTACCGGCTCAACGTCTTCCCGATCCACGTCCCCGCGCTGCGCGAGCGGCGGACCGACATCCTCCTGCTCGCCGACCACTTTGTCGAGAAATACAGCCGGGCGAACAGCAAGGGCATCCGGCGGATCTCGACCCCCGCAATCGACATGATGATGCGCTACCACTGGCCCGGCAATGTCCGCGAGCTGGAGAACTGCATCGAGCGGGCCGTGCTCCTGAGCGACGACGACGTCATCCACGGCTACCACATGCCGCCGACGCTCCAGACGGCCGAGGCCAGCGGCACCGTCCACCGGGGCACGCTCCAGGAATCGGTCGACAACCTCGAGCGCGAACTGCTGATCGACGCGCTCAAGTCGTCGCGCGGCAACCGCGCCAAGGCGGCGCGGGCTCTCGGCATCAGCGAGCGCCTGATCGGGCTTCGGGTCCAGAAGCACGGGATCGACGCGCGGCAGTACCGGGGCCGGCGGTGAGGCCCGCCCCTCCGACGGCATCATCAAGGCTGCCGGGGCGGCATACCTCGTGGTAGGATGTTCTCTCGCTTTTCATACATGGCGGTATGCTTCATGCGGGTGGCCTCAATCGGCGTGTCGACGTAACAATTGCCACAAGAGTCACTTAAATAAACGCCAGCCGTCCGGCATGCCATTTGCTTATACACACCCTTCGCAGATGGTCTAAGAACGGTCCTTTGGTGGATCGACAGAGCTGGCCGCGGACGCGGCCGCGACACTGGAACGGAGGAGAAGGAATGAGTGGGAAAGATTACGTCAAGCAGGTGATGGAGCAGGTCAAGCGGCGGGATCCGGGTCAGCCCGAGTTCCACCAGGCGGTCGATGAGGTGCTCGAGTCGCTCGTGCCCGTGCTCGACCGGCATCCGCAGTACGAGGAGGCCGGGATTCTCGAGCGGATCGCGGAGCCCGAACGGCAGGTCATCTTCCGCGTGCCGTGGCAGGACGACCAGGGGGACGTGCAGGTGAACCGCGGCATGCGGATTCAGTTCAACAGCGCGCTCGGGCCGTACAAGGGCGGGCTGCGGTTTCATCCGTCGGTCACGGTCAGCATCGTCAAGTTCCTCGGCTTCGAGCAGATTCTCAAGAACGCGCTGACGGGCCTCCCGATGGGCGGCGGCAAGGGCGGCAGCGACTTCGACCCGAAGGGCAAGTCGGACGGCGAAGTCATGCGCTTCTGCCAGAGCTTCATGACCGAGCTTCAGCGCCACGTCGGCGCCGACACCGACGTGCCCGCCGGCGACATCGGCGTGGGCGGCCGCGAGATCGGCTTCATGTTCGGCCAATACAAGCGTCTCCGCAACCAGTTCGACGGCGTGCTGACCGGCAAGGGGCTGCGGTGGGGCGGCAGTCTCGTCCGGACCGAGGCGACCGGCTTCGCTCTGCTCTACTTCGTGCAGGAGATGGCCAAGGGCATCGGCAAGGACGTCAGCGGCACGAAGATAACCATCTCCGGGTCGGGCAACGTCGCTCTGTATGCGCTCGAGAAGGCGACGGAACTGGGCGCGACGGTCATCGCGATGTCCGACAGCAGCGGCTACGTCCACCATCCGTCGGGGATGAACTTCGACACGATCCGCCACATCAAGGAAGACCGCCGCGGCCGCATCAAGGAGTACGTCAAGGAGCATCCAGGAGCGACCTTCCACGAGAACTGGCAGGACATCTGGACGCTGCCATGCGACATCGCGCTGCCGTGTGCGACGCAGAACGAGATCGACGCCGACGCGGCGCAGACCCTCGCGAAGAACGGCTGCTTCCTCGTGGCCGAGGGCGCGAACATGCCGAGCACGCGCGACGCGATCAAGGTCTACCACGAGAACGGCATCGCCCACGGGCCCGGCAAGGCGGCAAACGCGGGCGGCGTCGCGTGCTCCGGACTCGAGATGTCGCAGAACAGCTTGCGGCTGGCGTGGTCATTCGAGGAGGTCGACGAGCGGCTCAAGGGCATCATGAAGAACATCTACGAATCGGCCAGCCACGCGGCGGGCGAGTATGGCATGCCCGGCAACCTCGACGCGGGCGCCAACATCGCCGGCTTCGTCAAGGTCGCCAGCTCGATGCTGGAGCAGGGCCTGGTGTAGTCGCGGCTTCGCTCAAGGCCGCATCTGCATTGAACAGAACGCCGAATCGGCTCCCGAAAGGAGGCCGGATTCGGCGTTCTGCATGGGCGCCCGCTTCCTATGTGCGCTCGCGGTAGAAAACGACGCGCTGCTCCATCGTGTTGGCGTTCAGGGCGAGGTGTCCCTCCGACGCGTCGCCGCGGGGCGCGTCGATGACGCGAACGGCGTGCTCCCACTTCGCCTCCCCCGGCAGCAGTTCGGCCAGCCGGTTGGGCGACTCGTCGAAGAACTCGCGGCGGAGGCGGTTGCCCTCGCGTTCCGGGATGATGGCGAAGTAGAGCATCCGCGTCTCGACCAGCTCGCTGAAGAAGTGCGTCCCAAGCGAGACCTCCGGCCGGAGGTTATCATGCATGACGGCGATCTCGCAGATGACCGAGACGGTGTCGATCTCGCCGAACGACGTGGGCACGCCGAGCGAGGGCGACGACGTGCACCATCGGCCCGGCCCGAGCAGCATGACGGTCTCGGGCGCCTCGGGCTCCTCGACGTGCGTCAGCTTGCCGATGAGGCGCGCGATCGCGTAGCGGTCGCCGGGGGCGAGTTGGCCGTAGACCTCGGGCACAACGTAGATGATGCGGTCGACCCGGCAGGCGCGGCTCTGGCCGAGCGCGGTGCCCGCGGCCTCGAGCAGCAGGTCGTCGTCGGGGATGTGCTCGGGCAGCGGGCTCGTCGGCACGCCGCTCTGGATCTGGAGCGGGCGGCACTGCACGACGTTGACGCGGAAGCGGCCGTCGCGGGAGAAGTTGGTCGTGAACTCGACGTCGACGGGACGGCCGTAGGCGTCGTGCACGCAGCGGAGCATGCCCCGCATCGTCTCGGCGTAGGGCGTCTGGCGGAACACGTTGTCGAGCGTGAGGAACATCGGCGCGGGGCGCTCCGGCCGGTTCACCGCGGCGGTCCGGTCGACCGAAGCGAAGATGTCGACGGGCACGTCGGGGCTCAGGCGGATGACGTCTTCGAAGTCACGCGAGACGAGCTGGTTGGCCTGGAGGTCGAGCACGTCGGCCTGCCGCTGACAGCAGCGGAGGACCTCTTCGCGGTCGCCCTCGGGCCGCCGCTCGGGCGCGTTGAGCGCGACGATGCGCGTGTAGTCGTCTTCGGCGCGGTCGACGGCGCGGGTGCCCAGCCCGAACACGAGCCGGAGGACGCCGGCCTCGGGCTCGATCTCCTTGCTCCACGCGTAGGGGTTGTAGGAGAACCCGACGCCCGCGAGGTGCGGATAGAAGAGCGTCCCGTGCATGGCGCCCGACACGCGCTGAACGAGCAGCGCCATCCGCTCGGCCTCGTCGAGCATGTTGCGGCGCGCGCGATACGTGAGCGCCCGCTCGCTGAGCGTGCTCGCGTAGATCGTCCGGACGGCCGACATGAAATCGTGGAGCCGCTGCTCGCGCGAGCCCTGGTTGGCCAGGAAGATGCTCTCGTACTGCCCGGCGAACGAGTTGTCGAAGTTGTCTTCGAGGAGGCTGCTCGAGCGGACGATGATGGGCGACTGGCCGAAGTAGTCGAGCGCCGCCTGAAACTGCGCCTTGATGGCCTCCGGGAAGGAGCCGACGATGATCCGCTGCCGCTTCAGGTGGGCGTCTTCCACGAACCAGCTCGGGCTGCTGTGCTCCGACGCGCGGCCCCACAGCCCATTGTCGACGAGGAACGAGCAAAACACATCGGACCCGACGTAGAACGAATCGTGCGGCTCGAGGGTCTCGGCCCACTTCTCGTCGGCCCGCACGAGCGTCTGCCGCGCGAGCAGCATCCCGACGGCCTTGCCGCCGATCTGGCCCGTGCCGACGATCCGCGGGCGCAGCGCCACGACGTCGGCCAGGTCGAAGTATTTCTCGACCATCTCGACCATGCGGGCATCGCGCGTGATCGCCGTGTGGACGACCTGGCGGAACGCGCGGGCCTTGTCCTCATCACACGGCTCGCCGCGGCGTTCGGCGGCGAGCGCTCGCTCGGCCCGGCGGAACGTCTCGTGCCACACGCCCTGGTGCGCCGTCTCCGTCATCGTCCCGAGCTGCTTCGTGCCGCTCAGGATCTCGGCCGTCGTCGCGCTGTCCAGCACCGGCACGAAGTCCTCCGTCTCCCACGCGTGCAGCATATACATCGTGGGCGAGTGGCGGTGCTGCACCTTGATCGGATGCACGTACGTCCGCTTGTGGTGGCGGTACACGTCGAGGAAGACCTGGCACGTCTCGCTGATTCGGCGCGCGACCTGCGGCGCGTGCGTGCGGCGGAGCAGGCCGAAGTAGGCGATGGCCTCGACGTCGTAGAGATACGGGCAGGTCAGGACGAAGAAGTTGGACAGCATCGAATCGCTGAGCCAGGCGTGGGCGAGGTGCGAGAGGCAGTCGAACACATACCACGCCCCGCGGCCGCTCCGTTCGATAATCCGGTGGACGTCGGTCGTGAACGCTTCGAACCCGGCGTCGGCGTCGAGGTGGTGCACCTCGAGCCCGTCCTGCGGCGCGACCAGCGGCGGGTGGTCGGCGAACCGGAGATAGACGAGCCGCCGCCCGCGCTCGAGCGCGCTCCGGCCGTAGGGCTCGACGAACGGTGCGTATCCCTCGACCGCGCCGACGTGCCAGACGACGTTGTCGCCCGGGATGAGCCCGCGGAGCGCGAGGTCGAGCCCGGACAGCCCGGTGCTCAGTTGCGGGTTGACGTGAACCATCGGATATCCCTCGGAAGGCCGGCCGCGTACAGTATAGCCCGCGCCCGAAAGCATGCAAGCGACGGTGCGGGCTCGAGGTTGATCCCGGGAACTCGGAGTATCTGCTGTGGCGGGGGGGGGTTTTGGGGGGGGGGGGGGGGGCGCGCCCCCCCCCGCCCC
>CAYLQD010000088.1:0-3872 GCA_964385685.1 uncultured Planctomycetota bacterium | reverse complement strand
ACGTGCAGGCGAACACCCTGCGCCGACATAAGAGGCCCCCGCCGACCGGCCCGTTGGACTCGCGCGCGGTTTGCCGGTAGAATGACGTTCGGCCGGCCGCGGAGCGCATCCGCTAAGGAAAGGGCCAAAGCCGTCACGGACCAACTCCCCATTCACTGGATCATCGGGCAGATCGACACCCCCGCAGGCGCGGCCCCGCAGGTCGCGACGACGCTGACGACCGCCGACCTCCTCGGCACGGTCCGCGCGCGGCTTGGCGTCCGGCGGATGGACTACACGGTCGAGCCGCGCCTCTATGCCGTCGGGGAGCCGACGCCGGAATCGCCGGTGCTCGTCACCGCGAACTACAAGATGAGCTTCGACCACTTGCGCCGCGAACTCGCCGGGCGCGACGCGTGGATCCTCGTGCTCGACAC
Source organism: uncultured Planctomycetota bacterium (assembly GCA_964385685.1). Lineage (GTDB taxonomy): Bacteria > Planctomycetota > PUPC01 > PUPC01 > PUPC01 > CAYLQD01. The sequence goes on along the minus strand of CAYLQD010000088.1, from coordinate 3,456 downwards.
GAAGGGCATCAACGTCTGGTGCGCGGCCGGCAAGGGTACGTTCGGCACGGGTGAGATCGTCGAGCGCATCAAGGCGACGGGTCTCCGCGAGATCGTCTCGCACCGGGCGCTCATCCTGCCGCAGCTCGGTGCGCCGGGCGTCGCGGCGCACGCCGTCAAGAGCCGCAGCGGGTTCCGCGTCGTGTATGGCCCGGTCCGCGCGGCCGACCTGCCCGCGTTCCTCGACGCGGGGATGAAGGCCACGCCCGAGATGCGGCGGGTGCGGTTCCGGCTCGCCGACCGGATGACACTCGTGCCGCTCGAACTGGTTCTCTGGCCGCGGCCCCTGTTGCTGGGGCTGGTCGTATTGTTCCTGCTCGGCGGGCTCACGCCGGAGGGCTATTCGTTCGACGCCGCGCTCGGCCACGGGACGCGGGCCGTCCTGTTATGTGTTGCGGCGTTCGTCGCCGGGACGATCCTCGCGCCCGCGCTGCTGCCGTGGCTGCCGGGCCGCGCGTTCTCGGTCAAGGGCGCGGCGGCCGGGCTGTTGCCCGCCCTTGCTTGCGTCGCGTGGGGCTGGCATAGTCCGATGACGGCGTCGGGCTGGCTCGACGCCGCGGCGTGGGCGCTCGCGCTGCCCGCGGTCGCGTCGTTCTTTGCGATGAACTTCACGGGCGCGTCGACGTACACGTCGCTGTCGGGCGTGCAGGCCGAGATGCGGATCGCCGTGCCGGTGCAGATTGCCGCGTGCGTCGTCGGCGGCGGCCTGTGGGTTGTCAGCCGCTTCGCTTAGTGTTCTTTTTCACCGCGGAGTACGCAGAGACCGCAGAGGACAAGGGAAAAATGGGGAAACGGAAAGGACTTCTCCCGCTGCCGCTCCACGAGTGGCGGCCAGACTATCTTCCCCCTTCTTCCGTCTTCCTTGTGTTACACTTGTTCCGTTCTCTGCGATCTCCGCGATCTCTGTGGTGAGACGTTGTCGCCTTAGGAAGAGAGTCAATGGCTGAGCTGCGATACCTGTCGGACGTTGTGACGCTCGAACTCGACGCCGGGAAGTGCGTCGGGTGCGGGCTGTGCGAGATCGTCTGCCCGCACGGCGTGTTCGAGGTCGCCGACGGCGTGGCCCGCATCGTCGACCGCGACGCGTGTATGGAGTGCGGCGCGTGCGAGCGGAACTGCGCCGTCGAGGCCATCACGGTCCGGTCCGGCGTCGGCTGCGCCGCGGGGATGCTGAGCGGGCTGTTGAGCGGGAGAGGCGATGCCTGCTGCGGCGGCCTCGACGACGACGCCTGCTGCCCGGGGCCCAAGGGCGGCTGCTAACCTCATCGGCGCGGCTCGCGCCGCAGCGCTCCCTAACCTTCTAACTGCCAGGCGCGTCCTATCACAGTCGGGGGCAGCTGTGCCACATGAGAATGCTCTCTGTTTTTCCGGCCGAAATCCGGCGGGAACGGTGTAGGGCAATACGGAGGACGGGCACGGTGCGAATAGAAATTGACATGCCCCCGACGGCCCTATACATTGGTGCCATGGGAGTTTGCCCACTCAACGGCCGCCGCGCGGCGGCGCTGGCGCTCTGCGTGCTCGCGGCGCTGGCGGGCTGCACGTCGAAGGTGACGTACGTCCGCATCCGCGAGCCGCTCGAAAAGGAACGCATCCGCCGGGTCAAGGTCGTCGCCGTGATGCCGTTCCGCAACCGCTCCGGCACGCAGGGCGCCGACGGCGTGGTCGAGTCGGCCGTGCGCTCGGGTGTGCAGGACGGATTCACGGTCGTCGAGCGCCGCGAGATCGAGAAGCTGGCGATGGAGCGGGCGCTGCACGAGTCGGACATGGTCGATCCGTCGACACGGAAGAAGCTCCAACTCATCGGCGCCGACACGGCCATCATCGGGGAGGTCTCGCACTACGGATTCCGCGAGCGGCGCGGCTATGAGAACGTGCAGGTGCCCGTGCCGGAGCAGCGGGTCGTCTGGCGCCACGGCCGCAAGGAGACGATCTTCGTGACGCGGATGCAGACGATCCGCAAGCCGTTCCTGCGGGTGACGGCGTCGGCCTCGGCGGCCATCCACGTGATCGACCTCCGGAACGGGACGACGCTCGTATCGCACTCGTTGACCTTGACGCGGACCGACTACGGCGGGGGCGCGGGCCGCAAGAACATCGGGAGCGTCCAGGGCGGGCCCGACATGCTCAACGATCTCATGGGCCAGATCATCCACGGCTTCCTCGCAAAGGTCGTCAAGACGCGGGTGCCGGAGAAACGCACGCTCGACAAGTATTGGGGCCTCGGCGTCAAGGCGGCGGAGAACGGCGACTGGAAGATTGCGAGCAGGTATTTCTGGGCGCGATACCTGAAGGACCAGGAGAGTCCGGGGCGGATGAACGACATCGCCGTGTGCATCGAGGCGACGGCGGACAACGATCCCGCCAAGCTCCGCAAGGCGATCGAGCTGTACGAGGGGGCGCTGGAGCGCGACTACGAGAACATCTACTCGAAGAACCTGCGTCGTGCGCGGGTCGTGCTCTACGAGGTCGAGCGCGCCGCCGAGGCGGGGAAGTAGTATCCGTAGATTTCGGGATTGACGCAGGCCTCCGCAGATTCCACAGGTGGGGACATGATGATGGATTCATTCCTGATCATTCGAGTCTGTGTCGTTGGGGCTTGCGCGTTGCTGATCTTCGTGCTGAGCCGATGGCGGGCCGCGGAGAGAAATCGAACGCGACCGAGGACGTCCGTGCTGCTGAGCACGAAGATACTGAACCTCATCCTTGCCTGCTTGATCGCCATATCAGTAGTCGGGCAGATCATAGACTGGACCTCAAGCGGACCCGGGCCGGCCGACAGTCCCCCGCCGCCAGCGAAGCAGACGATCGAGGAGATCTTCCAGGCGCACCTGCCGAAGTCGGCGGCGAACGCGAAGATCGTGACACTGAGGTTCATGACGCTTGCGGTCAACGGCACGTTTGAGTGCTCGGAAGATGACCTGAAGGCGTTCGTGAGGGAGAGCAAGCTGTTGCCGGACGAGCTCGAACCGGGAAAGAACCCGCTGCACGCGCGGCCACGCATCGAGTGGTGGCATCCGGAAGCGCTCGGAGACGTGTCGGGAGCGGAGTGCGAATGGGAGGCGGGCGCCGACGTCGCGACGTGCTCGCTTGTCGCCGGGCGCAAGAAGGGCGCGACGGTGATGACCGTCTATTTCGAGGTCGTCTACGAGAACAAGGCGCAGACGGGCGCCCGCCCCGCCGTTGAGGGTGACCCGAACTGGCGTGCGAAGGAAAAGGAGGGCGCCGAATGACATGGAAGTTCGTGTTGGCCTTTTCGCTTCTTTGGCTCGGCGCGGCCATGGGCATGTGCGTCCACAATCTCGTGGCGGGGCCGTCTGCCGCGAAGATGGAGATCCCGCTCATACTGCTGCTCGCCGGCCTGCTCGGGAGTTTCGTTGGCGTGGTACTCCGTGATCTCACGAAGCGCGTTGAGAA
>CAYLQD010000087.1:0-14309 GCA_964385685.1 uncultured Planctomycetota bacterium | reverse complement strand
GCTAATCCAATAGTTTAGCGTACCGACACTGGTATCAGTGAGTGTCCAGGCCACACTCCGCGCGCGCAGCGAATGCGCATCCCGCGCGCGGACTATGTGGAGGGGCTGCTGCCGTGCGTAAGATGTTGTGCGGCAATAAGATCGACGCGTTCCCCTCGCGTGGCCGAGGGGCGGAGCCCTCCAGGTGCGGTCGGGCGGGCGGCCGGTGGGCCGCGCCCTGTGCTGAGGACCTGCGGCTGTGAAGAAGAAGCAGAAGAGAATCCTGATGGCCGTGCTGGGCGTGGCGGCAGTGGGCCTGTGCGCCATCCAGCTCGGCCCGATCCTGATGGGCGCCCCGCTCGTTGAGCAGCCGAAGAAATCCAACGGGGACGGGAAGGCCGGCCAGGCGAAGGGACAGAACAAGAGCGGCGGCAAGAAGAAGGGCGGCGCGCCGGCCCGCGGGCCGAAGCGTAAGGGCCCGGCGGCGCGTCCGGCCCCGGTGGCCCGAAACCGGCCCCAACCGGTTGCCGACGCAGATCCGCTCGGGTCGCTCGAATCGATACGTGTCGACCTGACCGCGACCGCGCGGCGGTCCGTGCCCTACGATGCGGCCAAGATCCACAATCCGTTCGGCACGGCGCGATTCGAACGGGTACGGGCGAGCAGTGTCCTGACGGCGGATAACTTCACCTTGCAGGGCATCGTGCGAACCGGCGGGACCGGCCCCAACGGACCGCCCAAGCGGCTCGCCATCATCGACAACCGCGTCTACGCGGTCGGACAGGAAGTAGTCAAGGGCGTGCGCGTGGCGGCCGTCGACGCCACGTCTGTTGTGCTGGCGGAGGGCAAGGCCCGGCTCCGCCTGCACCTGAACGGGAACGGAAACGGGCTGAACGGGTCTCGACGGTGAGGAACGGCAAGAGGACGTCGATGTGAGGACTGCGGTTCTCATTCTATTGGCTGTCTGCGGCGCCTGGGCGGGGTCCCTGCCCGGGATGCCGAGCGCCCGCGCCGCGGAACCGCCAGCCGGCGACACCGCTGCGCCGGACGCCGCCAAGACAGTCGACGCGGCCGACGCGGCCGACACCGGCAAGCCGGCGGCCGACGATGCCACGGCGGCGAACGGCGGCGGCATCACCGAGATCGTGGCCGGCGTCCCGGGCACCGGGACCGTGTCGGTCTCGCTCGAATTCGCCGACCTCCGGGCCGTCGTGACGGCCCTCGCCCGCGCCCACAACATCAACCTCGTCGGGAGCGACAAGCTCGCCGGCGCCGTGACCCTGCACCTGACCGACGCCCCGGTCCTCGAGGCCCTCTCGATCATCCTGAAGAACGCCGGGTTCGTGCTGGTCAAGAGAGAGAACGGGATGTACGAGATCCTGACCGAGGCCGAGTCGGTCAAGGCCGACGGCGCCTCCAAGATCAAGATCTTCACGCTCAAGTACGCCGAGGTCGAGCAGGTGGCAAAGCTGCTCACGCCCAACGCCGTTGCCACGGCGGATCAGATCGCCCAGAACCCGGCCGCGAACCAGTTGATTATCAAGGGCTCGGACGACGAACTCGAGCGGGCCGCTCAGATCATCGAGGCGGTCGACACGCCGCTGCCACAGGTCGTCATTCGGACCCGTATCGTCGAAATCTTCACCGACAAGGCGAAGAGCTTGGGGACCGAACTCACGCTGACGGGAGAGGCGAGCCGGATCAGCGGCGGTGGGGTCGGCACGCTGGCCATCGATCTGACGCAAGACACGATGGAAGCCACAACCTTCGACGCGACGTTCCTGAGCGATCATGTCGACGCCGCCATCAACGCCCTGACGCAGAAGGAGGTGGCCGAGGTGCTGTCGGCGCCGCGTGTCACCACCGGCCACGGCCGCCCGGCCGAGTTCCGCGTCGTCAACCAGGAGCCGGTCATCACGCGCACGACGCGCATCGTCGACACGGTGACCGTGACCGACGAGACCGTCACGTTCAAGGACACGGGCGTGACGCTGACGGTGACCCCGCGGGTCCTGGCCGACGGGCAGATCGACATCATCGTCGAGCCGGCCGTGCTCGTGCTGACGGGTGTGACCGACACCGACCCGCCCGTGCCGATCATCAACGAGCGGACGGCGAAGACGCGCGTGACCATTTCCGACGGCCGATGGCTCGTCATCGGCGGCCTGATGAGCTACCGCGAGAACGAGATCGAGCGCGGCGTGCCGCTGCTCAAGGACATCCCCGTGCTCGGCTGGCTCTTCAAGACGAAATACACGACGCGCGAGAAGAGCAATCTCGTGTTCTTCGTCTCGGCCACGGTGCTCGACGACAAGCGGACCAGGGCCGACTCCGAGGCGGAGCAGGAGACGTTCAGGACGCACCGGGAGGAGCACGGCCTGCAGGGCGGCCCGTTCCCGTCGAACGGCGATGACGGCCCGCCCGACCCGCTCTCGGCAATCGAGCCCCAGGGCTCGACCGGGCCGACGATGGGGGCCTCGGTCGCCCCGGTGCCCGTGCCGAAGGAAGGGATCTAATTGCCCAAGTTCATCTATGAAGCGATCGACCGCGACGGGCAGACCGTCACCGACACCATCACCGGTGATACCGGGGCGGGCGTGGTCGCGGCACTCGCCCGCCGCGGCATCACGGCCACGGCCGTGCGGCAGGCCGAGTCGGAGGGCGAGGAGAAGTCCAAGTCGTCATCCTCCGGGCCGGCGTCGTTCTCCGTGGCCGACAAGATTCGCGAGCTGGATGCCGACGTCCCCGACGACATCACGAAGGTCAAGATCAAGGCCGAGGAGCTGATGATCTTCACGCGTCAGCTTGCGACGATGGTCGACGCGGGCCTGCCCATCGACCACGCCCTCGACACGCTCGCCGAACAGGCGAAGTCCGACGCGTTCAAGATCGTGCTGTACTCGATCCTGTCCGAGATTCGCGGCGGCAACCGCATCTCGGAGGCGTTCAAGAAATACACCCGAATCTTCCCCGACATCTACGTCAGCATGGTCCGCGCGGCCGAGGCCAGCGGCCAGTTGGCGACGATTCTCAACCAGCTCGCGGGCTACATGGAATCGGCCGCGCGTATCAAGCAGAAGGTCAAGGCGGCCATGACGTACCCGGTGATCGCGACCTGCATGATCGGCGCAGTCGCCGGCATTCTGATCCTCGTCGTCGTGCCGCAGTTCGCCAAGATGTTCGACATGGTCAAGGGCGACCTCCCCCTGCCGACGGTGATCGTCCTCGCGTTGAGCAATTTCATGCGCGGCCACTTCTTCCTGTTCGTGCTGATCTGCGGCTCGGTGGTCGTCGGCTTTGTCATGACGATCCGCACGAAACAGGGCTCGTTCTATTTCGACCTGTTCAAGCTGAAGGTGCCCGTGTTCGGGAAGCTGTTCTCGCAGGTCGCGGTCGCGAAGTTCGCGCGGACGCTGAGCACGCTGCTGTCGAGCGGGGTGCCCATCCTGGACGCGCTCGAGATCGTCGAGCGCTCGGCCGGCAACGCGGTCATCGCGGAGGCGGTGCACGAGTCCATCGCCCGCGTGAGCAGCGGGTCGGGCCTGGCGGAGGTGTTCGAGACGAAGCCCGTGTTTCCGGCGATGCTCATCAAGATGATCTCGGTCGGCGAGAAGACGGGCCAGGTCGACACGTTGCTGGAGAAGATCGCCGACTTCTACGACGAGCGGGTCGGCGCGGCCATCGAGGGCCTGACGTCGATGATCGAGCCGCTTCTCATCGGCGTGCTGGGCGTCGTGGTCGGCGGCATCGTCGTCGCCATTTTCTTCCCGATGATCAAGATCACCCAGTCGATGGGCGGATAGGAACGAAGGAGGCCGGCCGGAAATGACCGAGACAGAGACAAGCAGTGGGGCGCTGGACGATCTGGCGGAGGCGCCGCCGGCCTCGCGGCGGCTCGCGCGGATCCTGTCCGACGCGAACGTTCTGGGCGATGACGAGCTGATCGTTGCCCAGAAGCAGCACCCGGGCGAGTACCTCGGCGACGTGCTCGTGCGCGAGGGCATCCTGCTCGAGTCCTATCTGTACGGGCTGCTGATCCGCACGCTCTACCTGCCCTGGATCGTGGCCGACCGCTGCCAAGTGCATCGCAACGCCATCGGGATCGTGCACGAGAACTTCTGCCGCGAGCGGCGGCTCCTTCCGATCCATCGCGCGCGCGATTTCCTGACGGTCGCGATGGTGAATCCGCTTGACGAGGAAGCGATCGACGAGGTGGGCCGCATCACCATCACCGGCCTGAAGGTCCGGATCGTCTTGTGTTCGCCGGACGAACTCGAGACGCTGATGAAGATCGCGTTCGCCGTCGACCCCCCCGAGGACGAACTGGACGAGGGCGGGGACGGGGCCGAGGAGGAGGGCGAGGAGGGGGCCGAGGACGGGGCCGAGACGGTCGCGGCCCCCGGGGTGGGCGCCAAGGCCGCCGAGCTGGCCGACCAGCTCGAGGCCCAGAGCCAGCAGGGCGGCGAGTCGGCCGCCGCGGACACGGCCGGCCCGGACGAAGACCATACGGCGAATGAGGACCCCGAGGACGATGACACAGGAAACGCCTGAACAGCACCTCAGGGAGGAAATGAGCGGCTCCGTGCGGGGTCGCCTGCGCCGCGTCCTCTACGGCGGCACGTACCTGGACGAAGAACAGGTCGAGCAGCTGCTCGAAACGCAGGAGGAGATGGGCGGCTCGCTCTACGACAACCTCTGCAAGCAGGAGGATCTTCTGTCCATCGACCGGGCGGCGTTCTTCTGCGACTTGTTCGAGCACCTGGCCTACTTCGACGTGACCAGCTATCGCGTGCCGACGGGCGTGCTGACCCTCATCAGCCGCGAGATGGCCGAGAAGCACGCTCTGATGCCGCTCGCGCAGATCGAGGGCACGCTCACGATTGCGATGGCGAACCCGCTCGATCTCGTGGCGCTCGACGAGGTGAGCAAGCAGTCGGACCACGACGTGCTCGTGGTCGTGTCGACGAGCGATCAGATCCAGAAGGCCATCGAGGACAGCTACCACCAGCTCGAGGCGGAGAAAAAGGCGCAGGTCCGCCTGTCGATGCACGCCGCGTCGGAGGAGGAGATGCAGGTCGCCGTCGAGCAGGCGGGTTCCGGCGGCGGTGGCGGGAAGGCGGGCGGCGGCGAGGAGGAGGAACACGTCGTCCACCTCGTCGAGCTGGTGCTCAACAACGCCATCAGCCGCGACGCCAGCGACATCCACCTCGAGCCGTTCGAGAACGAGTTCCGCCTGCGCTACCGGCAGGACGGCAAGCTCGCCGACGTGATGCACGGCGACCGGCGTGTCTATTCGCCGGTCGTGTCGCGCCTCAAGATCATGTCGAACCTCGACATCGCCGAGCACCGCATCCCGCAGGACGGCCGCATGAAGCTGCAGTACGAGGACCGGGACATCGACTTCCGCGTGTCCGTCCTCCCGACGCAGCACGGGGAAAAGATCGTCATGCGTATCCTGGACAAGGGCGCGCTGAAGCTCGACTTCACCGACATGGGGTTCGAGCCCGAGGCCCGCGACATGTTCCTCAATTCCATCGAGAAGCCCAACGGCATCTGCCTCGTCACCGGCCCGACCGGTTCCGGAAAAAGTACAACGCTCTACTCCGCGCTGAACAACCTGAACCAGCCCGACGCGAACCTCGTCACGCTCGAGGACCCGGTCGAGTACAACATCTACGGGATCAACCAGGTGCAGTGCAACGCGAAGGTCGGCCTGACGTTTGGCAGCGGTCTTCGGTCCATCTTGCGTCAGGACCCCGACGTGATCATGGTCGGTGAGATCCGCGACCAGGAGACCGCCGACATCGCCGTCAAGTGCGCGCTGACCGGCCACCTCGTGCTCAGCACCCTCCACACGAACGACGCGCCCGGCGCGATCTCCCGTCTGATCGACATGGGCGCCGAGCCCTTCATGCTGTCGGCCTCGCTCAACCTGCTCGAGGCGCAGCGGCTCGTGCGCCGAATCTGCGGCCGCTGCAAGAAGCCGGCGAAGATGCCGCAGACCTTCCTCGACCGCCATCGCGACGAGATGCCCGACGATGTCGAAGACGCCACCCGCGCCTACCAGGGCGAGGGCTGCAAGCACTGCAACGGCAGCGGGTACAAGGGCCGGACCTGCGTGGTCGAGATGATGGAGGTCACCCCGACGCTGAAGGAGATGATCGCCGCGGGCGCGACGATCGCCGACATCGGCGCGAAGGCCCGCGAGGAGGGCATGATCACGCTCATGCAGAACGGGCTCCGCAAGGTCCTTCAGGGGGTCACGACGCTCGAAGAGGTCGTTCGCGTCACGTCGATATGACGCCGGCCGCCACGCTCACCTCCCGAGCGGCTCCGCGGTGATGGCCAGCCCCGTCCACTCCCGCTCGAACTCCGACCGCTTCTGCACATACTGACCCCGCGCCGGGTCGGCCAGGATCGCGCAGTCGTCGAGCACGGCCAACACGACGACGCAGTGGGTGCGCGTGCCGGGGCGCTCCAGTTCGGCGAGGAAGGGCACGGGCAGAAGGTCGGGCTCGTTCGTGGCGAGATGCCGGATGGCCGCGCGCCTCTCGACGGCCCGGAGGGCGATGTTCAGCCCGCGGCACAATTCGAGCGCCGTCACCCCCTGGCCGGGCTTGAGTAGGCACAGCTCGGCCATCTCCGCCTCCGTGGCATCCGTCCCGAGCGCCCGAAGCAGTGTGGCGCCCGCAGCCGGCCCGCACGAGTAGTCCGTCGCCTGCAGGCACACGCCGTCCCGGTCGACCTGAGCCGGCATGGTGTAGTCGGGCCGGACACACAACGCCACGCTGTCCCACAGGAACAGCGGGGCGCACATCCCGAGCGAGAGGAAGAGGAGCCGGCGGACGCGCTGCGTCTCAAGCCGCGAGCCAAGCGCAAACAGCATGAAGACCACGAGGGGAACTTCCCATCCGGTGAAGTACACGTAGTTGTCCGAGAGCCCGAGCAGATACTGCTCATACTCGGGATGGGCGTGCAGGTATGTGCGCAGCGCCATCAGCAGGGCGGCGGCGATGAAGAAGGCGGCGCACCGGCGGACCTCGAACCGCCGCGACCGCCATCCGAACCATGCCGCGAACGCCGACAAAACCCCGTTGATCGTCAAGTAGAGCCAAGCCATTTGCTTCTCCACGCTGGTGCCGGCCTTAGGTGCGAGGGCCTCGTTCGGTCCCTCGACCTACTGGTTAAGCAAGCTGGGTGCCGCGGCGCCGCCCGTTGTCGAGTCCAAGCCATAACGTCTTGCCCGCCAGCGAGATAAAACCTCACCCGCTTTGTCCGTTCGCCCCACGGCTCGGCCCGCGTGTCCGTTTTTTTCGACGGGCCGCCGGCCTGATCCCGGGCTAAGACGCCGTAAAGCGTGTCCGATGGGCGAGATACGTGGCGTTGCGTTTCGGCAACGCCGCCGGGGCGATGGGGCTTCGGGGCGACACGGAAAACCGCTCAGTGGGCGTGAAACTATCGGCAAGAAACATCTAACATCCTGCGCGCCGATACCGAAACTGGGCTCAGGGTGTCAGGGCAGGCGGTCTTGGCGCCGGCATTTGAAAACGGATTTTGGGTGAGGGCCGGATGGCCCGCGTGGCTGGAAGCGTGTTCCGGCCGCGTCAATTCTGGTTGGAAGGAGGCGAGGAGATGAGAACGCGGAAGCGTGGCTTCACCTTGGTGGAGCTGATGATTGTGTTGGCGATTATCGCCATCGTGGCAGCGTTCGCCATTCCGAACTTGATGAAGTCTCGGATGAGCGCGAACGAGACGTCGGCGGTTGGTTCGCTGCGGGCGATCATGTCCGCCCAGGCGACCTACATGAACCGCTACGGCGTCTACGGCAGTCTGTCCCAGCTGTCGGCTGAGGACCTGATCGACAACTCGCTGGCTACGGGTAAGAAGTCGGGCTATCTCCTTGGCGAGATCGTCACCGGCTTCGATTACTCCTACACGTTCTGCGCCGCCCCCGTCGAGGACGGCAAGAGCGGTCAGAAGGAGTATTGCGTGACCCAGAAGGGCACGATCTACGAGGCCGATTTCGACACGTCGGCAATGGACACCGGCAACGGTACGACGTGGGTCGCCGGCGCCGACGACGTGCCCAGCACGTACACAACGGCTCCTGAGGACGACACGACTAACTGGACGCCCATCAGCGAGTAGCACGCGCGATGTGGTTCCAGGCCTGGGAGCTCATTGTGACGACGAAGGGCGGCTCGGAGATCCAAACGGTCTCCGGGCCGTTCTTTTGAACACGCACCCCAGGGCGCCAGCCAAAGGCACCCGCAGACGAAGGAGGATGACAGATGTACAAGAGAGGAAACAAGGGCTTCACGCTGGTCGAGCTGATGATCGTGCTCGCCATCATTGCGATCATCGCCGCGTTCGCCATCCCGAACCTGATGCGCTCGCGGATGGCCGCCAACGAGACCGGCGCGATCGGCTCGCTCCGGACCATCATGTCCGCCGAGGGCACGTACATGAATCGCTACGGCGTGTACGGCACGCTCACCGAACTGTCGGCCGAGGGGCTGATCGACGGCTCGCTCGCCGGCGGCAAGAAGTCGGGCTACTTCTTCGGCCAGGTCGACGACGACACGTCGGAGTACGCGTACTGCTACGGCGCGTGCCCCGTCGAGGACGGGCGCAGCGGCGCCAAGGAGTACTGCGTGACCCAAGAGGGCACGATCTACGAGGCCGCCCTTGACAGCACCGACGTCGATGCCGCCACCGGGACCGACTGGTCGAGTAACGCGGACGTGCCGACCGAGTTCACGATCGACCCCGGCAGCAGCTCCGACTGGACGCCGATCAGCGAGTAGATCATGGCCCACCGGTGCCGATTTGAGAGCGCTCGGTCCGTCCGGACCGGGCGCGCGATGACGCTTGTCGAGCTGACGCTCGCGCTCGCCATTCTGACCATCGCCGTCGGATGCCTGATCCAGGTCCTCAGCGCGGTCAGTTCCGGCCAGGGCACGTTGTGGAACCGGCAGCAGGCGCTGGACACCGCCCAGGGCATCGCCGAGGACGTCATCGAGGAGGAGGCGGACTGGCAGGGCCTGTGCAGCACCTACGACACCCGGCCCGATGTCGACGTCGTCGTCGAAGACGGCGACGGGAACCCGGCGTCCGGCTGGCACCAGATCACGATCCGAGTGCGGGCGGGCTCCTTCTCCGGACAGACGGAGCAAGAGGTCACGCTCGTTTTCGGAAAGGTCGACTGACACGTCCGCGTTGCCCAACCCGGACGCTGCCGGCGACCGAACGGAGGGACGCGTGCTCCACGTGCGCCGCCAATCCCATTCCCCGCCCGGTTCGCGCTCCCGGCATGCCTTCACATACGTCGAAGTCGTCATCAGCGTCGGTCTGCTCGCGATCGTGATGTCCCTGTTCGTGTCCGCGTTCGAGAGCAGCTCGGATTCGTTCATGACCAGTTGTGCGCGCGGAATCGTCCTGGTGCGAATGGACGGCGCGCTCGCGACGCTCGAGGCCGACCTGCGGGAGGCCGACCAGAGCAAGATCACCGTCTGCACCACGGGCCTGCCCGCGGGGCAGTGCGCCATCGTGCTGCCGTCTGCGCGAGACCGCGACGGCGCGTTTCAGGTCTCCGGCTCCTACCAGCCGTGCTGGCAGGCCGTTGTCCTCTATTGCCCCTACGTGACCGCGAAGGGCGTCAGCCAGCTCCGCCGGTATGTGTACTACGACGACGACTGGGTCTTCAAGTTCCCCTTCACCGTGGACGCGATCACGGCGGACGAGGTGACCCTCACCGACGCGCTCGGCGTCTCGGTCGTCGTGGACCGGGAGGACGGCAACACGACGCTGGAAGCCGGACGCGAGTTCACCGTGCTCTGCCCCGGACTCACGGGCCTGGAGATGACGCTCGGCGCGCCGACCCGGGTGACTCTCGCGGTCAACTGCCTGACGCGGCGGGATCGAAGCATCGATGCGGAGATGACACGCGATGTCGTTCACCGGAACTAGCCCCAGACGGCTCATCGCCGGCGGCCGCCGCGGCGCCGCCCTGCCGCTCGTCACCCTCCTGCTCGCCGTGCTGACCACCTTCTGCCTGTCGGCGGTCAGTTGCCTGCTCGGCGCGCTCACCACCGGCTCCGACTCGGAGGCCGACGCCCGCGCGACGTATGTCGCGGAGGTCGGCCGGGCCGCCGCGCTCGCACACCTTACCCAGAATCCGGCCGGGCCCTGGAGCAACCGGTCGCTCACGTCCGTGACCGACGACACCGGCGCGCCCGCCGGCGAATATTCCTACACGATCACCGACCTGACCCTGCCGGGGCAGGACCAGCGGTGCGCCGTGCAGGTCGTTGCCTACTGGCCCACCCAGGCCAACGCCCTGGCCGAGCGCCGGCTCAGCTTCTGGGCGGAAAACGACGCCGGGACCTGGAACACGGCCGTGTGGACCTCGAGGACCGGCTCGGGCGACGCGCCCAACACGCCCAAGCCCGGCCTGACGTTCGTCGAGCGGCTGGACAGCAGCCAGGACGGATGCGAGTTTCGTGTCCGGAACGACACGGGGTCCGCCATCAACGTCACCCACCTGGTCGCGGCGTGGGGTTCCCCGACCGTCTACTACCAGGACATCAACTTCGAGATCGTGGACGGCGAAGACTTCGGCCAGGTCTGGGACTACAACGACCACGGTGCCGCCCGGATGTGGAACGGCGGCGTCGCCATGTTCGACGTCGTTGGCGGGGTCCTCGTGCCGGCAGGCAGCACGATGGAAATCAAGATCGAGAAATTCCAGGAGAACAGAATCGGTCCAGAGACCGACGACGCGGACGTCGAGGGGACCATCTTCACCATAGAGCTCTGGGCCGGTGCAGACCGGTACATCTTCGTTACGGTACCGGCCGAACCGTAGCCGGCCCGCCCCACGGATTCAGGGCCGAACGGGTGAATACCCTGCCCCGTATGCCGATACTGAGAGAAGAGCGCTCTGTTGAAAACCGAGATCCCTGCTTGCGGCAGGCAAGCTTCGCTCACGCTCAGGATGACAACCTGTGCAGATGGCCGCATATTGTCATTCTGAGCGAAGCGAAGAATCTCTTGGCACCACTGAGCCGGGCTTTTCAACAGAGCAAGAGAAGAGGCAGAACGCAGCGCCATCGTCTGCGGAGCGCCCGATCAGGAGCTGAGAGTGGACTCACAGGCGGTTGACTATGATTAGCAACCTGCTCAACAAGCTGCCGTTTCGGAAGGACGTGATTCCCGAGGCGCTCGGCATCCACGTCGGCCGCGAGGCCGTCACCATCGTCCGCGTTGCCAAGCTGCCCGGCCGGATCGAGATCAAGGCAGTCTACTCCGAGCCGATGTCCCGTCTGCCGGGTGTGTGGCCGGCCGACGTGGTGGCGGAGACACTGCGGGCCGCCCGGAAGTCGGTCGACCTGAGAGCGCCCGATGCGCGCATCACGCTCGCGAGCGATCTCGCCCCGACCCACTTCCTCGTCCTGCCGCCGATGAAGGGCGAGCAACTCCGCGACGCCATCAAACTCCAGCTCCAGAACGAAGGGGGTGACAACGCCGCCGACCTCAGCTACCAGGTCCAGGTTCTCGAGAAGCGGCGCGAGCGCTGCCGGATTCTCGTGCCCAGCATCCCGACCGAGCGGCTGCGCAGCATTCTGGGCTCGTTCCTCGAAACCAACTGCCACCTCGATTCGATGGAGGTCGAGGGCGTGTCGTTCGCCAACCTGCTCGCCCACGCGCAGGTCTCGGACAACGCCCCCGTCGCCGTGCTCCTCATCGGCTCGAACTGGGGCGAGATCTTCATCTTCCGGCGCAACAAGATCGTCCTGTCCCGCCCGATCAGCAAGCTCGAGGCCGACAGCGGCTCCGCCGCCGAGGCCGGCGTCACCCACAGCGGGGCCGACGACATACCCGACCTGGGCGACACCGACGGCCCGCTCGATCCGACGACCCTCGGCCACCTCGTGCGTGAGGCCAACAAGACGCTGGACTACTACGAGATCGAACTCCTGTCCCCTGCGGTCGAGCGCCTCTACGTGGCGGGAGAGGCGGCCGACACGCCCGAGTTGCTCCGGTTCCTCGGCGAACAACTCGAGCTGCACGCCGTCGCTCTGGACAGCGGCGAGCGCGTCGAAGACACGACCGGCGAATACGAGCCGACGCGGCACGGCCTGGCCGTCGCCGCCGCGATCGGAGGGAGCGCGGAATGAGGATCAATCTGATCCCCGACGAACTGCGGCCCACCCGCGCCAGTCCCGTGCCCTACATGCCCATCGCCGGGCTGCTGGCCATCGGCCTCGTCTGGTTGATCACGCAGTTCGCCGCGGCCTCCGGCGCCGAGGACAAGACGGCCGACTACAAGACGGAACTGAAGCGTCTATCGAGCCAGTTGATCGCGTACAACAACCTCCCCGACCGCACGGTACGGGCCGAGACCGAGCGCGACTCGCTCAAGCTCAAGGCGGCCGCCGTCACCGCGCTGACCCACACCGGCTTCCCGTGCACGCCCGTCCTCGAGGCGCTTGGCGAGGCGGCGACCGACGAACTGCGCCTCACGTCCATTCTCGTGGACATCCCCGCGGGCACCGCGATGCTCAAGGGCTACGGCAGCGCGGAAAAGGCCGACATCGAAGCGGCCTCGTTCGTCCGGGCGCTCAATCGCAGCAAAGCCATCCTCGCGACGTTCGTCGGCGCCGAGCTCAACTACTGCACGGGCAGCCGGCGGGGCGGGGCCGACGTCAAGGAATTCTCGGTGTCGCTCAGGTTCCGGGGCGACCGCCTCCAGGGGATGCTCGTCGAGGAGGAGGCGGCCGACGATGGCTAGGAAAACCGTCATTCGGCGCAAGGACATCGTAATCTCGGCCAGCGTGGCCGTGCTCATCATCGCGGGCGTCGTGCTCGTGCAGGTGATGTGCATCATGCCGGCCTTCGACGTGGCCGCGCTGCACGAGGACAAGGTCGACAACTCGGTCAAGAAGCTCGAGGACAACAGCAGGAAGCGGCGTGACGTCGAGCAGATCGAGAAGCAGAATGCCGAGTTTAAGACACGCCTCGCCATCTTCGACGGGCGCGTGCCCAGCAAGGGCGAGGTCGCGGCGCTCTTCGCCGAGGTCCTCCGCTCGGCCGACCAAAACGACCTCAAGATTTTCCAGACGCAGCCGCGGGAGATGGAGGTGCTCGGCCAGGGCTTCTACCGCTTCCCCTACGAGCTTAACTTCCAGGGCGACTACCACGACGTCGGGCGCTTCCTCAGTGAGATCGAGTCACACGCCAGCTTCATGCAGGTCCGACGGATGGAGCTGTCCGGCGGCAGAAAGCCCGGCATCGTCCGGATCAAGATTCTCCTGTTCCTCTACGGATCCGCCGGCGCCGCCGGAGCCAACGAGGCGACCTCCCCGAGCTGAGCCAAGCCTCTCCGACATATCCTTCCTGACGTGACACGTCCGGTCTTCCGAGCACGCCGCGGCCGCCGCCCCACACCCGGCGGTTGTCGTCGACGAGCGGGCGCGGTATGCTAAAGGCTCCCGCCACCGTGTCGGAGGAGGACTTGATGAACACGCGGACGTCGCTGCTCGGTTTGATCTCGGCCCTGGCTGTCTTGACCGCCTGCACCGGCTGCGTTGCGGCGGGCCCCAAGCCCGTCGGCCAGTGGGTCTTCACGCCGGAGCACACCCGTGGCTCCGGACTCGTCGTCCTCACGGGCGGCCCGGCCGCCAAGATCACGCGAAGGGTCCGCGTCATCGATGCGGGCGAGACCCAGGCGCTCCAGTTCGACGGCGGGGCGAACGCCGTTCAGGTCGCCGATCCCGCCTTCCTCCCCAAGCTGCCTAAGAGCCGCTTCACGGCCGAGACGTGGGTCCGCATCGACGGGTTTCGCCGCTGGAGCCGGTTCGTCGGCGTGTTCGCCCGGCAGGAGAATCGCCGGAAGGGATGGTTCATCGGCACCCACTACCACCGTTTCGTGTTCTCGCTCGGCGCCGAACGCGGCATGACCGACCTGCACTCCGGCGGCTCCGCACACGCCGGCCAGTGGGTCCACGTCGCGGGCACCTACGACGGCGAGCGGATGCGGCTCTTCGTCAACGGCCTCCTCGCCGGCGAATCGACCGCGCAGACGGGCGAGGTCAAGCTTCCGACCGGCACGCCCCTCTCGATGGGCGACTACCACAACGGGGCCGAGTTCTATCCACTTCGAGGCGCGCTCCACGAGGTCCGCGTCTACGATCAGGCGCTCTCGGAGAAGCAGATCCGCCGGCACTACCTCGCGAAGGCCAGGCTGCTCGCGGCCGCGCCGCCGCTCGTGATGTCGGGCTGCTTCGGCGACAACATGGTCCTACAGCGCGAGCGCCCGCTCCCGGTCT
>CAYLQD010000086.1:0-14896 GCA_964385685.1 uncultured Planctomycetota bacterium | reverse complement strand
GGTAACTCGTCGGCGTGAACGCCGGTCAGCCCCGTTCACGGGGCTTCCCCTGCCACCGGCCGGCGCGGCTTGAGCCGTCGGGTAAGCCCGGTGAACCGGGCTGGAACAACACCAATGGTCTCCCGCCGAGCTACCCCCGCTCAAAGCGGGGGCCGGGACTCGGCCCTGAAGGGCCTCGGGAAGCGGCGTGAACGCCGCTCGAACGGCGCATTCGGAGACTGGGAGTGATTGGGCCCTGCCGGGCATTGCCCACGACGAGTCAATTCGGTATGGTGATGGACACGCGGACGGCGGACGATCCTGATGAGGTGTGAAAGAACAGTGGGGCGGACATTCTTGTCCGCCGTCCCGCAGGCAGGAATGCCTGCCCCACCGCGGTGTCATTGGAGCCCGCAGATTGAGACCGGAGGGAGTCGTATGACCGAGCAAGAGGCAGAAACGACGGCCGCAGACACCGACCCCGAGGCTCGCATGTTCACGGCCGCTTCGCCCACGGCGCTCGTGGTCGTGCTGGCGCTGTCCGGCGTGTTGCTCTACACGTTCATCGGGGGCCGGGCGTTCTTCGTGGGGATCTTCCAGGATATGAGAGTGATGCTGCCCGAGCTGACGGTCATCGCATTGTCGCCGCTCCCCAGCATCCTGGTCGGCGTTCTGGCCGTGGCCGGAATCCTCAAGGAGCTGCTCGTCCGAAACCGGGTCATCACGTTTGTCTTCAACGGCGTCCACGTCTGCCTGTTGATTCTGCTGAGCACGATCTACACGTTCGCCATGAACCTGCCGTTCGCGGAGTTGATGCGGGCAATGAGCGAGGCGCCGTCATGAGTCAATCCACAAGCGGAGGGAGTGACATGACCGAGCAAGACGCAGCGGCGGCGTTTGAGCACGTGGGCCGAGAATCGACGATTCTTGGAATCTGCTCGACGATTGCGTTCGTGCTGTTGGTCGTGTCGTCCGCCGTGCTATGGTGGGCCGGCTTCCGGACGACCGGGGCGTTCAGGAAGATGTTCGCCGACATGGGGACGCCGCTGCCGGTAATAACGGCCGTTGCCATGTCACCGCTCTTCCAGATGATCCTGCCCGCCCTGGCGGTCGCCGGCCTCGTCAAGGAGGTGCTAATCAGGAACCGCGCGATCACCCTCGCGCTCAACGCCCTCCACTTCTGCTTCATAATGGCGCTGACCACCATCTACATGCAGGCCCTCGTCCTGCCACTGGTGGAACTCATGCGGCAGATGAGTTCAGCGGCGTAGATTGCCGCGGGCTTGCCTTCTTGCCGCTCCTTGGCTATGCTTTTCGGCACGCAACAAATCAACAACACACTCGCGCGGAGGCGGAGGCGATGAAATACCTCGCAGGGTTCGACTCGGGCACGTCGTCAATCAAGGGCACGCTCATCGAGGCGAAGACGGGGAAGGTCGTCGCGGAGTGCACCTCGCCGAAGAAGGAGCTGGCCGTCCTGTCGCCGCACCCGAGCTGGGCGGAGCAGGACCCCGCCGAGTGGTGGAAACACTTCTGCATCGTCGCGCGGACGCTGCTCAAGAAGGTCAAGCCGGCCGACGTCGCCGGCATCGGCATCTCGTATCAAATGCACGGGCTCGTGCTCGTCGACGAGGCGATGAAGCCCGTGCGGCCGTCGATCATCTGGTGCGACGGGCGGACCCAGGCCATCGGCGCCGCCGCGGCCAGGAAGCTCGGCCCCGCGCTCCTCAAGCGGGCGCTCAACTACCCCGGCGACTTCACCGCGAGCAAGATCGCGTGGGTCAGGAAGCACGAGCCGAAGGTCTATGCGAAAGCTCACAAGGCCATGCTCCCCGGCGACTACCTCGCCGCCCGCCTGACGGGCACGATCTGCACGACGCCCTCCGGCCTCTCGGAAGGCATCCTGTGGGACTTCAAGAAACAGGGCCTGCTCGAACCGGTGCTCAAGCACTACGGCATCAAGCGGTCGCTCCTGGCCGACGTCCGGCCGACATTCGCGATTCAGGGCACGGTCTCGGCCGCGGGCGCGAAGGCGACGGGCTTCGCCCCGGGCACGCCCGTCAGCTACCGCGGCGGCGATCAGCCGAACAACGCGCTCTCGCTCGGCGTGATGAAGCCGGGCGAGGTCGCCGCGACCGCGGGCACCTCGGGCGTCGTCTACGCCGTGACCGACAAGGCCATCCCCGACAAGCAGTCGCGCGTCAACGTCTTCGTGCACGTCACCAACGCGCCGGGCCGGATGCGGAACGGCGTGCTCGGATGCGTCAGCGGGACGGGCGCCCTCTACCGCTGGCTCCGCGACCTGACCGGCGGCGACTACGACAAGATGAACAAGCTGGCGGCGAGCGTCGCGCCCGGCGCCGACGGACTCGTCATCGTCCCCTACGGCAACGGGCCGGAGCGCGTCCAGTGCGGCCGCAACACGGGGATGAGCATGCACTACGCCGACCTGAACCGGCACGGGCCGGCGCACGTGATGCGCGCGGCGCAGGAGGGGATCGTGCTCGCGTTCAAACAGTGCACCGAGGTGATGGCCGGGATGGGCGTTACGGTACGCAAGGTGCGGGCGGGCCGCGCGAACATGTTCCTGAGCGACCTCTTCGGGAAGATGTTCGCGAGCGTCGTCGGGGCGAAAGTCGAGCTGATGAGCACCGACGGTTCGCAGGGCGCCGCGCGCGGGGCCGGGATCGGCGCGGGCGTCTACAGGAAGCCGGACGACGCGTTCGTCGGGCTGCGGCCCGTCAAGACCATCTCGCCCGACCCGAAGCTCAAGAAGACCTACACCGCTCTCTATCCGAAGTGGGCCGAGACCGTGAAGACCACGCTGAGCTGATTGACGGGCTCTAACAGAAGACTGGTGGGGCAGGCATTCTTGCCTGCCAGATGGCGGACAAGAATGTCCGCCCCACTGTTCTGCTAGAGCCCCCTCCCGAGGATTCCCTGTAGAAATGCCGTTCGGCCGAAAGGCCGAACGGCATTTCCGAGAAGTCTTTGGGAGTGAGGGGTGGGGGGAGAGAGCACTTTCTTCAGAAAGGGTTCTCTCCCCGCGTTTCCGCCGCTTACTTTCTATGCATCTTGTCGGCCAGCGCGCGGGCCTTCGACATCGCCGCTCCCATGATGTCCTCGACCTTGCCCGTCTCGCGCCTGGCGAGCAATGCATTGATGCGCTTGACGTTGAGCTTCCCGGCAACCTGGACCATCGCCTCCCAGTTGATGACGCTCCGGACGACGCGGTCGATGGCCTGCCGCTCGTTGTCGTACGCACGCGGCTGCATATCGTGCCCGATCCACCGCTTGTACTTCGCGTCGAGCAGGAGCCGCGCGATCCCGATGTTGAAGCCGGTGATGGCGGTCCCGTGATCGACGTCGAACATGCCCGGCCCGCCCTGGCGGACGCCGTCGTAGCCCTGGCTGTTGGCGTGCACGTGGACGAGGGCGCCCTCGCGGATCTCCTCGGCCGTGTCGTAGACCGCGTCGAGCCCGATCATCTCGGAATGGCCGAACTCCTTGTTCGTGCCGACGCGTGAGACGTCGCAGCCGCGGTCGGCCAGCTTGCGCCGCATCAGGAGCGCGCTGGCGACCGTCGGCAGGATCATCTTCGGGTGGCCTTCGTTCGGCTTCGGCTCGATCCCGATGAACATCTTGCCGCCCTTCTTCTTCTCGTACTTGAGGAGGCCGACGAGTTCGTCTTCGAGCGCCTGGAGCATGTCCTTGAGCCACGGGCCGGGGATGTCGTAGCCCCACGAGCCGTTCCACAGGATGAACGACGGCGGCGCCTTCGGGTCCCACGCACGCCGGAGCGGGCCGTAGGCGAGGTCGACGGTTCGGGCGCCGAAGTCCGACGCGGCCCTCCGCTCCTTCGGGTCGGGCGAGACGATGCCGCCGTAGCCCCAGTGGCCGTGGGCGCCGGGCGTGATCATCGCGAGCCGCATGCCGGCCTTCCTGAGCGCCTTGACGACCGCCGGCGCGGTCGACTCGCAGATCTCGCCGTCGTAGTGGACCTCGATGCCGAGCTGAATGTCCTTCGGCACGCGTGGCTTGACCTTCGCGGCGACGAGTTCGACGAACTCCGCGGTCGACATGTCGCTCCATTTCGGCCGCATGTCGCCGGGCGTGAAGCCGCCCTTGCCCGCGTTGAACGTCCACCTGCAGATCGAATGCCTCATCTCAAAACCTCCTTCTGCAAGAACCGGAAAGCGGGAAACATTGAACACTGTTATTGGCGAGCGATAGTGTACACATGGCCGCGAAGCGTGTCACTGAAATTTGTGGCGAGAATCTGGCGACCGGCGGGGCGGTCACGTCCACGTGAGCGGGAAGCGATCGGGGCGGCGCAGCGCGGCCAACTCAACGTCGGCGTCCAGCTCGGGCCAGTGGAACTGCCCGGAGCCCTGCCGCTCGACGGTGAAAATCTGCTCGACCGTCGCGTCCGCAAAGACGGGATAGTCCGCGAACGGGACGAAGTATTCGGCGTCGTCGACGAGCAGCCAGAACCCCTGTTCCGAGATGTTAGTGACGGGACTCTCGGAAGTGCTCGTCCCAGGCCGACCGGAACTCATCTTCGTGCTCCTTAACGAGGTCTTCGATTGTCCGCAGCGCGCTCGACTTCAGATCGTAGCTCGCCGCCAGTTCGACGCGCGGCTCAAGCCAGAACTTGGCGTTCCCTTCCGATGCAACAACATGCACATGCCGCCGCGTTTCTTCACGGCTGTTGAAGAAGAACCGATATGGCCCGACGCGAAGGACTGTGGGCGACATTCGATTCCCCTCCGACCTCGACAACGTCATTATAGGGCGGCAGGTTCAGAACTGCAACCACCGCGACGGATCGAGATCGTTCCAGTCTGTGTGTCACGCCAAAGGAATGGGCACTGAACGTCGCTGATAGGGACTGATTCTCTCGCCGCAAGATAATCCTGCGTCTTCAGTGTCTCTCAGCGTCATTCGTCCTTCCCCTGTCGGCGCACGTGCGAGATGACGCCGAAGCCCACAAGCCACACGAGAGGCAAAAAGAGCCAGGCGCCGTCCGGGAGAACGGACGACAGCAGCAGCAATATGAGCGAATAGACCGCGGGCGGAATCAGGGAAAGCAGGAACTGCGTCTTCAATTCCGCGACGCTGGCGACCACCTTCGGAGCCGCCTGCCGGTTCCACTCGGCCAGCACCTCCCTGGCGTGCTCCACCTCATCCGGCGGAACGCCGACGGTCACGTTCCTCGTCCAGGAGCCCTTGTCCCAGAGCGGCTGCGCCGGCGCGTCCAGCGGCTGCGGGGCCAAGCCGGCGTCCCGCAGCACGCGGATCACCTGATTCAAAGCATGGCCGTACCGGGCTCGATAAACGGCCACGAGGTCGGCGGTCGGATTCCTGTCGCTCAGCTTGTTCCTGCGCATGACCTCCCCTGCCCAATGAAGCGCGCCGATGCGGTTTCCACCGGCTCCCCCTCTCATCCCCGGATGCTGCGGCTAGGGCGGCGGGCTCACGCGGTAGTCGGCCGACGCCTCCCACGCCTCGACGTCCTCGGCCGGGCGGTAGGTGTCCCGGAAGATGATCCGTTCGCCGAGCGCGTAGGGATAGGCGGGGTCGGGCTCGTTGATGAGGAAGAACGTCAGCGCCTCGCCCGCTCCGAAGATGAGCCGCGCCCCGCCATTGAACACGCCCTGCCCAATGCCGGCGCCGTAGCCGAACTCGTCGTACTCCTCCGCCACGCGCCACATCGTCGCGAAGACTTCGGCCGGGGAGAGGACGATGTTCGTGACGCCGCGCCCGATCCGCATCATCGGCACGGCCCCGGGCTCGCGGGTCCAGTGGTCCTCCGGCACCTGCGCACCCGGCGTGACGGCCGAGCAGCCGGCCCCGAGCAGACCGAGCAGGACAAGGAAAACGACCGTTCTCATACCGACCTCCCGTCGCACGAAAAACACGTGACGCCGACACACATTATAGCGCCCGCCGACCCGGAAACGCAACGCGACGTAGCGGTGACGCGGCCCTGCTTCCCGCAGGCCGTTGCCAAGGACGGCTCCACGGCTCTGACGACAATGCGGAAGGGCCGCGTCGATGTCCAAGACACGAGCGCCAAACCCCAAATTCACCCGCCACGGGCGGGCAAGCACCAAGCGCCAACACGCCAAACATCAAACGCTTCGGGCCACGCGTATTTGGTGCTTTGGGAATTGCGGGTTGGGGCTTCATTGATTATTGGTGCTTGGTCATTGGGCATTTGGCCCGCGCACGACCCAACACGCTCGCCCGCCTTCGGATCTGCCGGGCGAACTGTGGGCGGGCCAGCCCGGCAGGCGCTTGAGTTCGGCCGCGCTCCCACGTATCATCGGGAGCCGTTCGGACTCGACCGCGTCGATTGGAGACACCGATGACGACAGCAACCGAATGGCCCGTCTATCAGCACGATAACCGCCGCAGCGGGCGGACCGCCCAGCAGCTCGACGCGCCCGCGCTCGGGCAGGCGTGGATCTGGCAGTCAACGCATCCGCCGCAGCCGGCGTGGGCGGGCCCGGCCAAGTACGACGCCTACAGCAACGTCCGGCCGCTCCGGTCGATGCGGAACTACGATCCCGCGTTCCACGTCATCGCCGCCAACGGATGCGTCTACTTCGGCTCGTCCGTCGACGACTCCGTGCGCTGTATCGACGCCGAGACGGGCGAGGCGAAGTGGGCGTTCACGACCGACGGCCCGGTGCGGATCGCGCCCGCTCTCGCAAACGGCCCTTCGACCCCTTCGACAGGCTCAGGGCAGGCTGGCTCAGGACAGCGCAAGCTCTACTTCGGGTCCGACGACGGCCACGCCTACTGCGTCCGCGCCGACGACGGCGCGCTCGTGTGGAAATCCAGCCCGGCGCGTCCCGGCCGGCGCGTCCTCAACAACGGCGGCCTCATCCCGCTCGCGCCCTGCCGCACCGGCGTCCTCGTCGATGACGGCACGGCCTATTTCGCCTGCGGGATGCTGCCGTGGGAAGACTCGTACCTCTGCGCCGTCGACGCCGAGACCGGCAAGCCGTCGGGACCCGGCCGATACATCGCCCGGTTCCCCGGCGTCGCGCCCGAGCGCGCCGGCGACGCGCACAGGGAAGGCATCACGATGGAGGGCGCGCTGCTCGCGTCCGCCGACCGGCTCTTCATCCCACAGGGCCGCGTCGCCCCGCGGATGTTCAACCGGGCCACGGGCGACCTCATCGCGTCCGTGCAGTCCGGCGGCGGCGGATGCTTCGTGCTCCTGACCGACGACGATCAGTTGGTCCACGGCCCCGGCAACAAGACCGGCTGGATGAGCGTCAGCAGCGCGGCGACGGGCGAGGCGATGGCCACGTTCGACGACGGCACCGCCGCCGTCGTCGCCGACGACACGATCTACGTGCTAACGCGCACCTCGCTCTCGGCCGTCGCCCGCGGATCCGGCGAGCCGGTCTGGTCGGTCCCGTGCGACTGCCCCTACTCGCTCGTCCTCGCAGGCGACACGCTCTTCGCCGGCGGATACGACACCGTCGCCGCGTTCGACACCGTCGACGGCAAGCGGCTCTGGGCCGCGCCCGTCCGCGGCAAGGCGCACGGCCTCGCCGTCGCCGCCGGCCGCCTGCTCGCGACGACCGACGAGGGCGCCGTCCATTGTTTCGCGCCAGGCCAGGACGCCGGCGCCACATCCGCGAGCACACCCGACACCGACGAGATCGCCGACGTCGCCGAACCGACCGCGCCGAGGGACCTCGCCCTCAGCCCGTACCTGCAATTCACCGGCGACGACTCGGCCGTCGTCCGCTGGAGGACAAAACAGCCGTGCCCGACCTGGCTGGGATACGGGCTCACCGGCCCCGACAAGATCGTCGAGGACCCCGCGCCGAAGACCGAGCACGAGGTCACGCTGACCGGGCTCCGCAAAGAGGCCGTGCACACGTGCAAGATCCGCGGGGCCGAGGGCGACGAGGTCGTCTTCGAGTGCGACACGCACTTCAACTACAACCTGCCCGCGATCCCCGACCGCCCCTATCCCTATCCGGGCGATCGCATGGCCGACGCGGCGGCTGCCAAGCAGATCCTCGACGCCGCGGAGATCGACCGCGGCATTTGCGTCGTGCTCGGATGCGGCGAGGGACGGCTCGCGTATGAGCTTGCCCGGCGGGCCGACATCCGCGTCATCGGATTCGACACGAGCGCCGACAACGTCGCGGCCGCGCGGCGGGCGCTCCTCGACGCCGGACTCTACGGCGCCCGCGTGGCCGTCCACCACGTCGACTCGCTCGGCGCCCTCCCCTGCGTCGGCGCGTTCGCGAACCTGGTCGTGTCCGATCGCGCCCGGACGGACGAGGAGTGCGCCGGCCCCGGCGCCGAGGCGTTCCGCGTGCTCGCGCCGAACGGCGTCGCGCTCCTCAAAGGGCCGGACGGTTGGTCGGAGCCCGTCGGGCGCTCGCCGCTCCCCGGCACGGGCGTTTGGTCGCATCAATACGGGCGCGGGGACAACGCGGCCTGCGGCGGCGAGACGCTTCAGGGCGCGAAGGGCACGGACGCGCTCGCGGTCCAGTGGCTCGGCCGGCCGGGCCCGCGGTATCAGCCCGACCGCAACGGCCGCAAGCCGGCGCCGCTCGCCGTCAACGGCCGGCTCTTCGGCCAGGGACGGCGGCGGATGGTCGCCCTCGACGCTCACAACGGAACGGTCCTCTGGTCGCTCGAAATCCCCGGCTTCGCGCGGTTCAACATGCCGCGCGACTGCGGCAACTGGTGCGCCGACCGCCACCACGTGTTCGCGGCCGTCAAGGACGAGTGCTGGCAGATCGACGCCGCGACCGGGTCCGTCGCCGAGGTCTTCGACGTGCTGCCCGCCGGCCGGCCCGGCTGGGAGTGGGACTGGGGGTACGTCGGCGACGGCGGCGACACCGTCATCGGGAGCGCCGTCAAACGCGGCTCCGCCTTCGTCGAGTTCACCGGCCACCCGAACTGGTACGACGCGAAGGAGGGCGAGCCGACGTTCAAGGTCTGCAGCGAGAATCTCTTCGCGCTCCACAAGCGAACAGGCGAGGTGCGCTGGTCGTACGCCGGCGGCTTGATCATCAATCCGACAATCACCATGTCCGAAGCCCACGTGTACTTCGCGGAGTGCCGACACAAGGACGTGATCGCGTCGGAGAGCCGCCGCGTCGGCATGCCGGAGATGTGGGACGAGATGGTCCTCGTCGCCCTCGACCTCGCGACCGGCGAGAAACTCTGGGACGTTCCGCTCACGACCGCGCCGGGCTCGGTCGTCTTCTACCTCGCCCACTGCGACGGCAAGCTCATCCTGATGGCGTCGGACGTCGCCGACGGCAAGTACCACACGTACTGCTTCGACGCGGCCGACGGCTCGGCCCGATGGGACGCGCACTTCGACTGGATGAGCGACAACCACGGCGGGCACATGTCGCACGTGGCCGTCGGAGCCGGCAAGGTCTTCGTGCGGCCACGCGTGCTCGACCTCGAGACCGGCCGGCTGCTCGGGCTGCGGATGCCGGGCGGCGGCTGCGGGACGTATGCCCTCACCGAGCACGTCGCCGTCTTTCGCTCCAGCCACGTCACGCTGTGGGACTTCGACGCCGACGCGGCCACGAACTGGCACCGCCTGCGCCCCGGCTGCTGGCTCAGCACCGTGCCCGCGCTCGGGATGGTCCTCTCGCCCGAGGCCGGCGGCGGATGCAGCTGCGGCTCCTGGCTCGAAACCTCCATCGCTTTCATGCCGACAAGCGCGACGTGACGCTCCCGCCGGCGCGTTGACAGGGCGCACGGAATCTGGGAAGATGCGGTCGGAGGCCGGGAACGCTCTTGAGGAGACATCGATGAGAACCCACGCGCTGCTCCGAAGCTGGACGCTCGTCGTCATCGCGGCCGTCGTCATGTGCGGCTGCGCCCACGCGCAGGAACAGGCAAAGGCGGACGCGAAGCCGCAGGAGCGGCGGCACACGTGGACAGACGTCGAGCGGATCGTCGCCGTCGGCGACGTGCACGGCGACTACAATCAGTTCGTCAAGACGCTTCGCGCCGCGGGCGTTATCGACGAGAAGGCGGACTGGGCCGGCGGCAAGACGCACCTCGTGCAAACGGGCGACGTGCTCGACCGCGGGCCCGACTCGCGCAAGGTGATGGACCTCTTGATGAAGCTCGAGACGCAGGCGGCGAAGGCCGGCGGGGCCGTGCACCCGCTCGTCGGCAACCACGAGGCGATGGTGATCCGCGGCGACTGGCGATACGTGCATCCCGGCGAGAACGCGGCGTTCGGCGGCGCCGACAAGTACCGCGCGGCGATGGGCGCCGAGGGCAAGTATGGCAAGTGGATCCGGAGCCACAACGGGATCGTCAAGATCAACGACGCTCTCTTCCTGCACGGCGGGCTCGCCGGCCGCTACGGAACCAAGACGCTCGACGAGCTGAACAAGGGGATTCGCGAGGGGGTGCGGACCGGCGGCGGGATGGCGCGGGACTCGGGCGGGCCGCTGTGGTACCGCGGGCTCGCGCGCGGCGGCGACGAGCAGGTCGCGAAGGAGGTCGAGCCGATCTTCAAGGCCCACGGCGTCGGGCACATCGTTATCGGCCACACGGTCACCGGGCGCATCGCGCCCAAGGCCGGCGGCAAGGTCATCTGTATCGACGTGGGGATGTCGGCCGCCTACCGCGGCCCGGCCGCGTGCCTCCTCATCGAGAAGGGCGAGTTCTTCGGCATCTACGCCGGGCGCGGCAAGGTCAAACTCGACATCGCGGCTGAGAAGAAGTAACGTCGGGGCGGGCTCAGTCTTTCTCGATCGACGCCGGCTTGGCTTTCTCGGGATTACGCCTCAGACGGATCACGGTATCCATCTGCATCGCGATCGGAAAGACGGCCGGACCATCGGCGCCACCTTCGTCATCTTTCGGTGGCTCGATGGCCATGCCCATTGCCAGGGCCGCCTCCACAGACACGAACCCGCGAGTCTGGATGTCGAAATACGAGATGGACTTTCCCTTGAGGAAGCACTTGTAGGTGCCCTCGAGTTCCTCGGGCACCTCCAGTTTCGAGATGTCGATGTCCGTCTCCAGGCGAGCGCATGTGCGCCCGTCGATCGTGACGTAGCCGGTCAGTGTGATCGTGTTCCCCCCCTCAACGGTCAGAGCAGACCCCATCGCGTTGAACGGCATGCTGTTAGGAACGCGCGCGGACTCCCCGACCTTGAGCGGCCTTGGGGGCAACGGGAACAGCATCCGAAGCAAGCTGTTCGCGGGGTTAGCAGCGATCTCCATAGTGCCGTCTTCCTTGACACCCGGAACGACCATCGCGGGGGAATTCATGGGCGGTGTCTTCCGTTCCCCATCGGGCAGGCCCATGGTCATCTTCGTCACGGTGAGCACCAACGTCGCGGTCTTGTCGCCCTTGCTCTTCAGGAGAAGTGTTCCGTCGCCCTCTATGGATGTGCCACCAAGGCTCGACGCCTGGACCATTTCCTGGCGGTAATCGTACGCATAGACAGTTGAGCCGGAGAAATCCCATCGAAGGGCGGGCGCCACGGCAGGGGCATCGGCTGCGGCGTGACTCTCCTTGCCTATCGCGTCGAGGAACTTCGGGGTGGTCGACAACGACACGGGCGTGCGAGGGATCTGGGGACCCTCCCCGCCCCAATCACAGGCCGCTTCCTCCTCCTCTGTCTTGTCACACCCCGGCAGGCCAGACACCGCAAGCATGAGGACAAGAAGGGTGGCCGCCAGCCCCAGTCTCTTTCTCGAGGTCATTGATCTACTCCCACAGATGGAACCGAAGTCCCGCATGGTACTTTCCCCGCAGCTTCCCTGATTCTCGGTCACGATCGCGACAATGTCAAGGATGATCCGCAGGTGTCAGCTAGGCCGACCCGGTGACGATACTCTCGGGCGTGACGCCCTCGATGCCGCCCTCGAAGTTGAGGATGATGCGGTGCCGGAGGCACGGCACAAGAACGGCGTCGATGTCGTCGGGCAGGAGCGCGTCGCGGCCGGCCAGGAGCGCCCCGACCTTCCCCGCGAGCACGAGCGCCTGCGCTCCGCGCGGGCTCGCGCCATAGCGCACGTACTTGCCCGCCAGCTCGGCGGACCCGGACCGCGCGGGATGCGTTGCGAGCACTGCCGCCGCCGCGTGCGACGCCGCCTCGGGCGTCAGCCCGACTTCCCGCACGAGCGCCAGCGTCCGGTCGACCTGGGCCGGCTCGACGACGGCCGCGGCCGGCTCAGGCTTCGCGACGCTCCGTCGTCCGATCTCGCGGAGCGTGTCGTCATCGGGATAGTCGAGCACGAGCTTCATGAGAAAGCGGTCGAGCTGTGCCTCGGGCAACGGATACGTGCCGCGGCTCCCCTCCGGCGGCTGGGTCGCGATGACGAAGAAGGGGCGGTCGAGGTCGCGGGTCTCGCCGCCCGCGGTAACCCGCCGCTCCTGCATGGCCTCGAGCAGCGCCGACTGCGTCTTCGGGGTCGCGCGGGTGATCTCGTCGGCAAGAAGAACCTGTGTGAAGACGGGGCCGGGGCGGAACTCGAACCGCCGCCGCCCGTCCGCCTCTTCGACGAAGATGTTCGTGCCGGTGATGTCGGCGGGCATCAGGTCGGGCGTGAACTGGATGCGGGCGGACCGGAGCCCGACGGCCGCGGCGAACGCCTTGGCCAGCTCGGTCTTGCCGAGGCCCGGCTCGCCCTCGATTAGGACGTGCCCGCCGGCGAAGAACGCGGTCAGCAGGTGGCGGACGGTCTCGTTGCGGCCGACGACGCGCTCCCCGATCGCCGCGTCGAGCCGGCCGAATGTGTCGGCGAACCGCTTGATATCGTCGGCGTTCATGTCGCCCCCATCTCCGATTCGAGCAGTTCCGCGATGACGTCGTCGGGCGTGACGTTCTGCGACTCGGCCTCGAACGAGAGCGTGATGCGGTGCCGCAGCGCCGCCGGCGCGAGCGCGCGGACGTCGTCGGCGCTGACGTTGTAGCGGCCCTGGAGCAGCGCACGAACGCGGCCCGCGAGCAGCAGGGTCGTGAGCGCGCGCGGGCTGACGCCGGACTTGACGAACCGGTGCCCGGCGCGGGTGGCCGTGATGAGGCGCATCGCCGCCTCCTCGACAATCGGCGCGACGGGCACCTGGGCCGCGGTCTCGCGGAGCTTCAGGATATCGTCGCGGGTCGCGACGGATTGCGGCTCCGGCGCCGACTCGGCCGTCGTGCGTTCGAGGATCTCGGCGAGCGCGGCCGCATCGGGCATGTCGACGAGCAGCTTGAACGCGAACTTGTCGAGCGCGGCCTCCGGCAACGGATACGTGCCCTCCTGCTCGATGGGATTCTGTGTCGCCATGACGAAGAACGGCTCGTCGAGCGGCATGGTCTCGCCGCCGGCGCTGACGGCGTGCTCCTCCATCGCTTCGAGCAGCGCCGACTGCGTCCGCGGGGTCGCGCGGTTGATCTCGTCGGCGAGGAGCAGGTGCGTGAAGACCGGCCCGGGAGCGAAGGCCATGGTGCGGCGCCCGTGCTCGTCCTGCGCGATCATGTTCGTGCCGGTGATGTCGGCGGGCATGAGGTCGGGGGTGAACTGGACGCGGCGGAATCGGAGGTCGCAGGCGCGTGCGAGCGCGAGGAGCATCATCGTCTTGCCGAGCCCGGGCACGCCCTCGACGAGGACGTTGCCGCCGATGACGAGCGCCGTCAGCGTGTGCTCGACGACGTCGTCGTATCCGACGATGACGCGGCGGATCTCGCCGGTGATGGCGCGGAACGTGTCCCGGAATTCGCCCGCGAGCGCCTCGACTTCCTGGACCGAATCCGCCACGCACGCCTCCTGGCCGGCTCCGACGGCCAGCCGATTCTACCACGCGCGGCCCGCGCGCGGAAAGCTCCAATACGCGCGGGCGCCCTCTCTCTAACGGCCAGGGCGGCGAAGGGTTCGGGGCGGATCAATCGATCCTCTTTCCCAGAGACACGAGGGGGACGCCGCGGCGCGGGCGGTTCGCGAACCGCCCCTACACGACACCCCGCGACGTGGAACTCCCGATTGTGGCGGGATCACCGAAGGGTACAGGAGGCCAGGTGAAGGCCCTCGTGCCGGCCTCTGCTGGGCGCAGAGATCCTTCGCTCACGCTCAGGATGACATGGGCGCACGGACCGGCTGTAGTTGTCATTCTGAGCGGAGCGAAGAATCTCTGCGCCGTTGCACAAGTTGGTGTTCAACAGAGTAGTGGGCGTCAGCTTCCGAGGTAGGCGCGGAGCGCGTCGGCCAGGGTGTTGAGCGTCCAGAGCCGCTTGTCGTCGTCGCACTCGAGCAGCGTGATTCGGAACCCGTCGCGCTCGCAGCAGAACCCGGTGAGCGGGACGACGCAGATGCCGGTCGCTCCGAGCAGGTGGTAGACGAACCGCCGGTCGTTGGGCGCGCCGGCGACAAGGTCCTCGACGACCTGCCGCACGTCGGGCTTGTCGATGCCGAGCGTCTGGCCGCTGCTGAGGGAGCCGTCCTCGAAGAGCACGGTCAGGTAGAAGGCGCCGGAGGGGCAGTTGACGTGGACGCCGTCGACGTCCTTCAGGATATTCCACGCCTCCTTGGCGCGGGCCTCGAAGATCCTGGCCCGTGCGGCGAGGTGGCCGGGATAGCGTTCGTCGCCCATGATCCGCGGGATGGCGATCTGCGGCGCCGTCGTCGAGCAGACCTCGAGCCGCTTCGAGGCGAGGATCGTGTTGACGTAGGCGTCGAACATCTCGTCGCGCCCGCGATTGAGGACCTCGATCCATCCGCAGCGCGCGCCGGGCCAGGGCACTTCCTTCGAGACGCCGCGGAGCGAGAGGCCGCAGACGTCGCCGGCCACATCGGACAGGTGGAGGGGCGAGTTGCCGTTGTAGACGATGTGCGTGTAGATCTCGTCGCACAGCATGAACAGCTCGTACTCGCGCGCGATGGCGGCGATGTCTTCGAGCAG
>CAYLQD010000085.1:7878-15198 GCA_964385685.1 uncultured Planctomycetota bacterium | reverse complement strand
GGAGGTCGTTCATTTGCCCAACTTCGGGGTTGACTTCCTACCGCTTGTCTCTCCGGCGGAAGGGGATCGGTACGTGTCCCCCGACCCCGGCGCGACAACGGCCTTGTGCCGCGCCGCGATCACCCCTATAATTCAATCAGGGGAACGGTAAATGAAGAGGACGCCAACTGATCGGGGCCGCCTGGCCCGGCTTCAACGGACCTGCCAGCGTTATCGGGTCGGCAAGTCAGCCGGGGAGTTCTTCACGCGGATAGTCCGTCTGTCCACACCGGTCTTCGTCGGCGTGGCGACCCTCGTATTTCTCTCGAAACTCCTTTGGCCGCCGCTGATGATCGCGGTCGCCGTCGTGCCGCTCTGGCTCCTCGGCGCCTGTCTCGCACTCCTCTGGATACGCTCGCGGTGGCGCGTGCCCGGCTGGCGCGCGAGCGCCGTGACTGACTATCACACGGGCAACTCCGGGCTCTACATGGCGCTCGAGGAGGCGGAAGGCGGCGACTGGCCGGAGCGGCTGGCCGAAGGCGAAGTCCCCGTCCGCGGCGGTGTGCCCCGGCGGTCGGTCGCGACCGCGCTGGCGCTCGTGGCGGCGCTCACGGTCGTGTGCCTGCTGCCCGACCTGCGGCCGCCCGTCCGGCCGCGCGGCGGCTCGGTCACGCCCGTCAAGAAGCTCGCCGAACTGGTCCAGGTGCTCGAGGCCGACGAGCTGGCCGACCCCGAATACCTCAAAGAGACGAAGGAGCTACTCGAGAAGCTGAGGCAGCGGGAAGAGGAAGCGGGACGGATGAGCCCCGAAGACTGGCAGGCGCTCGACGGCTGCCGCGAGGAGTTGCGCCGCCAGACCACGGAATCGTTCCGAAAACTCGAAGCGGCCCGCATCGCGGCGCAGGAGCTGGCCAACAAGGTCGAACAGGGCGAGCCGCTCAGCAAGGAGGAATGCGAACGCGCCGCCGAGCTGCTCAAGCAGTTTGGGGAACAGGCCCTGGCCGGTGGCGATCGGCCGCCCAACGCCGACGGCCTGCCGCAGGACGGAGCGCCACAGGACGGCCTGCCGCGGGACGGCCTGCCGCAGCTCTCGCCCGAGATGCTCGAACGGCTCGCCCAGCAGTTGGGCGATTGCCCCGGCGGTCAGATGCCCGGATTCTCGCCGGGCGAACTCGAATCCCTCCAGGCGCTGCTCGAAGGGATCGAGGGCGAACTCGGCGAGCCCGGCGAGGCGTGCCAGGGCGTGCTGGGCGAGAGCGGCCTGACGCCCGACGAGCTGGCCGCGCTGCTCCAGGCCGGCGGAATGCCCGCCATCGCGGCCGGCACGATACCCGGCAGGGGCGCACCGACGCGAGGCCCCGGCGCCGCGGCGCTCCAGCACGTCGGCAAGACGGACGAGAACGTCGGGAAGTTCCAGGCCGAGACGTTCCGAGGCCGGCGCGGCGACGCGACCGTCGACGTCGGCCAAACGGTTGCCGCGCCCGACGAATCCGACGCGCGCACGGGCAAGGCCGTCGCGGGCGGGGCCGTCCGCCAGTTCGGCCCGGGCAACGAGCGCCTGACCTGGCGCACGCGGCTCCTGCCACGGCACAGCCGCGTCCTCAAAGAATACTTCCGAAGTGAAGACGACTGAGAAGGAGCACGTATGGAATCGAAACCACAGTTGCTGGCCAGAGAGGAAGTCGAGCGGGCGGCCGAGCAGTGCCGCAAGGTGCTCGACGCCGTCAACGCCGTCATCCTCGGCAAGCCCGAGCTGATCCGCCTCGCGTTCGCGACGGCGCTGGCCGGCGGCCACGCGCTCCTCGAGGGCCTGCCCGGGCTCGGCAAGACCGTGCTCGTCAAGTCGTTCGCCCGCGCGCTCGGCATCGGATACCAGCGCATCCAGTTCACGCCCGACCTCCTCCCGTCCGACATCACCGGCAGCTACGTGCTCGAAGAGGCCGAGGGCGGCCGGGCGATGAAGTTCTATCCCGGGCCCGTGTTCACCAACCTGCTCCTGGCCGACGAGGTCAACCGCGCCAGCCCCAAGACGCAGTCGGCGCTGCTCGAGGCCATGTCCGAGGCACAGGTGACGCAGCTCGGAAACACCATGCCGCTCGAACCGCCCTTCTGCGTGCTCGCGACGCAAAACCCCATCGAGCTCGAGGGCACCTACCCCCTGCCCGAGGCGCAGCTCGACCGGTTCGCCGTCAAGTTGCACGTCGAGGGCACGAGCAAAGACGTCCTCAAGACCATCATCGGCGAACGGAAGGACGGGCGGCCCCAGGACCCGCCGCAGGTCATGGCGGCCGACGAGCTGCTCGCCGTCCAGCGCACGGTGCACGACGTCTTTCTGCCCGAAGCGATCACCGAGCACATCTCGGCGATTGTCGCGCTCAGCCATCCCGACGCGGCCGACGCGCCGGACGACGTGCAGACCAGCGTGAAGTTCGGGGCGTCGCCCCGGGGCGCCATCTGGCTCGCCCTGGTCACCAAGGCGCTCGCCCTCATCGACGGCCGGCCGGGCGTGGGATTCGAGGACGTGGCGGAGGCGGCGCCCGCTGTGCTCGGCCACCGCATCATCCTCCACCACGCCGCACGGCTCGACGGCCAGACGGGCCGCGCGATCGCGACGCGACTCACCGGGCTCAGCGAGGGGAGGATCGTCAAGAAATGAAGCGACTTGCGTGTGTCGCGGCGCTGCTTCTGCCGCTCGCGGCCGGCAGGGCCGACGCGGCCGGCGCGGTCCGCCTCGACAAGGATCTCACCTGCCAGATCCAAGTGGGGCTCGGCGAGCACGCGCGCGTCGGCGGCTCCCTGCCCGTCATCGTCCACTTCCAAAACGCCGGCGCCGCCCGCACGATCCTCGTCCGGACCGGCCCCGTGCCGAGCGTATCGCGCACGTTCAGCGTCGCCGCACGTCGCACCACCAAGGGCTGTGTCTACGTGCCGATGTATTCCGACACGGCCACCGGGTCGATGGGCAGCGTCGAGTTTGTCGACGCGACGACGAGCCGCCTGCTCCGCCGGGAGAAGACCAAATGGCAGCTCGGCCAGATCGGCTGGGTAGGCGGGCAAGACTACTACTATTACAAGAGTTCGTCCAAGGAGCAGCTCGTCGGCGCGTCGATCAGCACCGACAAGGCGCTCGCCGTGAGCGAGGAGTTGTTCGAGAACCACGAACTGAAGATCAGCCGCGCGCCGCTCAACGCGCTGCCGGACCATTGGATCGGATACTCGACCGTCGACCTCGTGGTGATCGAGCACGAGGCGTGGGCCAACGACTCGATCCGCGGCCCGCTCGTCGACTGGATGGCGACGGGCGGCGTCTGCCTGATTGTCGACGCCCCGGCGACCGCGCGGCCGGACATCGCGGCGGCGATGCAGTCGAAGGCGCCCCTCGTCCGCCGGGACGGCGACGACACGATCCGCGTCGGACTTGGGTCGGCTGTGTTCATCGAACGGGCGTTTCTGACCGGCTCGCACGAGACGTTTCTGAGCGATAGCGGTATCGACGGAGCGCTCGCCGCGCGGCGGGCCTACAAGCAGACCGAGTCGCATCCGCCGTTCGAGGCCGTCGGCCGGCCGCCGTTCTGGTCCGTCCTTGCGCTCCTCGTCCTCTTCGCCGGGGTCGTCGGGCCGCTCGGCTGGTGGCTCCTCATCAAGCGGAAGGGCCGCCTGCTCCTCTACTACATCGCCGCCCCGACCGTCAGCATCGCGGCCATCGTGCTGACGATCGGCGCGTCGTTCTTCCACGAAGGGTTCCGGCCCTACGTCCGGTGCATCGGCGTCCGGCTCGTCGACCAGCGCGTCAAGCAGCGGATCGACTCCGCGCAGTTCGGCGTCTACGTGCCCTTTGCCTTCGGGACCGCGCTCGAGGGCGAGCCGGACGAGCTGCCGCACTTCTTCTCGAAAAGCGGCGGCTACCGATACGACCGGTCGTACGAGACCCGTTCGCTCGTCTCCAACATGTCCGGCAACAAGCGCCGCTACGACGGAATGCTGCTGACTCGCGAGACGGCGTGGTATGGCCGCGAGCACCTGACACGCGAGCGGCGCCGGCTCGTCGTCTGGGTGAAGGACGGGAAGATCCACGTCGAGAACCACCTGGGGGCCGAGCTGGAGAACCTTCTCGTCCGGCACAAGGACCAATACGCCCACTTCGACCGGCTTGACGAGGGCGGGCAGGCGGCGTCTGACCCGATCTCCGAGGCCGCCTTCAAGCACCTGTTCCGCGAGCACCAGCTCAAGTGGCGGAAGAAGCTGCTCAAGGGCTCGGTGCTCGGGCGGACAAACAAGCTCGGAAACAAGCGCTGGGCCGCCGTGATGCTCGAGCACGATCCCAAAGGGCCCGAGGGCGCCTACGTGGCCAACGCCCCCGGACTCGTCCCCGAACAGCTCTGGCTCTCGGACTACCGCGACGAAGAGTCGCAGTGCGTCGTGATGGGTGTGTATTGATGAGACTGAAAGTCGACGGACTCACTCGCGTGTTCGGCACGCTGCGGGCGGTGGACGAGTTGACGTTCACCCTCGGCGAGGGCGAGGTCTGGGGCTTCATCGGCCCCAACGGAGCCGGAAAGACGACGACCCTCCGCATGCTCGCGACCATCGACGAGCCGACCGGGGGCGACGCGTGGGTCAACGGCCATTCGGTCGTCCGCGACGCCGATCTCGTCCGGCCCCTCCTCGGCTTCATGCCCGACTTCTTCGGCTCGTATCCCGACATGCTCGTGAGCGAGTACCTCGACTTCTTCGCCCGCGCCTACGGACTCCGCGGCCGCGCGCGGCGCGACCGGCTCGACAACATCGTCGACTTCGTCGAGCTGGGCCCGCTGCTCGCCAAGCGCGTCACCGACCTCTCGAAAGGCATGCGCCAGCGGATCAGCCTCGGCCGCGCCCTCGTCCACGACCCCGACCTGCTGCTGCTCGACGAGCCCGCCGCCGGGCTCGACCCGCAGGCTCGGAAGGAGCTGCGCGAGCTGATCCGCCTGCTCGCCGGCGAAGGCAAGACGATCTTCATCAGCTCCCACATCCTCTCCGAACTCGAAGGGCTGATCGACAAAGTCCTCATCATCGACGAGGGCAAGCTCCTCTACGCGGGCGACCCGCAGGGTGAGACCTGCGAGGCGGCAAGCTCCCTGACGCTCCAGATCCGAATCGTCGGCGACCTCGAACAGGCCGCCCGCGTCCTCCTCGAAACGCCGTCGGTGACGCTCGTCCACACGCTCGAGCCCGACGGCCTGCGCGTCACGATGGACGGCGGCAAGCCGGAGATCGCGACGCTCGTCGAGCGACTCGTCGCCAACAACCAGATTCCATACCAGATTGGCTCGGGCGAGAAGGCCCTGGAAAAAGTGTTCCTCGAAATGACCGGACGAAACAACCATGCGAACGGCGACGCTACGTGACCGGCTGGACGGGCTGACGAACCCGCTCCTCATCAAGGAGATGTACCAGTCGCTCCACAGCAAGAAGTTCCTGATGGCCCTGTGGCTGATGCTGGGCTGCTCGCTCCTGACGTACGTGATCGCGTATCAGGGGTCGCGGGGCGAGGCCTGCGGCGAAGGCATGTTCGCGGTCTTCATGGTCATCCTGTATCTCGCCGGCGTCTGCGTGCTGCCGTTCCTCGCGTTCAGCACGCTGAACGAGGAGATGAAGAGCCGCACGGTCGAGCTGGTGCACATCACGCGGATGAACGCGCGAAAACACGTGCGCGGCCGGTGGCTGGCGTCGGCCGTCAAGGTCACGCTCCTCTTCTCGATCATGGGGCCGTTCGCCGTCGCCGCCTTCCTTTTCAAGGGGATCGGCGTCGTCGACATCCTCGTCACCCTCGCCCTCATCTACCTGATCTCGCTGTCGATGTGCACAACGGCCATTTTCTTCGCGTCGCTGACGGCGGTGAGAGAGCTGCGCTCGCTCGCGCGGCTCTTCTTCTACCTCGGCCTGCTCGGCATGGTCCTGATGGCCTTCTCGACCCTGTTCGCGTTCCTTCAGGCGATGCGCTATGGGATGTCCAGCGGCGGCTGGGGCGAGATGCTCCTCGGGATCGGGTTTTTCGCTCTGCAGGCCATATTCGGCATGTGGTTCGTCGGCGCCGCCTCCGCCAACATCCTGACGTTCGAGGCGGACAAGTGTTCGGCCCGGACGAAATTCATCCTGTTGCTGTGGACCGTCCTGGAGGCCGCCTGCCTTTGGCTGATGGCATTGACCGTGGAGCCCATGAGCCGCGAGATGGCCGCGATGTTCCTGGTCTCGGCCTCCTGGCCCGTTCTCATCTTCGGCTCGTTCTGGATCACGGGCCCGAACCGCGTGGCGCAACGCGTCCGGAAACGACTCGAGCGGCGCGGCCCCGTCTACAAGGCCCTCATGTTCCCGTTCGTCGACGGCCTTGGCTCCTCCGCAGCGTACATCGTTGTCGCGGCCGCCGTGATCTTCGTGGTCGCGGGCCTGATGCTCTTGTCCGCCGGCGGCGGATTGGGCCATCGCAGCTCCGAGATGTCGAGTTGGTTCCTCGTGGCGACCGTTGCCTACATCTTCTTCTTCTCGGCGCTCGCCCGCGGCGTCGTCCGCCTCCTGCCCGAGAAGCGCCACACGGCGAAGTGGGTCCGGGGCATGTTCCTCGCCATCATCGGCCTCAACCTCATCATCACCATCCTCTGGATGGTCAGCACCGATACGAGGATAACGCAGTACGAGTCGTCGCCCCTCATCGGGCTGTTCCCAATAATCCACATGGTCAGATGGGGAGAGAGTCTCAACGACATGTCCGATCTCCCGGAGTTGATCATCGAGCTGTGTCTCCCGGCGCTCATCGGAATCGTCTACCACGTCACCGCCGTCCTGCGGCACTTCCGGAGGTACATGTGTGGCGTCTACAACTGAGACACGGCCCGCGGAACCCGACGCGCTCTCCCCGGCCCAGGTCCAGGCGCTCGCGCAAACCTACCGGCTCGACCTCGACGTGCGCTCCGCCGCGGGCAGCATCGGACAGAAAGAGGGCCGCGAGACCGGCGCGTCCGTCGAGATTCAGGACTTCCGCGACTACGTGCCCGGCGACGACCCCCGACGCATCGACTGGATGGCCTACGGCCGGACCGACCGCCTCGTCGTGCGGCTGTTCCGCGAGGAGGTCAGCCCGCACTTCGACCTGATCGTCGACACGTCGGCATCGATGAGCATCGCCGACGGCCGCAAGGCGGCCCTCGCCGCGGAACTCTCGCAGTGGCTGACTCACGCCGCTCGGTTCGCCGGAATCGCCGTGCGGGTGTTCGCCGCCGGCGAGGACATGACGCGCGCCGACGACGCCGACCAGCTCGCCTTCGACCAGCCCGAATGCTGCGCGTTCGTCTCGCCGCGCCGTGC
>CAYLQD010000085.1:0-7778 GCA_964385685.1 uncultured Planctomycetota bacterium | reverse complement strand
GCCGTGCTCCGCGCGTTCTCCAGCGGCTGCGGCTGGCTCATCGTCGTCCACTTGCTCGGGCCGTGGGAGGCCGAGCCCGAGCCGCGGGGGCCCGTCGTGCTCCACGCGATCGAAAACGACCGCCGCGTCGACCTCCATCTGGACAGCAAAGCGGTCGAGGGCTACGCGCGCCGGCTCGCGGCGCTCCGGGCCGCCGTCCGCGACGA
The DNA here is from genome assembly GCA_964385685.1 of uncultured Planctomycetota bacterium. Lineage (GTDB taxonomy): Bacteria > Planctomycetota > PUPC01 > PUPC01 > PUPC01 > CAYLQD01. The sequence continues at coordinate 7,572 of CAYLQD010000085.1, read as the reverse complement.
AATGTTCAAGTGCGCCGGCCTGTACCTCCCCATCATCGCCGACCGCACGCTCGAAGATATCCTGAAACAGGAGTTCCTGCCCGCGGGCCTGATTGAGACGACCTGATGCTGCAACTCCTCTATCCCTGGGGCCTGGCTGCGCTCGCGACACTCGGCGGCGTGCTCTACCTCTACTTCCACGTCTTCCGCGGACGACGGCTCGAGGTCTCCGCCCTCTTCCTCTGGGACGTCGGCGAGAGCCTGCGGACCGAGGGCCGGCGCGTCCGCCGCCCGCCGATCACCCTGCCCCTCCTGCTCGAACTGCTCGCCGCGCTGCTCCTGTCGCTGCTCGTCGCCGGCATGGTCTGGAGCCATCTGTCCGAGCGGAAGCACGCCGTCGTCGTGCTCGATTCGAGCGCGTCGATGAGCGCCGGCCGCGGCGAAGAGTCGTTCCCCGGCCGAGCCGCCGCGAAACTCGCCGAGGTCTTCGAGCTGCTCGGGAGCAGCGGCCGCGTCACCCTGATCCGCAGCGGCGGGACCGTCGAACTCCTCGGCGGCGGGCCGCTCTCGGAGCGCGAGGCCGCCGGCCTCCTCGCAACCTGGAAACCCGCCGACCCGCCGCACAGCTTCGGCCCGGCGGTCGAACTCGCCCGCTCGCTCGCCGGCCCCGACCAGCGCGTCCTCCTGCTGACCGACGGGGCCGCGCCGATGTCGGCCGCGCGCGGCGCCGACGTCATCGCACTCGGCATCGGCCGCGCGCTCGAAAACACCGGCTGGATCGCGGCTCACTGGATGGGCAAGACGCGGCTCTTCGCGCTCCTCAAGCACTTCGGCACGGAGCAGCCCACGCGCACGATGGTGCTCGAAAGCGGCGGCCGCGAGCTGTCGCGGGCCGAGGTCGACTTCGCCAAGCGGAACCCGCTGCCGATGGTGCTCGACGTGCCCGAGGGCGTCGCGGCCGTCTCGCTCCGCCTGGTCGGGGCGGCCGACGCGCTCGCCGCCGACGACGTCCTGCGGATCACGCGGCCCGAACAGCTCGCGGTCAGCGTCGGCGTCGACGTGCGAAACGCGGCCCTCCGCCAGCACCTCCGGACCGCGCTCGACTCGACGGGCAAGGTCGAGACTGCGCCGCGTGACTCCGCGTGGCTCGCGCTCGACTTCCGAAGCGCGGCCGCGCCGCCCGGGTCCGCCAGGCCGTTCAAGGTCGTCTTCCGCGACGTCCCGCAGGAGCCCGCGCAGCCGTTCGTCGGTCCCTACTTCGTCAACACCCTGTCCGAGTCGAGCGCACTCCTGCGCGGCGTCGACCTCAACGGCATCATCTGGACGGCCGACCCGTCCTTCCGGATCGATCCCGAGGACGCGCCCCGCCGCGAGGTGCTCGCGTCCGCCGGCGACGTGCCCCTCATCGTCGCGGCCGACAACGAACTGATCCTCAACCTCGTCCCGGCCAACACCAACCTCTTCCAGATGCCCGCGTGGCCCGTGCTGATCTCGAACGTCGTCGACCACGTCCACGAGCGCTCGCCCGGCCTGAAGCGCTTCTCGTACCGGCTCGGCGAAATCCTCTCGTTCCGCCGGCCGGCCAGGTGGCAGGGCAAGCTCGAGATCCGTCGGCCCGACGGACGGCCCGTCGCGTTCGACGGCGACCGCATCACCTACGGCCGGCTCGAACACGAGGGCATCTACCGCGTTCTGCTCGATGAGAAGATCGTCGCCGCCATCGACGTCAACCTGCTCGCCGAGGCCGAGTCGGACCTGACCGGCGCGCGCGCGTTCGGCGCCCTCGACGACGTGAAGGCAGCGTTCGTCACCGAACGCGAGCGAAGACCTTTCGACCGCGAGTTCTTCGCCATCGTCGGGGCCGTCCTGCTCTGCTGCTGGGGCGCGCTCGAGAGGAGCAAGGTGTGATCGCGATCGAGACACCGCTCGCTCTGCTCGTCGCCGCGCCGCTCCTGTATCTGTGGTGGCGGCTGGGGCGCGGCCCGCGCCCCTCGCGCGCGCTCCGCGTGCTCCTGATTCTCGTGTGCGCGCTCGGCCTCGCCCGGCCCGTCCTGATGGCCCGCAGCCCCGGCCGGCACATCGTGTTCCTCGTCGACCGCTCGCTCTCCGCCGGCGAGGACGCCGCACGCATCAGCTCCGAGATGATCGACCTGGCCGCGCGCCGGAAGGCCGCCGACGACCGCGTCTCGCTCGTCCTGTTCGGAAGCGACGCGACGGTCGTCTCCACCGCGGGGGACGCGCCGGCCGAGCTGCGCGCGTCGACGTTCGACGACGCGAGCGACCTGCACGCCGGGCTCGCACTCGCCGGCTCGCTCTGCTCCGCCGCCGGACGCGGACGCGTGTTCGTCGTGAGCGACGGCCTCTACACCGGGCCCGACCCGCTCGCGCTCGCTCCCGAACTCCGCAAGCGGGGCGTCGCCGTCGACTACCTCCCGATCCGCAGGGAGACCCGCGGCGACGTGACCGTCACACGCGTCGTCCTACCCGAGCGGATCCGCGCCGGCCAGCCGTTCGAGGTCGCCTTCGCCGTCTACGCGCCCGAGCCGTGCACCGGCGAGGTCGAGGTCAAGGCCGAAGGCACGACGTTCCGGCAGAAGGTCGTTCTGAAGCCGGGGCAAAACCAGTTCGCGTTTCGCCACCGCCTGACGCGCCGGCCTGGCGACCTACCGCGTCGCCGCGCGGGTCGAGGGCGATCCGCGGCCCGAGAACAACGTCGCCCAGGCGGCGACGGAGGTCATCGGCCCCGCGGAGGTGCTCGTCATCAACAGCTCGGGCAAGCCCGACAACCTGACGCGGACGCTTCGCGCGTCCGGCATGGCCGTCCGCCTGCAAGGGACCGACGCCGCGGTCTCGTCGGCGGCCCTCAAGCCCTTCCGCTCGGTCGTGCTCGAGAACGTCGCGCTCAGCTCGCTGAACGACCGCGCCGACGCGGCGCTCCGGCGCTACGTGACCGAGCTTGGCGGCGGCCTGCTCGTGACCGGCGGCGAGAACAGCTACGCGGCCGGCGGCTACTACCAGAGCCGGCTCGAGCCCGTCCTGCCCGTGTCGATGGTTCGCAAGGAGGCGTTCCGCCGCCCGAAGATCGCGATGTGCATCGTGCTCGACCGCTCCGGCTCGATGACGATGCCCGTCCGCGGCTCGCTCACCAAGATGGACCTGGCGAACCGCGCCGCGGCCGAGGCCGTCGCGATCATGGACGACAAGGACGAGATCGCCGTGTTCGCCGTCGACGAGAACGCGCATCGCGTCGTCGGCCTGACCTCGCTGGCCGCCAAGCGGGCCGGCATCCGCAAGAAGATCCTGACCATCGAGTCGATGGGCGGCGGCATCTACGTCTTCAACGGGCTCGCCGCGGCCGTCGCCGAACTCGCCAAGAGCGACGCGCCGACCCGCCACATCGTGCTCTTCTCCGACGCCAACGACAGCGAAGAGCCGGGCGGCTACCAGAAGCTCGTCGACACCTGGGCCAAGGCCGGTGGGACCGTGACCGTCATCGGGCTCGGCACGCCCGCCGACGTCGACGCCGGCCTGCTCAAGGACATCGCCCGCCGCGGCAAGGGCCGCATCCTCTTCACCGCCGACCCGAACGCGCTGCCCCGCGTCTTCTGCCAGGACGCACTCCGCGTCGCACGCAAGACGTTCATCAACGAGAAGACCGAGGCCCGCGTCACGGCCGCCGTCGCGCAGCTCGGCCGGCTCGACATCCGCCGGTTCCCCTCCTTCCTCGGCTACAACATCTGCTACCCGCGGAAGGACGCGGCGCAGATCGTCATCACGACCGACGAGAACAAGGCCCCCGTCCTCGCCGTCTGGCAGCGCGGGCTCGGGCGCGTCGCCGCGTTCACCTGCGAGGCCGACGGCCCCCACACCGGCCAGCTCGCGACGTGGAACAACTACCAGCCGTTCTTCTCCTCGCTCGTCAAGTGGCTCGAGCGCGACCGCGACGACCCCGGACTCTTCGGCAGCATCGTGCGGCGGGGCCGCACCGCGTCCGTCTCGCTCGAGATGGACGAGCCGACGGCGCGGACCTGCACCGGCGCGACGGCGTTCATCATCCCGCCCGACGAGTCGGAGCCCGTCGAGCTGCCGCTCCAGTGGACCTCGCCGCAGGCGATGCGGGCCGACTTCCGGCTGAAGCAGAAGGGCGTGTATCACGGCGTCATCATGACGCGCGAGGGGAAGCGCGTGTCGCTGCCGCCCGTCGTGCTGCCCTATTCGCCCGAGTTCGAGCCGCGGCCGGCCGGCGCCGGCCCGCAGGTGCTCAAGCGGCTCGCCGAGGAGACCGGCGGGCAGCGCGTGATGCACGTCGAAGATCTGCTGGCGAAGCGCGAGGTCGTCGAGGTCGAGCGGCACACCCGGCGCGGCCTGGCCCCCTTCCTTGCCGGGCTGGCGCTCGTGCTGCTCCTGAGCGACATCGTGACGCGGCGGGCGCTGTGGGCGTCGCTCGTGCCCGCGCGGGTCCGGGCCGCGTCGGCGGCCGTCGTCGCCGGGCTGGCCGAGGTGCCAGGCCGTCTGGGCCGGCGGCTTGCCCGGATGCGCCGGAGGAAAGACGCCCCGCCGGAGCTGACCGACGGGCCCTCCGAGCCGCCGGAGCCCGAGCCCGACAAACCGGAAGGGCCGAAGGAAAGCGTCTTCGACCGCGCGAAACGCCGCGCTCGCAGATGAACCTTGCGCATCCCCCGCGATCGGACTATTGTGACTCCAAGAGGGGCCGTTGAAAGAGCGCCTTCTCGAGCCTGGAAGGCTCGAATTCACCAGCCCAGGGCGAAGCCCTGGGTAGCAGATGCGTCTTGAGCCAAAGCCTGTAGGGGCGCCACAGCGCCTCTATCGCCCCTTCAGGGCTTTCCCGTCTCATCGACACTTTCCCAGGGCTTCGCCCTGGGCTGGTGAATGTTGCCCCTTCGGGGCAAGAAACGGACTTTGTCAGCAGTCCCGGGACAGGCAAGGAACCGGGGCGCCGTGGCGTGGAGTCCGGCGGCATCAGGGATCGAGAGAGAGAAAGGATGAAAGAATGAAGAGAAGAAACAAAGCGTGGGCGCTGTGTCTGCTGTTCGCCGCCCTGGCGGCGGCCGGAACGAGCTGCGGGCTCTGCCGGAGCCGGACGACGCTGTCGGACGAGGCTCTGGCCGACGCGAAAGTGACGACGCTCGATGACTTCAGCGGCGACCTTTCCTGGACGGCCGAGCCGGACTGGGGCGATCCCGCGGACGTCAAGGCGGCGGGGGCGACCCCGGCCGATCGCGTGATGGCCGTCACAGTCAAGCCGGGCCCGAAGACGAAGAGCATGGTGAGCCGCGCGCTCGAGCCGCCGCGCGACCTCTCGAAACACAACGCCGTCCTCGTCGACGTCACGAGCGAACTCGACGCGGACTGCCGCATCGCCCTTGCCCTGATCACGACGGCCGAGGGAACGTTCATCGAGGCGCCGCCGGTCGCCGTGCGGCCTGGGCCAAACCGGAACATCGCCTTCCGGCTCGACGGGAAGGACTTCAAGAGCGCCGCCAGCAAGTGGCAGCACACGGAGCCGGCCGGCGACCTGTCGGCCGTGCGGAAGATCGTCCTGATCGTCGTGCCGAAGTCGGCCGGCGCGGTCCGGATCGACAACGTGCGGCTCGCCATCCTGCCGGCGCGGTGAGGCCGTTCTGATCCCCGTCGAGGAACCACCGATCCGGATACGGTTGCTTTGTTGAGAACCGGCTCTTGAGGCCGCGCTCAGTTCGTGATCTCGAGCCGCGGCTCGAACCAGACGGAGTGGTCCCACCCCTGCCCGCCGCCGTCCTGATCGCAGACAAGCTCCAACTGCTTGATCCCGGTCACGTCGACATCGACGGGCACCGGCTTCGACGTACCGGTGAGAACCGCGCTCTTGAAGAGCGTGCGGCCGTCGCCCACGACGACGAAGGCCACCGAGCCGTGCCCGCCGGACGTGTCGGACAGCCCGACCAGGGCCGTGAACCGCCGCGCTCCCTCCGGCAGCCGATAGACAACGCGCGACGGGGCGTGGGCGCAGATGTATCTCGTGAACTCCCGGCCGCGACACCGGCACTTGCCCGACGGCGCCATCTCGCGCGGCATCCGGTTCATGCCGAGCGTGGCCCAGCCGACCGTCGCCGACGCCGGCTTGAAGTCGGACAGATAGACGGTTTTCCGCTCCGCCTCGCGCGGGCCCGAAGGGCCGGCGGGCCTCTCCGACAGGTCGCTGGCGGGCTTCTCCGACTGATCGCCGGCGGGCCCGGGAACCCAGTCGGGCAACACGCCCGCCATGTGCGCGGCCGCGAGCGCGAAGACGGCCAGGACCACGATGACGGCGGCCGCCAGAATCCAGGGGAAGGCGCCGCGCCGACGCCGGCGCCTGCGGATGGCGGGCGATGCGACGGTGTCGTTGCCGACGGCCGACGGTCTCGGCCGCTCCGGTTGCGGCGCGGGCCTGGCTCTCGCCGCCGGCTTGGGCTTTGGCTTCGGTTTGGATTCCGGTGTCCGCCCGGCGCGGTGTTGGGGCTCGCCGAGCGCTCGTTCGATCTCCGCAAGCATCGCGCCGGCGTCGGAATGGCGCCGGGCGGGATCCTTGGCCATGGCCTTGCGGATGACGGCGGACGCCGCGACCGATACCTCGCGATTGGCCTTGCGGGCGTCGGGCACGGGGTCCGACAGATGCTTCGCCATGACGACGTGGCCCGACGGGCCTGCATAGGGCGGCTCCCCGACGAGCATGTGGTAGAGCGTCGCGCCGAGCGAGTAGATGTCGGCCCGGCCGTCGATCTCGACGTCGCCGCGGATCTGCTCCGGCGAGATGTAGTTGGGCGTGCCGAGGGTCTCGCCGGCCTGCGTGACGCCGACGTCGGCCTGCTCGATCTCGCGGGCCAGGCCCAGGTCGGCCAGCTTCGCGGTGCCGTCGGCGGTGACGAGGATGTTGTCGGGCTTGATGTCACGGTGCACGAGCCCGGCGTTGTGCGCGTATTCGAGGGCGCGGGCGACGTCGCGGGCGATCTCGAGCGCCCGCCGCTCGGGGAGCCAGCCTTTGGACTGCAGCATCCTCGCGACCGTCGGCCCGGCGACGAACTCCATCGCGAAGTAGTAGTAAGCGCCTTCCTGGCCGGCGCTTATCGCCTGAACGATATTGGGATGGTTGAGCTTGGCGGCCGATCGTGCCTCGCGCAGGAACCGCTCCGTAAACGTCGGGTCCTTGGCAAGATTCGGCGGCAGGACCTTGAGGGCCACGATCCGGTCGACGGTGATCTGCCGCGCCTTGAAGACGGCCCCCATTCCGCCCCGGCCCACCTTGCTGAGAATCTCAAATCCGGCGACGATCTTGCGTTGGGGGGCGGGAGGTGGTTCGCCCGCCTGGCCGTGTGGTTGGTCTTCTGACATCGGTCTCCTGTGAAGTGGCGCAGGATTATAACCCTCGCTGCCGGCCCTGTCAGCGACTTTTCCACCCGCGCCGGGCGTTTTCGGCCCAGAAGCTTGACATTCCCGTCCGCGTATGTATGATACGCAATCCCGCTTCCATGGTGCTCTGAGGTGTTCTGTCGATGATTAACGCGTTGCTGGGCAAGAAAGTCGGAATGACAAGGTGATGATGACGTAGTCGTATTG